>JAJYWS010000005.1 GCA_021791335.1 Thermoplasmata archaeon
GGCCGGACCCGGGCAGGCAAAGGTCTTAAGTTGCCGTGCGGCCACCCCCCAACGCTATGGGCGACATCGCGAGCATCCGCGCCAACCAGAACGCCACCTTCACCGCCTCGATCACGGCCATCTCGACGCCCCGGGAGGTCACCACCTCGCGCGGCACCTCGTCGGTGGCGGACGCGACGCTTCAGGATGCGACCGGCACGACGACCCTCACCCTCTGGGGCGATGACATCGCGAAGTACAAGGTCGGCATGAAGATCCAGATCACCGACGGCTGGGTGAAGGACTTCAAGGGCAAGCTCCAGGTCTCGATGGGCCGGTCCGGCAAGATCACGGTCCTTCCGTAGGCTGCCTTTTTCCTCGGCCCCTGCGACCGTCGCCTTGCCCGTCGAAGGGACGGAGCCCCTCCCGTCAGCGTGACGGGGTCTCTTCCCCCGTCGCCCCGAACGCCGGGAGCAGATCCTCCCCCAAGGGGAGGTTCGCCGGCGGGACGTACTCCGACAGCGGGCGCCCATTGATGTGGACCACCCGCCGGGCCACTCCAGCGCAGTAGCCGCAGTCCCGGCAGGAGATGGCCCGGCAGTCGGTGGCCGCGATCCGGCGGAGGAACCCCTTCGGGAACGCCCGGTTGTCGATCGTCATCGACTCGAGCGGGTCGAGGGCAGCCCTCAAGGGCCGCACGATCTCCGGACGGACGCCCTCCTGATCCAGGCGCAGCAGCGCCGCCCGGGGGCCCCGGTTCTGGACGTAGCTCAGGATGTCGAGGAGGTTGCCGGGGTACTGCCGGGCGGTGTACGCCTGGACGACCCGGCGGAGCCACGCGGTCGTCTGGTTGCGGCCCGAGATCTTGAAGCGGTGGACCCCGATCTCCTCGTAGACCTCCAACTCCTCCGGCCGGACGAAGATCCCGGCGATCATCTGCGCCGGGTCCCGGGCAACCTCGAGTCCGCACTGGAGGAGCGGGAATTCGAACCACGGGGGCGCGGCGGTGTCGGTCTGGGAGGCCAGGGAACTGGTGTTGAGATGGTGGAACCGGAACGGGCAGTCGTGGATGCAGGTCTGGTTGACCAGCACCTCGACCCGGGCGCCGGCTTCGGCGAGGCCGCGCAGCAGAGGGAAGTCCCGGTTGGCCTCCTCGATGACCAAGGTATCGGCCCCCCGACGGAGGAAGTACTCCCCCTGGGCCACGGTGCGGATCCGGGCGAACGTCGAGACGCTGATCCGGGTATAGGGGTACTCCCGGTGGATCCACTCGATGAGGGCCGGGATCGCGACCACGAACCCGTCCACGCCGATCTCGACGAGCCGGGCGACCTCCGCCTTCAGCCGGGCGAGGAATCCGGGGGAGTACTCCCGGAGGCCGAGATCGGAGGTATTGAAGGTCGCATAGAACTCCCGGCCCCCGGCATGGACCTCCGCCAGATGGGCCCGGAACTGGGCCTCGGTGATCGGGGGCAGGATGTGCGGCGGTCGCCCCCCGCCGACCAGGGTGCGCGGGAAGTTCCCGAAGAAGGCGGCGATGGGGAACTCCCGGGTCGAGGCGATCAGCTCGGGATCGAAATTGGAGGCGACGACCAGTTCCATCGGGTCGGAACCCTGCCGGCTCGGGTAATGCCGGTCCCTGACCGGTAAGGCTCGCACCCCAAGACGGCGGCGGTCCTGTCGGGACCATGACCGGCGATGCCGCCGCCCGTGAGCCCTCGGTCGAAAGCTACCGCCGACTGATCGAGCGCTTGGACCGGGCCCTCCTCGAGCTGTACGCGGCCCGGGCCCGGACGGTGACGCGGCTCTGGGAGTACAAGCGCCGGCACGGGCTTCCCCTGCACGATCCCGGTCAGGAGCGGCGGGTCGTCGCCCGGTCCGCGGAGTGGGCGCGGGAACTCGGCGTGGCGCCGGCGGAGGCGGAGGCCCTGATCCGTGAGGTGATGGCCCGCTCGGCCCCCCGGCCGGCCACGTCCGCCGAACCGATCGATGAGGCGATCCCGACCGCGCCCCCGCTGGTCGCCCACTGAGGGATGGATCCGGCCCGGATGGAAGGCACGACGTGCGGCGCCGGCCCGGCCACGCCCCAAACGGTGATACCCTCAAGCGCTCCTCCCGGAGCCGATGGCGCGGCGCCGGACCGATCGGGCCCCGGAGCGGCGGCCCCGGTCCCGCTCGGCCCCCGGCGGAGCGAACCCTTCCGGGCTTCTCCAGATGACCGCCCGGATCGAACCGGACCCCAGTTGGGTGCGGCGGCTCGCCCGCGCCCACGGCCTCACGGTCCGGATGCGGGCCTGCCAGCCGATCCTGCCGGGGGGTCGCCGGTCGGTCCACCTGCTGGAGCTGAGCGGCGCCCCCGACGAGGTGGACCGGGCCCTGGCCTCGCTGCCCGCCGATCCGGAGGTCCTGCGGGTCACCGAAGCCCCCCGGGGCCCGTCCGACCCCGCCGTCGTGCGGATCGAAGCGACCACGAACCCACGCTGCCGGATCCTCTTCACGGCCGGGCTCCTGTGCCGGAGCTGCCGATTCCTGGAGGCCCCCGGCGCCGGGCCCGACTCGTGGGAGGTCATCGGTCCCCGCTCGACCTCGACTCCGGCCGAACGTCAGGCCCGCGAACAGGCCCTGACGCGCGACGGGGCGGTCCTGCGGAGCCTGCGCTCCTGGACCACCCGTCCCGGGCTCACGCCCCGGCAACGGACGGCCCTGGAGGTCGCCCGCCGGCTCGGCTACTTCGGGGTGCCGCGCCGTGCCGACCTGGCGGCGGTCGCGAAGGAACTCGGGGTGAGCCGATCCAGCGCGGCCGAGCTCCTCCACCGCGGGGTCTCCCGGATCCTCGCCGAGGCGTTCGACTCGGCCCCGCCGCTCCACCGCTGAGGGTCGCCGGACCCGGGAGCGGTCCCGGATGATCCACGGACGCCAGCCCCGGCTGGTCTTCTGGGAGACGACCCGAAGCTGTCCGCTCCGCTGCCGCCACTGCCGGGCCGGCGCCCGGGCGGCCCCGGCCCCCGGGGAGCTCTCGACCGCCGAGGGGTTCGCGGTACTGGAGTCGATCGCCCGGTGGGAGGTCCCGCGGCCGGTCCTGGTCTTGACCGGTGGGGATCTCCTCGCCCGGCCGGACCACCCGGAGCTCGTCGCCCGGGCCCGCTCGCTCGGGCTCAGCGTCGCCGTGGCCCCCGCCGTCTCCGACCGTCTCACCCCGAAGCTGATCGGTCGGTGGGCCGACCTCGGGGTCTCGGCGCTCTCCTTCAGCCTCGACGGGGCCACCCCCGGCTCCCACGATGCGCATCGGGGCGTGCCGGGGACCTTCCGGGCCACCTTTCAGGCGATCGCCGAGGCCCAGGCCGCGGGGCTGCGCGTCCAGGTCAACACGACCGTGCTGCCGGATCGGCGGGAGGAGTTGGGCGCCCTCTGCGCCCTCCTGAAGCTCCACCGGGTGCCGGTCTGGGAGCTCTTCTTCCTGGTCCGGACGGGCCGGGCCGCGACCCTCCCCGAGATCTCCCCCGCGGAGTACGGCGCGGTCGCCCACCTGCTCTACGATGCCTCGCGCTACGGCCTCCTCGTCCGCGCGGTCGAGGGTCCGTGGCTCCGGCGGGTCCATCACGAGCGGGAGGCCGGCGCCGCCCCGCCCCGCGATGGGGGCTACCCGGTGATGGCCGCTCGGCTGCGCCGACGCCTGGGGCCGCCGACCCACCCCTCCTCGATCGCTCCGGTCGGCACCCTCGATGGCGACGGGATCGTCTTCGTCGGCCATGACGGCACGATCACCCCGGGCGGTCTCCTGGACCTTCCCATCGGCTCCGTACGCACGGACGATCTGCGGGCCGTCTACCAAGGGCACCCCCTCGTGCAGGCGATCCGGGCGCGCCGGTTCTCGGGAGCGTGCGGCCGGTGCCCGGCCCGTAGCTACTGCGGCGGCAGCCGGGCCCGGGCCTGGGCGGAGACCGGCGATCCCTTGGGCAGCGATCCGGCCTGCCCCTGGGCCCCTGAGCTCGGGCCGGCTCCGCCCGGGGTCGCTGCGGCCGGGGAGGTCCCGCCGGGATGAACGGCCTGGAGATCGCGGTGCTCTACGTGCACCTCTTCGCGGCCGTCCTCTTCGTCGGGGGCTCGTTCTTCTTCTGGCTGATCCTCGAGCCGGTCACCTACACCCTCACCCGGGACGAATCGGAGCGGACGGCCCTGGTCGCCCGGGTCGCCCGGCGGTTCGGCCAGTTCACGAACCCGCTCCTGATCCTCCTCGTGGCGACCGGGATCTACAACGCGACGTGGTACCTTCCGTCCCTCTCGGCGCTCACCATGACGCCCGGGGGGGAACTCCTCCTCACCAAGGGGCTCGTCGTGGCCGTGCTGATCGCGCTGATCTACCTTCACGGCGCCTACTACGGGCCGAAGATCGTCCGGCTCGCCCGGGAACGCCGCTACGACGAGCTCCGGGCGCTGCGGCGGCGGAGCCGAGCGGTATCGATGATCAACCTCGCCCTCATGCTGGCCGTCCTCCTGCTGGCGGTCCTGCTCCAGTCGTATCCGTGAGGCACCGGGATCGGATGCGGCCGGCCGACGATCGTCCGGGGATCCTCCTCGTGGCGCTGGGCGCGCCCGACACGCTCGACGAGGTTCCGGAGTTCCTCTCGGCGATCCGGGGGGGCCGGCCGACGCCGCCCGCCCTCGTCGGGGAGTTTGTCGAACGGTACCGGGAGATCGGCGGCGGCTCGCCCCTCAACCGGATCGGCCGGACCGTGGCCCGCCGGCTGGAGGCGCGGATGGAGCTCGGGGGGCGGTCGGTCGTCTGCCGGTACGGGACCCTCCACGGCGCCTCGTCCGTGGAGCAGGGGTATGACGATCTCCTCGGGGCCGGCGCGACCCGCGTCGTCGTCCTCCCCTGGACGCCGTTCTACACCCCCTGGGGCGTCGGCCGGTACCTCGCGCGGGTCCGGGCGCTCCGACGCCGCCGGTCGGATCTTCGGCCGGTGGGCTACTTCACCGGCTGGCACTCCGCGCCCGGCCTCGCCCGGGCCTGGGCCCGGCGGATCGCGGCGGCCTCCGACAGCCTGGCCGACCGCTACGGTGAGCCGCCGACCCTGCTCTTCTCGGCCCACAGCCTGCCCGACCGCCCTGACGATCCGCCCCGGCCGTACACGAACCAGATCGATGCGCTGCGGGCCGGGATCGAGCAGGCGCTAGCCCCGCACCGGGCGATGCTGGCCTACCAGAGCGTCGGTCGGGCCGAGGGCCCCTGGTTGGGGCCCGCCGTGGAAGCGGAGGCGGATCGGCTGCTTCGATCGACCACCGCGCCGGTGCTGCTCGCCCCGATCGGGTTCCTGGCCGACAACCTGGAGATCCTCTACGATCTCGACCGGGCCCTCCGGCGCCGCGTCGGCGAGCGGGCCGAACGGCTATACCGGGTGCCGTCCTTCAACGCCGACGACGACCTGGTCGCGACCCTGATGGAGGTCCTCGGGCCGGTGATCCCTGCCCTCCGGGGCCCGACGGGGTCCGCCGCCGCGGGCCGGCCGCAACCGGGGGCCGGCGCCGACCGGTGGTGAACCGTGGGCGCGGGCGGTCGCCCGGTGGTCCGACCCGGGCGTGAGGGCGGCCTCACCCCGGGTCCGGTCCGGTTGGGTCGGGAAGCGGCTCGACGATCAGCCGGAGCTCCCGAACGTCCACCTCGGCCGGTGCCCAGGGCCGTCGGTACCGGAAGCGGATCGTAAAATGCCCGGCCCGGTCCGCCTCGAACCGGAACCGTTGGGTGCCGCCCCGTCCCGGACGGACCGGGAGCTCGGGATCGTAGCGGTCGGCCCGCAGGTCGATCCCCTCCGGAAGCGGGTCCAACTCCCAACGGAACCCGGTCGACGGGCGGGCGGGCCAGCCCACGTCGATCGGCTCCCCCACCCGGGCCCTTCGGACGACCGGGAGGCCTTCGGAGCCGCCCCCCTCCGGGGGATCGTTCATCGGGGGCGGGGCGGCACCGGCGGGTAGGCGATCTTCGCCTCGACGGCGTGGGCGGCCGCGGCGGCCTTCCGACGGGCCTCCGGCAGGGTGGCTCCCCGGGCGACCGCGACGCCCAGCCGCCGGTCCGGGTACGCCTCGGGCTTTCCGAACAGGTAGAGCCGGACCCCCGGCTCCGTGAGGGCCTCGGAGAGCCCGCCGAGTTCGGGCGCCGGAGCCGAACGGTCGGCCAGGATGACGTGCGCCGCCGCCGGTGTGGTCGGTTCCGGTCCTCGGTAGGGGAGCCCGAGGATCGCCCGGGCGTGGAGGGCGAATTCGCTGTTCCACTGGCTGCCGAGCGTGACGAGGCCGGTGTCGTGGGGCCTCGGCGAGACCTCGCTGAAGTAGACCCGGTCCCCGGCGACGAAGCACTCGACGCCGAAGAGGCCGAACCCGCCCAGGCTGTCGGTGATCCGCCGGGCCACCCGGTCGAGCTCCGCCTCGACGGGCGCGGGAAACCGTTCGGGCTGCCAGCTCTCGTGGTAGAGGGTCCCCGGCCGGGCGTGGGCGATCGGCGCCAGGACCGTGGTCTCCCGTCGGCCCCCGGGCGCGTAGTGCCGGAGGGTCAGCATCGTGACTTCCCGGTCGAACCGGAGGAACTCCTCGACCATGACCCGGGGGTCGGGGACCCGGCCGTGCTCGCTCGCCTCGATGTAGGCGCGGTCGACCTGCTCCGGCCGGTCGACCCGGGTCATGCCGTGACCCGAGCTCGACATCATCGACTTGAAGAGGCAGGGAAAGCCGATCGCCCGGGCGGCGGCCCGCGCCTCGTCGAGGGAGGCGGCGACCTGGAACCGGCTGGTCGGCACCCGGGCGAGGTCGACGGCCCGGCGGCGGAGCCGTTCCCGGTCCATCGTGAGCCGGGTCGCCTCGGCGTTCGGGATCACCGTCCAGCCGTCCGATTCGAGCCTCAGCAGCTCCTCGGTGGCCACCTGCTCGATCTCGGGCACGATGAGCTCCGGCGCCTCCCGCTCGACGACCGCCCGGAGCTCGGCCGGGTCGGTCATGGGGATCACGTGGTGCCGGTGGGCGACCTGCATCGCGGGGGCATTCGGGTAGCGGTCGACCGCGATCACCTCGGCGCCGAGCCGCATCGCCTCCAGCGCGATCTCCCGGCCCAGCTCCCCGCTGCCGAGGAGCAGGAGCCGGGGGGCGGTCCCGACCACCGGGCTCCCGATCCGGTCCCGGTAGGCCACATTGGGGTCCGGCATCGGGCCGGGCCCAGGGCCGGGGGGAGAATAACGGGAGCGCCCGCCGTTCACCGCGGGGCGTAGAGCCGGGCGACGGCGGTCCGGACGTCGGCGTCGACCGCGTCGGGGTCCCGGTCGGCGTTGACCCGGACGAAGCCGTACTCCTTCGCCATCCAGTCGAACTCGGTCTGGAGCAGCCGCTGGAAGGCGAAGAAGCTCTCGAACCGGTCCCGGGAGATCGAAAGATCCATCCCGGACTCCCAGTAGTCGAGCGATCCGTACCGGGCGATCGCCCGATGGAGGAGGATCTCGGGCCGGGCGTCGAGGAAGACGGTGAGGTGGGGGACCAGGGCGAACGAGTAGAGCTTGCGGGCCCACTCCCGGGTCGCGCCCCGGACCACCGCCCGGGCCATCAGGGTGTAGATGTACCGGTCGGCGAGCACGGCGCTCCCGGCCACCAGCGAGGGGAGGATCTTGTTCTCGAGCTGGTCGGCGAAGTCGGCGGCGTAGAGGATCGACATCGTCGTCGGGCTCAGGGTGTGGCCCTGCTTCGCCCGGTCGATCTCCGCACCGACCAGGCGGGAGCGCCGCAGGCCGGTGTCGACCACCGGATGCCCCTCGATCTCGAGCCACTCCTTGAGCCGGGCGACCTCGGTCGTCCGGCCCGAGCCGTCGGCCCCCTCGATGACGATGAGCCGCCCCTGGATCGGGCCGTCGGTGGCCCGGGGAAGCCGGGTGCCGTAGGTCTCAGCCATGGACGAGCGCCTCCGCGGTGGGGAAGTCGACGAGGAGCGGTCGGACCTCCTGACGGACCGACGCGACGACCTCCTCGACGCTCCGGTCGGCCCGGATCGTCACGAAGCCGTCCCGGGGCGCGAGCCGGTCGTACTCCCGCTTGAGCCGGGTCTGGAAGAGCCGGAAGCTCTCGAGCAGGCTCTCCGAGAGCCCCAGGTCCATGCCGGCCTCCCAGGTGTTGATCTTTTCGCGCGCGGCGAGCTTCCTCGCGATCGAGGTCGCGACGGGGACCCGGAAGTAGAGCACCCGGTCCGGCCGCGGGGCGAAGGCGTAGAGGTTGCGGACCCACCGGGGATCGCAGCCCCGGGCGGCGTCCCGGGCGAAGGCGGTGTAGGCGTAGCGGTCGCAGACGACCAGATAGCCGGCCCGGAGCGGCGGGGCGATGTGCCGCTCGAAGCGGTCGGCGAAGTCGGCCGCATGGAGCAGCGAGAAGGTCGTCGCCGTCAGCAGGTTCTGCTTCTTGCCCCGCCGGATCGCGTCGGAGACCAGTTCCGACGAGTTCCACTCGGTGAAGAAGACCCGGTAGCCGAGCGCGCCGAGCCACTTGACCAGGAGCCGGGCCTGCGTCGACTTCCCGCTCCCGTCGAGCCCTTCGAAGGCGATGATCCGGCCCGGGTACCCGTGGCCCCCCGGCGGAGGCGTCCGACGGTCAGCGGGCATCGACCTCCGCGCCCAGCCCGAACCGGTCGTCGAGCGGCCGGACCACCTTTTCGAGGAGCCGCTCCCGGCCGGCGGCCCCGAACCGGGGGGGCAGGTGGAGCGAGAGCCGCCGTCCGCCCCGGACCGGGGTCGCCCGGACCCCCAGATCGGTGAGCGTCGCCGCGACCCGCACGAGGGTGCCGAGAAGGCCGGCCGTTTTAAGGCTAGTTCCGTCCAGCAGCGGCCGCCACTCCCGCCGGACCCCCTCCGGCAGGTCGTCTTCCCGGGCCATGACCGCGAGCGCGGCGAGGCCGATCGACCGGTGGGAGAGCCCGAGGTGGGGGAGGTGGCGCAGCAGGTAGGAGGAGTGCCGCTCCTGCCGCCAGTCGTCGACGACCCGGCCGAGGTCGTGGAGGACGGCGGCGGTCGCGAGCGCCATCCGCTCCTCGTCGCCCCACCCGCGCCGCCGGGCGACGGCGTCGTAGAGCCGCTCGGCGAGCGCCCGGACCTTGAAGTGCCGGGGCACCAGCGGTCCGAAGGTCATCCCGATCGAGTCGAGCGACCGGTCGAGCAGCGTGTCGGCGGAAGCGGGGACGGGGATCCGGGCGAACTCGACGAGCAGCCCCTCCCGGATCCCGTGCCCGCTCACCAGGATCCGGTCGAGCCCCGTCCAGTCGAGGAGGCATCGGAACGTCTCGAGGCCGGCCGGGAGGACCTCGGCCCGGGACCGGCCGATGCCCGGGAGCGCCCGGCGCCGCTCGGCGGCCATGGGGTGGAGGATCTCGCCGAGCGCCTCGAGATCGCTGCGGTGGAGCTCGAATCCGTGGGCCTGGGGCAGCGGGTACCCCCTCAGCTGGACGACGGCCCGGGCGAGCGCCCGGCCGGTGCCCCCGACCGCGATCAGCCGCCGGGCGCCGCGCAGACGCCGGACGGTCTCGAGCCGCGCCTCGACCTCGTCGGCGAGCCGCCGACGCTCCTTGGGCAGCGGCGGATCGTGCTCGAAGAAGCGGTCGGAGAGCCGCTGGGCCCCGAGCGGCAGCGAGACCGCCTCCCCGAACCGCCCGCCGCGGACCCGGACCAACTGGAGCGATCCGCCGCCCAGATCGGCGATGAGGTCGCGGTCGAGCGGCCAGGCGGCGGCGACCCCGAGATAGCCGTAGTACGCCTCCTCCGACCCCGAGAGCACCCGCAGCCGGAGGCCGGTCCGGCGCCGGACCGCCTTCCGGAACCGGTCTTGGTTCGGCGCGTCCCGGACCGCGCTGGTCGCGACGGCCCGGACCGGCGGGTTCCCGAGCTCCTTCAGGTCCCGGGCGAACCGGTCGAGCGCCTGGAGCCCCCGGTCGACCGCCCCCGGGCTCAAGCTGCCGTCGTCGGCGACCTGCCGGCCGAGCCTCGGGACCTCCTTCGCCCGGAAGACGACCCTGAACCCGCCGTGGGCCCCGACCTCGTAGACGGCGAGCCGGGCCGTGTGGGAGCCGACGTCGATCACGGCCGCACGGCCGACCCGGATCCGCCGGACCGACCGGGGCGATCTCCCTCCGGTCACCGGCTCCCGGAGGCGGTCCGGCGGATAAACCCGGCCGCCGCGGCCGGTCGGCGCCCGGGCGAGCGGTTGATATGGAGCGCCGCGGTCGGTCGGGCATGGCGAGCGGTCCCCGTCCGTTCCGGGAGGGGGAGTGGGTCCTGCTGGACGGCGAGGGGGTCGATCCGATCCTGGCCCCGGTGCGCGCCGGGACCCAGACGATCGACCGCTCGACCTCGATCGACCTCACCGGGCTCATCGGCGCGCTCCCGGGGACCCGCTTCGCCTGGCTCGGGGTCGCCTACACCGCCGTGCGGCCCAGCCTCGCCGACCGGCTCGCCCGGCTCAAGCGGGGCGCGCAGATCGTCACCGGGAAGGACGCGGCCCAGATCGTCTTCCGGGCCGGGATCGGCCCGGGTGCGTCGGTCGCGGAGGCGGGATCGGGCAGCGGGGCCCTGACCCTGGCGCTCGCCCACGCCGTCGGTCCGATGGGCACGGTCGTCTCCTACGACCGCCGGCCCGACTTTCTCCGGGCGGCCCGGGCCAACGTCGCGGCCGCCGGCTGGGCGGAGCGCGTCCGGTTCGTCGAACGCGACGTGGTCGCCGACGGCCTCGACACCGAGGGGCTCGATGCGGTGATCCTCGACCTCCCGGAGCCCTGGCAGGTCGTCGCGGCGGCCCGGTCCGCGCTCGTTCCGGGGGGCTATCTCGTCACCTACAGCCCGACCTACAACCAGCTCGAACGGTCGGTCCGGGAGATGCGGTCGGCCGGCTTCGGCCCGGTCGACGCCGAGGAGGTCCTGGTCCGGGCCCTCCACGTCGGGGAGGGCGGCACCCGGCCCGACTTCGAGATGCTCGGCCACACCGGCTTCCTCGGTTTCGGGCGGCGGAGGCGGTAGATGGTCGACGCCTCGCTGTCCCTCGGGGCGGTCGTCGGGGTGCTGCTCTCGGGGGGGTTCGTCTACTACGAGGTCGGCCGGTTCGCGACCCCCCAGGTGGAGGAGACCCGGTTCAACGAGCGCCGGGCGATCTTCGCCTATACGGGCGGGTTGTTCGTCGGGGTCCCGCTGGCGATCTTCCTCCTCCTCTTCCTGACGTCGACGGGGAACGGCGCCTGGCCGGGCGCGATCCTCTTCCTCGGCCTCCTCCTGGCGGTCGGGGAGGGGGCCGAGTGGGGGCTCCTGCGGAGCCGCTACTTCGGCACCGGGCCGGCCGGCCCGTTCTACGCGCTCGCGTTCCGGGCCGGGGTCGCGGCGATCCTCATCCTCGCGATCATGGCCCAGGTGCTGGGCGCCCCGACGCTGAGCGCCCCCGCGATCGGCCTCGCCCTCGGCCAGTCGCTGGCCCTCCTCGCCTTCGGCGCGATGGGCGCATTGATGAGCCTGCCCGGCCGCTACCGCTCCGACCGACGGGCGACGCCGATCCTCTCGGTCGCGCTGGGGGGGTTCGGCTACCTGCTGATCGCCTTCCCCACCTTCAGCGGGCCGGCGGTGGGCGCCGCGGCCCTGGGGGTGGGCATCGTCGGCGCGGGCTACCTCTACCTGCAGCAGCGACCGCTCCTCGCGACGATCCCGCCGCCGTCGGGCCCGGCCGCCCGGCCGGGGGTCGGCGCCCCCGGTTCCCGGTACGGGCGGACCGAGCCGCCGCCGCGGCGGCCGTAGCCGGGGGTCGGCCCCCCCGCGCGCCGTTCCATACCTTCTTATTTGCCGGGTCATCCCGCCTACCGTATGTCGGCCGGTCCCTCGCCGAGGAAGTGGAGCCGTCGGTGGGAGGAGGGGCTCCGGACGTACCGGGCGCTCGTCGCCGACTTCATCCTCGCCGTCGGCATCTTCCTGACGGTCCTGGTGGTCGGCTACTTCACCCCCCTCTCGACCGTCGGGCCGTTCCCGGCGATCAACGCGGTGACCGCGACGCCGACGACGAACTACAACCTCCTCTTCGCGGTCCTCGGACCGATCCTCGTCATCATCGGCGGGTACATGGCCGGGGCGTACTACTTCGCCCGGCTCCAGTTCGAGCACCTCATGCGGACCCGCAGCAAGGCCGAGTTCCTCCGCAACATCCCCGAGCTGGAGGAGGCGCTCGCCGAGCTCACCCCCGCGGATGAGCTCCGCTACGCCCAGCGGCTCGGGGAGCTCCGCATCCGGCGCTGACGCGAGGGCCGGGCCCCGCGATTTAAGTATTCCGCGCCCCTCGACGGGAGGTGGCCGCCGCGCCCCCTGCCGCCCCGAAGGAGGAGATCCTCTACCGGAGGCTCCGCAAGCCCGAGGAGTTCCGGCAGGTGGAGGAGCTCCAGCGGAAGATCTGGGGGCA
This sequence comes from Thermoplasmata archaeon, assembly GCA_021791335.1. Classification (GTDB taxonomy): domain Archaea; phylum Thermoplasmatota; class Thermoplasmata; order Lutacidiplasmatales; family UBA184; genus Lutacidiplasma. The sequence goes on from JAJYWS010000005.1 coordinate 12,421, forward strand.
CCGCGACGAGCCCACCCTCTCCCCCGGGCTCCAGCGGGCGGTCCAGGACAACGGCGGGATCGTGATCGGCGCCTTCGTCGACATCTACCTGGTCGGGTTCACCTTCGGCTTCATCGGGTGGGACGGCCAGACGCTCTACCACTACTCCCACCTGACCGGGGTCCGGCCCGAGTACCAGCATCACGGCGTCGGGTTCCGGCTGAAGCTCGCCCAGCGCGACGAGGTGGTCGCCTCGGGGCTCCCCCAGATCCGGTGGAACTTCGATCCGCTGCAGAGCCGCAACGCGAACCTGGCGCTCCGCAAGCTCGGCGCCCGGCCGGACCGCTACATGGTCCATTACTACGGCCAGATCTCCGACCGGGTCCACGAGGGGCAGGAGACCGACCGGCTGCGGGCGGTCTGGACCCTCGAGGAGCCCCGGGTGGTCGAGCGGATCGGCGGCCGCCGGCCCTCCCGGGAGGAGGAGCTCACCCGCTGGGAGCAGGCGAAGCCGCTCCTCGAGACCGAGGAGGGGCCGAGCGGACTCCGCCGGCCGGTCGCGGTCGAGGAGCCGTCGGGCCGGGGGGAGGCGGTGCTCGAGATCCCGTTCGACCTCGCGGTCCTCCAGGAGCACGACCCGGAGTCGGTCCGGCGCTGGCGGCATGCCGTCCGCGACGCGTTCCGGGCCGCCTTCGACCTCGGGTGGACGGTCGACGACTTCGCCGTCGTCCGCAAGGAGCACGAGCGCCGGGCGGGCTACATCCTCCGCCCCCCCGCGCCGACGGCGTTGGTTCCGCCCAACGGGAATTGACCGAAGGTTTATCATCCCACCCGCGGCTCTCGGGGTCCAGGGGGCGGTCTCCCCGGGAACGAAACCATGTCCTTCATCGACAATTTGGGAATCGAGCTCGATGCGCTGATCCTGGTCACGGCGGTGCTGTTCTACACCGCGATCTGGTCGTGGTACCTGGGCCGGGAGAACCGCGCCGCGGTGGAGGGCCAGTTGCGGGGCGGCTCCTGGATGCTCGGCGCGCTCGGGGGCTTCCTGCTGCTCCTCGGGCTCTGGGGGGAGTTCACCTGGCCCCTGCCGGCGGCCTACAACATGCTGTTCTACGACCCGACGGTCCTGATCGGGCTCGTCCTCCTCGGCTTCTTCGGCGCGATCCGCTTCGGGCTGCCGACGCACTACGTCGGGGTCTTCGCCTTCGTTTCGGGCTGGGGGGTCATCTACTACGGCCTGCGCGCCTACCAGCTCGGCCTGACGACCGAACCGTTCGACATGATGGGCATGTTCGTCGCGTTCGGATCGATGGCCGTGCTCGCGCTCCCCGTGACCCTCTACCTGGACCTCTACGTCCTGAACCGCCTCAACCTGGGGTCGAAGGGGACGTCGACCCCGGCGTATCCGATGGCCTGGAACCTCCTCATCGGCCTCTTCCTCCTCGTGGCGGTCGTCGCCGGGGTCGCTTCGATCCTGATGGGCTTCAACACCGTCTGGAGCCACCTCGCCTCCCCGCCCTGATCGAACGCCGCGGGGCCGGGCCCCCCGCAAAAGAGCATAACCCCGGCCCGGGTACCTAGGGCATGGCGCCGGACCGCCCCGCGCTGCCCCGGACCCTCCGGGCCGGGATCCTGCTGCTCGTCGGCGTCGGGGTCGCCGTCGGCCTGGCCGCCGCCTTCCTGCGCTCCCCGGCGAGCCCGGGCGCCGGGCCGGCCCCCTCGCCGTCGACGACCCTCCTCCTGAGCCCGCTCCTCATCGGCGCCGGGATCGTCGGGGTCTGCCTCGCCGCGCTCGTCTTCTTCCTCGTCTACCAGTTCCGGCAGGGCCGCTCGCCGTTTCCGGCCCAGGTGGTCGTCGGCTTCATCCTGGTCCTGCTCCTCCTGGTCGGCTTCGTCGCGTTGAGCCACCTCTTCACCGGCACGACCGCGCCGTCCGGCAACTCGACCGCCCCGGCCTCCTCGAACCAGACCGGGAGCTCCCCGACCAACACGACCCACGGCATCCTGACCGGACCGGGCGGTTCGATCCAGACGCTCGGGCTCACGATCCCCGTCTGGCTGTTGGGGGTGCTCGCGGCGATCGCGGCGATCGCCGTGGGCTATGTGGCGTTGCCGTGGGTGACCTCGCTGCGGAGCCGCGCCCAGGGGGAGGCGGACCCCGCCCGGGGCCCGAGCCGGACCGAGCTCCGCCGGATCCTGTCCCGCTCCCTGGCGGAGATCACCGAGACGCCGGCCGATCCCCGCCCGGCGATCATCGAACTGTACGGCCGGCTCCTCGGCCTGCTCGGACCGATGGTGGGCGGGGTCGACTTCGACACCCCCACGGAGATCCAGCTTCGGCACCTCACCCGACTCGGCGTGGGGGCGGCGACCGCCGAGTCGCTGACCCGGCTCTTCGAGATCGCCCGGTACTCCTCCCAGCCGCTCGGCGCCGACGACCGGGAGCGGGCCCGGGTCGCGATCGCGGAGGCGATGCACGAGTTGGACCGGGCCGGGGCGGTGCCGGGATGAACTGGACCGGGGGGGCGATGGTCGGCGTCGCCGCCGCCCTCGCGGCGCTCGCCGTGGATCTGGGCGCCCATGCCGCGGCGGCCGGCGCGGCGGGCGCAGGGGCCATCGCCCTGGCCACCGTCGGCATCCTGCTCCTCGCCGATGCCCCACCGACCGTCCCGGGGTCGGCCGGCGGGTTGAATCTCCGGGCCTCCGACCGGTTCTACCACCGCGACGCGTTCCACCTGACTCCGCTCGGCCGGGAGCGGATCCTCTCGACCCTCGACCGGCTCGACCGGCGCGCGGGCCGGCCGGGCGCCGCCGATCCTTCCGGCGACCGGCTCGAGACCCTGCGCCGACTTCCCCCGGACCGGTTCCGGGAGTACGTGCGCGGCCGGATCGAAGCGTTGGAAGACGGATCGTGAGCGCCCTCCGGTCGACGCGCCCGGACGGCTGGTCGTTCCGGGCGGTGTGGCTGTTCGCGGGGGGCGGGATCCTGGCCGCCGCGGCCGTGGCCCTGGGCGATCCGACGCCGCTCTTCGCGGCGGTCCCGCTCCTGGTCGCCCCGCTGGTCGTCGCCCTGCTCCTGCCGCCCGAGGCGCCCAAGGTTCGGGCCGCCTGGACGACCGATCGGGCCGGGGCCGAGCCGACGCTTAGGCTGGATTGGAGCCCCGATCCCGGGATCGATCCGGACGACCTCCGCTGGGTGCTTCCCGAGCCGAGGCCGGGACGTTGGAGTCCCGACCGGTCCGCCGAACCGTCGGGACCGGGGTGGAGCGCCCGCTTCCGGGTTCGACTCGGAACGCCGACGGTGGCGGAGGTGCCGCTGCCCGAATTCGCCTGGGAGGATCCGATCGGGCTCTACCATCGGGCGGCGACGGTCGAGGGGGCAGCGCTGGTCGTCGAGTGGTACCCCCCGACGTTCGCGCGGTCCGGCAATCTCCGATTGCACCGGACGGTCCCGCGGCCGGGCGAGGTCCGCTCCCGGGCCGTCGGTCCGTCGGGGGAGTTCTACGGCCTCCGGGAGGCCGGCCCCCGGGACGGCCCGCGGCAGATCAACTGGCGGGCGACGGCCCGGCTCGGCCGGCCGGTGGCCAACGACTACGCGGTCGACCGCACGGGGGATGTGGTCCTGCTGCTGGATCTCCGCTCGACGCCCCTCGGACCCGACGGGGACGCCCAGGTGGCGTCGGTCCTCCGGGCCGGGGCGCTCGCGCTGACCGACCTCTTCCTGCGGGATCGCGCCCGGGTCGCGGTCGCGCTCTACCGGGAGTTCCTGGAGGCGACGCCGCTCGCCGCCGGTCGCCACCAGAGGTTCCGGATCCGGGAGCGGCTGATCGCCCCCGTCCCCCGGGGGCCCGACGGCCCCGATGAGCGGTGTGCGGTCTCGATGCGCCGGCACTACCCGGGCGGGGTGACCACGATCCTCCTGACCCCGCTCGCGTCACCGGATCCCCGGCCGCTGGTCCTCCACCTGAGGCGCCGGGGGTTTCCGGTGATCCTCCTGAGCCCCTCGCCGATGGCGCTCGAGCATGACCGGGCCGGACTCTCGGACGCCGCGCTCGACCTGGCCGACCGGCTCGACCGGCTCGCCCGGCGGGAGACGGTCGCCGCGCTCTGGGCGGAGGCGCCGACCATCGACTGGGACCGGTTCGACTCCCTGGAGCCGCTGCTGGAGTTCCTCCGCCGACCGGGGCTCCGCGGCCCCCGGAGGGTCGGATGAAGCTCGTGCGGATCCCGATGAACCTGCTCGCGGGGACCGCCCTCCTCGCCGCGGTCCTCGGGGGGGCCACGCTGCTGGGGCGGTTTTCCCCGGTTTGGGAGATCGCGGGGGTCGCCGCCGGTCTCGCGGCCGCGCTGGCCGCCCAGCTCCACCCCGTGGGCCGGGCCACCGAGCTTCCCCTCATCCTCTGGATGCTGACCGTCGGAGGGGTGGCGGTCGTCCTGCCGGCGACCCTCCCGGGGGAGGCGGCCGCCGGGGCGTGCGGGATCGCCCTGCTCGGCGGGCTGCTCCTCTCGAGAGCCGCCTCGCGGCGGGAGCTTCGACGGGCGGGGGTCTTCCTCGGCCTCCCGGCGCTCGTGGTCGCGCTGGCCCTCTTCCTCTCCACGACCACGGTCGGGGGGCTGGACCGGATCGGCTGGAGCGCGCTGCTGGTCGTCGCGGCCGTCGCGGCCGCGCTGTACTTCTGGCGGATCCCCGGGCGCCGGCCCGGGCCCTCGCAGACAAGCTCATAGTCGGATCGGGACTGGGGGGGAGGATGCGGCCCAACGCCGCATCCGAATGCCGACGAAGGGTCCCTCCCGACCCGACGCGGACGGGTCGTCCGCAGGGGATGAATCGAGGACAACCCCGGTGTCCGACACCCCCGGCCGGGGTCAGACCGCGGAGAGGGCAGAGCCTGCGGTGAGGCGGACTCGTTACGGCCGGGGAATACCCGGGCGCTAGGGCTCCGGCCCGGAGCCCCAGGGGGGGCCCCGTATCCTGCTTTATCCACCGGCGGTTTGGGGAGCCGATGGTCGACGCGGTCGGGCTCAAGGAACGGCTCGAGGAGGTCCGGACGGCGGTGCATACCGCCGTGGTCGGACGGGAGGCGATCGTCGACCAGGTGCTGCTCGGGTTGCTCTCCGACGGGCACCTCCTGCTCGAGGACCTTCCGGGTCTCGGCAAGACCCTCATCGCCCGGTCGTTTGCCGGGGCGCTCGGCCTCGAGTTCCAGCGGATCCAGTTCACGGCCGACCTCCTCCCCCACGATCTCACCGGCGGCGAGGTGATGGACCCCCAGAAGGGGGGGTTCACCTTCCGGCCCGGCCCGCTGTTCACGCAGCTCCTGCTCGCCGACGAGATCAACCGGGCGCCCCCGAAGGTCCAGTCGGCGCTCCTCGAGGCGATGCAGGAGTACCAGATCACGAGCGAGCGGGAGAGCCGCCCGCTCGCCCGCCCGTTCCTGGTCCTCGCGACCGAGAATCCGCTCGAACTCGAAGGGACCTATCCGCTCCCGGAGGCCCAGGTCGACCGGTTCCTCCTCCGGCTGAGGGTCGGCTATCCGACGGCCGAGGAGGAACGGGCGATCCTCGCCCGCCGACGGGCCCGTCGGCAGGATACCTGGGAGGTCGGCCCGGTCCTCGGCCCCGGCGAGTTCCGGCGGCTCCAGGGGGCGGTGGAGGAGGTCGAGCTCGACGCGTCGGTGGAAGGCTACATCGTCGATCTGGTCCGGGCGACCCGGCAGGATCCGAGGGCCGAGGTCGGCGCCTCACCCCGGGGTTCGCTCGCGCTCCAGAAGGTGGCCCGGGCCCGGGCCCTGCTCGAGGGGCGCGGCTTCGTGCTGCCGGACGATGTGAAACGGCTCGCCGGCCCGGCGCTGGCCCACCGGATCGTCGTCAAGGCCGAACCGTGGATCCGCGGGATCCGGGCCGAGGCGATCGTCGACCAGTGCCTCGCCCAGACCCCGGTGCCGAAGGCCCGGAGCTGAGGGGCCGGGGCCGCCCGGCCGGACCGTTGGGCCGCCCGAAGCGTTTAGAGCGAAGGGGGGCTCGACCCTGCATATGACCGCCCTCCCCTCGATCGTCATCGCCGATCCGATCGACCCCGCCGCCGTCGAGCTGCTCCGGCAGGGGCCCTGCCGCGTCGTCGACGCCTCGGCCGGACCCGACGCGCTCGCCGATGCGCTGTCGGAGGCCTGGGGCCTCGTCGTCCGCAGCCGGACCAAGGTGACCGCCGATTTGATCGCCCGGGCCCCGAAGCTCTCGATCATCGCCCGGGCGGGGGTCGGGGTCGACAACGTCGATCTTCCGGCGGCCGGGGCCCGGGGGATCCGCGTCGTCAACGCGCCCGGGGCGGCGACCCAGAGCGTGGTCGAACTTTCGGTCGCGCTCTACATTCTGCTCATCCGCGGCCTCCAGGGCTCGATCGACTCGACCCGGGGCGGCCGGTGGGACCGCTCGACCCACGGACGGGAGCTTGCGGGCAAGACGGTGGGCTTCGTGGGGTACGGGCGGATCGCCCGGGCGGTCGCGGCCGCGCTGGTCCCCTTCCGCATCGTCCCCCGGGCCTACGACCCGCTGCTGTCGAAGGCCCCCGATTCGACAACGCTGATGGGGCTCGACGAGGTGCTTTCGGGCAGCGACATCGTGAGCGTCCACGCCGCCCTGACGCCGGAGAACCGTCATCTCATCGATGCCGCCGCGATCGCGAAGATGCGCCGGGGCAGCTACCTGGTCAACGTCGCCCGCGGCGCGCTGGTCGACGAGACCGCGCTGCTCCACGCCCTCGACTCCGGCCACCTGGGCGGCGCCGCCCTGGACGTCTTCGAGACCGAGCCGCCCTCCCGGACCGAGCTGCTCCGGCACCCCCGCTTCATCCCCACCCCGCACATCGGCGCGGCGACCGTCGAGGGGCAGGCGCGGGCCGGCCGGGATGTGGTCGATGAGCTTTTGCGGGCGCTCCGCGGTGAGCCGCTGATGTCGCAGGTGCCTACGCCGGGAGCCCGCCCATGACGTTCGACCCCGAGACCGCGACCTTTCTCATCGCCGGTCCGGTCCGGATCCATCCCCGGATCCTCCGGGTCATGTCGATGCCGTCCCTCAACCACCGGGGCGACTATTTCCACGGGGTGGTCCAGGAGATCAAGGAGCTTTTGCCCGTGCTCTTCGGGACCCGGGGCGCCCAGGTGGTCCTCACCGGCAGCGGGACCGCCGGCCTCGAGGCGATGTATTCGAGCCTCGTCCCGCGCCAGGGCCGGGTGCTGGTCCTCTCCAACGGGAACTTCGGGGAGCGGACCCAGGAGATCGTCCGGCGGTTCGCCGCCGAGGTGACGGTCGTCTCCGCGCCGTGGGGCCAGCGCTGGTCGGTCGACGCCGCCCGGGCCGAGCTCGAGAAGGGGGATGTCGTCGCCGTCTGCGCCGTCCACAACGAGACCAGCGCCGGGGTCGCGAACGACCTGGGCGCCCTGGCCCCCGCGGTCCGGCGCTCCGGCGCGCTCTTCCTGGTCGACGGGATCAGCTCGCTCGCCGGCCTTCCGCTGCCGATCGAGGCGTGGGGGATCGACGCGGTCGTCGCCGGGAGCCAGAAGGGGCTCGGCGCTCCGGCGGGCCTCTCGATGGTCCACCTCTCGGAGCGGGCGGTCGCCGCCCTGCACCCCGGATCGTACTACCTCGACCTGGGCGCCCACCTGAAGTCGCTGCGGGACAACGACACCCCGTGGACTCCGGCGGTGCCGCTCTTCCTCGCCTTGCGGGAGGCCCTGCAGTTGCTCCGGGAAGAGGGTCTCGAGGCCCGACTCGAACGGACCCACCGGCTGGCCGAAGCGAGCCGGGCGGCCGCCGAGGCGCTGGGGCTCAAGCTCCTGCCCTCACCGGCCCAGGCCTCCGACACCGTCACCGCGCTCCACAACCCCGAGGGATTCACCGACGCGACCTTCCGCAAGCTCCTCGAGCGGGAGTACAACGTGCTCCTCCAGGGCGGGCAGGGCAGCCTCAAGGGCAAGATCTTCCGGATCGGCCACATGGGCTTCGCCGACTGGCCGGACCTGCTCGTCACCTTTGCGGCGATGGAGCGGATCCTGACCAAGGCCGGCCGGGCGCCGGCCCGGGGATCGGCGCTGTCGGCGATCGTCGACCGGATGCCCTGAGCCGGTCGATCGCCCTCAGATATCGACGATCACCCGGGCGCGTCCGCGCGCGGGGTCGAATTCGAGCCGGTGGAAGGTGATCGCCTTCACCTCCACCTTGGCCGGGTGCCGGGCCGGGTCGAACGGTTCCCCGAAGAGCCGGGCGTCGACCGACGGGGGCGGTCCCGGGGCGAAGGTGAGCTCGATCCGGCGGGCGAGGAACCCCTCGACCTGCTGGCAAACCAGGAGCTCGCCGAGGAATCCGACCACGAGCCCGGGCAGGTCGGCCGCCTCGGCCCGGACGCATCGCTCCTCCCGGTCCCGGACCGTCCGCCGGTCGGTGATGAGCGCGTAGAGGCCGAGCCCGAGCCCCTCGAGCAGCACCTCCGGGCGCCGTCCCCGGGCCCAGATCCCCACATCGGCGGTCGTCGGGAACTGGCCGTAGCGCCGTCGACGTAGCGGTCGAGCGCCGGGCGGCATGCCGGTCCAGGCCGACGGAGCTTAAGGAGAAGTGGGAGCTTCCAACCCACTCATGCGGGCGACCCTCGTCGTGCCGACGCTCAACGAGGCCGAGTCGATCGGCCCCGTCCTGCGAAGCTTCCGCACGGCCGCCGTCGAGGCGAACCGGGGGATCTGGGCCTCCGACCCGATCGACTGGGAGATCCTGGTCGTCGACGGGGCGTCGACCGACGGGACCGGCGACCGTGCCCGGGCCGAGGGGGCCCGGGTGATCGTCGAGCGCCAAAAGGGGTATGGCCGGGCCTACCAGACCGGCTTTGCCGCCGCCCGCGGCGACTACATCGCCACGTCGGACGGGGACGCCACCTACCCGGTCGAGACGATTCCGGCCCTCCTGCGCCGGCTGGTCGACGAGCGGTACGACTTCCTCAGCGGCAACCGGCTCGCCTACCTCGACCGGCGGGCGATGACGACCGAGCACCGGATCGGGAACCGGATGCTGAACCTCTTTCTCCACGTCGCCTACCACCACTACCTGGCCGCGGCCGAGGGCGGCCGGCTCGAGGACAGCCAGAGCGGCTTCTGGATCTTCCGGCGGTCGATCCTCGAGCAGATCCACCCCCGGGAGGACGGCATGGCGTTCAGCGAGGAGCTCAAGATCGAGGTCCTGCTCCAAGGGCTCCGGTTCGTCGAGGTGCCGATCCGCTACGGCGAGCGCTGGGGCCGGCCGAAGCTCTCGAGCTGGCGGGACGGCTTCGGCAACATGCTCTTCCTCTACCGCAAGCGGATCGCCATCGCCCAGGCCGAGCGGGAGCGCCGGCTCGCCCATGCGGCCGACACCGGCCGGACCCGGCCGGGATAGTCCCCGCGGTCGGCGCCGACGCCGGAGGGCCGATCCCGGTCGGGGACGCCCCGACCTGTCCCGAACGCAACGGCTATGCGCCCCCCCGGCGTTCTTCCGGTCGGAGGGCCGTGCAGGTCACCCGACTCACCCTCGTCTGCGTAGGGGTCTTGGTGCTGGTGCTCGCCGCCCTGCCGCTCCCGGCCCCCGGCCCGATCACGTCGGGGGGGCTTGCGGTCCCGGCCCCGGGGAGGGCCCCCTCGGTCCCGACCGGATCGGGTTGGTCCCCGGCCAGCCATCGGCCGTCGCCGGGGATCGGCCCCTACCACCTCACGACCCGGCCCCGGCAGGGCTCCTCCTGTGCGCTGACCAGCGGCCCGGGGTGGCTCGCCTACGATTCGGCCGACCAGTCCCTCTGGGTGGCCACCCCGCCGGACTGCGTGGACATCATCTCGAACGGTCTCTCCAACGTGAGCCAGGTGGCCGTAGGTTCCGACCCGTTCGGTGTCGCCGTCGACGCGGCGGCCCATGAGGTCTTCGTCACCAACACCGGCTCCGACAACGTCACGGTCCTGAACGACACCTCGCAAGCCACCGTGGCCTCCATCCCCGTCGGGTCGAGCCCGCTCGGGATCGCCTACGACAATGCCACCGACCAACTCTATGTGGCCGACTCCGGAGCCTCCGAACTCTCGGTCATCTCGGTGGCGAAGCTCGGGGTGGTGGCCAACATCTCGGTGGGCCTCGATCCCACCGGCGTGGCCGTCGATCCCGGCACGGGCCGGGTCTTCGTGGCGAACAACGGCTCGGGCAACGTGAGCGTGATCAACGCCACCTCCCACGCGGTGGTCGCCTCGCTCCCCGCGGGCACCGGACCGGTCGGCGTGGCCATCGCCGAACCTTCGGGGCTCGCCTTCGTCTCCAACTTTGGCTCGAGCAACGTCACGGTCATCAACGCCACCCCCGCGCGCGTGGTCGCCACGATTCCGATCGTCGGTCCCGGGATCCAACCCCAGGGCATGGCCTTCGACCCCGGCTCGGATCAGGTGTGGATCGGGGCGGGCTACTTCTATGCGGTCGTGCTCAACGTCACGTCCCTGAGCGTCGGGGGGTATGTGGCCACCGACCCGTCGGGGGTGGCGTATGATTCCACCAACGGGGAGGTCTGCGGGACCAACACCGGGAACATGAGCCTCTTCTGCGTGACCTCCGCGACGTCGCCGTCGACCCTCCAGTTCACCGCAACCGGCCTGCCCGCCGGAACCCCCTGGACCGTGACCCTGGCGAACGGATCGGCCCGGTCCAACGCCTCCCAGATCGACTTCGGGGTGGTGCCCGGGCTGTTCGGCTACGGTTCGGTCTCGACCTCCTTCGAGGTGACGACCCCCGGTCCCTACTTCGCGACGCCGGCCGGCGGGACCGTATCGATCTCGCCGCAGCAGTCGTCGGTCGAGGTCAATGTGACCTTCAGCTCGACCGCCGGGTACTATCCGGTCACGTTCACGGAGTCGGGCCTTCCGGGGGGGACGGATTGGGGCGTGACGCTCAACGGCTCGGTCCAGCACACGCCCACCGCAAGCCTGAGCTTCTACGAGCGGAATGCGACGGGGCTGGCCTTCCAGGTGCTCGCTCCCCCCGGCGACCGGGCCGCCCCCTCCCGCGGTGCGGTGACCGTGGATGGCGGACCGGTCGCGGTCTCGATCAACTTCTCGCTCCCGACCTACCCCCTCGAGTTCCGCGCCGGCGGCTTCCCGTCGAACTCGACCTCCTGGTATGTCTGGGTCAACAACGATCTCGTCTCCTTCGAGGGCCCCGTCGGGGAGCTCTTCGTCCCGAACGGAACCTACAACTTCTCGGTGCTGAGGGCGGGGCCGTATGTGCCGGATCCGAGCTCCGGTACGGTGGGGGTATCGGGAGGGGGCGTCGTCGTGCCCATCGAATTTGCGCTCGCGGGGCCCCCGGAGTATCCGGTCACCTTCGTCGAGTCCGGCCTCCCCAATTCGACCCTTTGGGGCATCGAGCTCGGGACGGGGCTCTTCACGACCCTCCAGGGGTCGCTCCAGATCGCCTTGGCCAACGGCACCGACTCCTATACGGTCGTGCCGATCCTGAACTTCACCTCCTCGCCCACCCAGGGCACCCTGACGGTCGACGGCGGACCAAAGTCCCTGGCGGTCCGCTTCACCCCGACCCCGTCCGCGGCCCTCAGCGTGGCGATCCAGCAGATGCCGGTCTCCACGAGCTGCCTCGCCGGCGAGTGGGTCTGGAGTTTCGCCCTATCCGCCCAGGCGTCCGGGGGGGCGGCTCCGTACGAATTCAACTGGTCCCTCCCGACCGGAACCGCCGATGGGCCGCTCGCCGTGACCACCCTTGAGGCCGGCGCCTCCACGGCTCCGGGGTCCGCCCTGCCCTCGGCGACCGTCCGGGTCACGGTGGTGGATGCGAACGGGCACTCGACCATGGATCAGGTGCTCGTCGCCGCCGGGGCCCCGCCGATCTGCCCCTCGACGTCGTCGATTTCGGGGGGCACTCCGGTCTGGGTCTGGACCGCGATGGTCGCCGCGGTGGGCGTGGCCCTCGGCACCAGTCTTGCGGCGGTCTGGATCGCCCGGCGACGGAGTCGGTGAGACCCGGACCGCCGGCCCATCCCCTCGGAAGGGCCGATCGCCCGCGGTCGCATCGGGGATCGGGCCTAAGCGGTCCGCTCCGGTATTCCCCCGGGGGGTCGAGGAGAGGGCGACCTTCGTCCGGAAGGGTGCCGGATCTCTACTGGGTCTTGCCGGAGCGTTCCTTCGACTTGACCCGGAGGCCGTGGTAGCCGCACTTGCGGCACTGCACCGCCCTCGGCGAGTTGCGGGCCGAGCAGTTCATGCAGATCTTCTTGTTGAGCAGCCGCTCAACGGCCTCGGGAAACGGCATGGACGCGCGGCGTGCGACTTCGGCCCCCTATAAAGCGTGTTCCCGCCCGGCCGGAGAAGCCGCTTTGCGCTCGCGCGGCCTCAGCGGCCCATGCCCGACCCCGATGCCCTTGGCCCGGAGGCGGTCCACCGGGCCCGGGAGGCGATCCGGGAGGCGCTCGGGTTCACCCGGGGCCGCCCGCTCGACCGGGGCCTGCCGGCGACCTGGCAGGAGCCCCGGGGGGTGTTCGTCACCCTGCGGCGCTACCCGTCGGCCGAGCTGCGGGGCTGCATCGGGTTCCCCCGCCCCACGCGGCCGCTGATCGAGGCCCTTAGGGAGGCGGCCGTCGCCGCGGCGCTCGACGATCCCCGGTTCCCCCCGATCCGTCCCCACGAACTCGGCCGGCTGACCGTCGAGGTGTCGATCCTGACCGTTCCGGAACCGATCACCGGCCCCACGCCCGAGGCGCGGCTCGCCCAGGTCCGGGTGGGCGTGGACGGCCTCATCCTCGAGCGGGAGCACCGGTCGGGCCTGCTCCTTCCCCAGGTGGCCGTCGAGCAGCGCTGGAGCCCGGAGGCGTTCCTCAGGGGCGTCTCGGAGAAGGCGGGATTCGCCCCCACCGCCTGGGCCGACCCCGAAACGAGGCTCTACCGATTCCAGGCGCAGGTCGCCTCCGAGCGCTCCCCCGAAGGGGAGGTCACGGTCGCCGCTCGGGCGCCGGCCCGACCTTGACCAGCCGGGCCGACCACTCGAAACCGTCCTCCGACCACCGTTGAACTCCCGGCCCGTCGGGCAGCGGTCGGTCCTCGAACTCCAGCCGATCGACCAAAAGGTCGGCGACGACCCGGTCCCGGGCGAGCTCGACCGCCTCCCGGGTCGGCGGGTCGACCGCGAGCGTGAGGTCGATCCGGTCGGTGTAGTCGAGCCGGGCCGCCTTGCGGGCCTGCTGGAGGCGCCGAAGCAGCTCGCGCAGCAGCCCTTCCCGGGCGAGCTCCGCGGTCGGCCGGCGGGGCAGCGCGGCGACGACCCGGTCCTGCTCCCGGCGGATGACCCATTCGGTCTCCGACCAGCCGGACGTGGCGGCGCCCCAGCGGACGGTGCGGACGTTGAGCTCCTCGGCGAGCAGCCGGTCGGCCTCGTCGCCGAGGGGGGCCCAGCCGGCCGGCCGCGCCGAGGCGTAGGCGAGTTCGGCGAGCGGGATCCGGGCCTTGACCTCGGCGCGCTGCCGGAGGACCCGGCCCTGCTCCACCTCGGCCCGCAACTCGGCCATCGCCGTCTCGAGCTCGGTCGTCCGGGGAGCGAAGGGGACCGGCCAGCGGCCGAGGTGGACCGACGTGTCGGCCGTGGTCCAGCCGGTCCGGGCCACCTCCTGGTGGAGCCACTCGGCGGTGAACGGCAGGAACGGGGCCAAAAGATGGGCGAGCCCGTCGAGGACCGCGCCGAGGGTCGCGAAGGCGTCGGTCCGGTCGGGGGTGTCCTCCTCCGCCCAGAACCTCGGCCGGGACCGGCGCAGATACCAGTTGGACAGGTCGTCGACGAAGCCCTGGATCGGCGCCACCGCCGGCCGCGGATCGCCGCTCTCGAGCGCGCGATCCACCGCCTCGCGGGTCGCCTCCCATCGGGAGAGGATCCACCGGTCGAGGGCGCCGGTCGGATGCGGGGGCCGCCCGTCCCAGCCGGGGCCCCCGGCCCGGGAGTTCTGGAGGTAGAAGGCGGCGACGTTGAGGAGCGTGCGGAGGAACCGGACCCCGGTCGACTGGACGATCCCGGGCGAGATCCGCATCGGCTCGGTAAAGTCGACCGCGACGAACGTCCACCGGAGGGCATCGCCGCCGACCTGGGCGAGCAGCTCGAGGGGGTCGACGGCGTTCCCCTTCGACTTCGACATCTTCCGGCCGTTCTCGTCGAGGACCATGCCGTTGACGAGGACCCGCCGGTACGCCGGCCGGTCGAAGAGCGCGGTCGCCAGGACGTGCATCGTGTAGAACCAGCCCCGGGTCTGGTCGAGCCCCTCGCAGATGAAGTCGAGGGGCGCCTGGGGGTCGAAGCGGCCGGACTCGAACGGGTAGTGGTACTGGGCGAACGGCGCGCAGCCGGAGTCGTACCAGGTGTCGACGGTGTACGGCTCCCGCCGGGTGGCGTCCTGGCAGGTGGCGCACCGCACGCGGAGCCGGTCGACGCCGACCCGGTGGGGGTCGAAGTCGGGCGGCAGCGGCCCGCCGATCCGTTCGGCCAGCTCGGCGAAGCTGCCGATGCAGGTGGTGTGGCCCTGCGGGCAGACCCAGAGGGGGAGCGGGGTCCCCCAGTAGCGGTTGCGCGAGAGCGCCCAGTCCTTCGCGTCGGTGAGGAAGTTGCCGAACCGGCCGTCGCGCAGGTACGCCGGGATCCAGTCGACCGTCTGGTTGTGGGCGACGAGCCGGTCGGTCAGCCGCCGGGTGCGGAGGAACCAGGAGTCGATGGCGCGGTAGAGGAGCGGGGTGTCGCACCGCCAGCAGAACGGGTAGGTGTGCCGGATCGTTCCCTTCGCGTAGAGGAGCCCCCGGGCCTCCAGATCCGCCGTCAGGATCGGGTCGGCGGTCTTGAAGAACTTGCCCCGGACCGGCGGTACCCGGTCGGTGAACCGGCCCCGGCTGTCGAGCGGATCGAAGCTCCCGACGTGGGCCGCCTCGCCGATCCGCTGATCCTCCGGTCCGAAGCTCGGGGAGGTGTGGACGAGGCCGGTCCCCTCCCCGGCGGTCACGCTGTCGTCGGTGACGACCCGGTAGCGCCCCGGCCCCGGACCGGCGAAGTCGAAGGGGGGCCGGTACTCCCGGCCGGCGAGGTCGGAGCCCCGGCACCGCTCGATGACCCGGTCCCGGGGGAGGCCGTAGCGTTCGAGCGCCTCCTCGGCGAGGACCAGCTCCTCCCCGTCGTCCCCCGTGACCGTCACGTAGATGAGGTCGGACCGGGCCGCCACCAGCAGGTTCGCGGGGAGGGTCCAGGGCGTCGTCGTCCAGACCAGCAGGCTCCGGCGGGGACCGTGGGTCGGGAGCAGCGGGAAGCGGACGGTGACCGACGGGTCGGTCGCCTCCCGGTACCCCTGGGCGACCTCGTGGGAGCTCAACGGGGTCTCGCACCGGGGGCAGTAGGGCAGGACGTAGTGGCCCTTCTCCAGCAATTGCCGGTCGAAGAGCGTCTTGAGCGACCACCAGACGCTCTCGATGTAGGCCGGCTGCATGGTGAAGTAGGCGTGGTCGTAGTCGAGCCAGTAGCCGATGCGCCGGCTCATCTCGACGAACAGCCCCGCCGCGGTCGTCGCCTCGGTCCGGCAGGCGTCGGAGAACCGGCCGACGCCGTACGTCTCGATCTCGAGCTTGGATTTGAGGCCGATCTGCTTCTCCACCATGAGCTCGACCGGGAGCCCGTGGCAGTCCCAGCCGGCCATCGACGAGAGGATCCGGAACCCCTTCGCGCGCCGGTACCTCAGCTGGAGGTCCTTGAGGATCCGTTGGACCACATGGCCCATGTGCGGAGTGCCGTTCGCCGTCGGCGGACCCTCGGTGAACCGGAAGATGGGCGCGCCCGGTCGGTCGGCGAGCGCCCGGGGGATGACGCGGGTCGTCTCCCAGTACCGGCTCACCTGGGCCTCGATCTCGCGCAGCGAGATCGGGCGGGAGCCGGAAGCCTCGGGCGCGGCCACGTCGGTCTCCAAAGGCCGGATCAGATAACGGCGACGACCGGCGCGCTAGCGGGTCATCCCGTAGGGCGGGGGGGAGACCGAGGAGGGGCCGACCCGGCTCGACGGGTGGGCGCGGAGGATCCGGCCGTCGTAGCGGTCGATCCGGCAATCGGCGCCGACCGTGATCGTGTCGGCCTTGAGATAGCCCACGTGGACCCCCTCCAGCTCGGCCGACCGGGCGTCGATCCGGAGGACCGAGAGCCCGGCCTCCCCGCGGCCGAGCACCTGACGCGCCAGGTGCCGGAGCGGGGTCGGCATCCACGACTGCATCGGCACCGCCTCCCGGGTGATCCGGACCGTGTCGGCCGTGAGGTGCTCAAGGGTCGACGGGCCCCGGAGGGTGGCGTCGAAAAGGGTCACCGAGAGGTCGCCCCGGAGCTGGAGCGCGCCCCGGAGGACGAGCGTGTGGGCCTCGATCCGGGGGGCGTCGAGGAGGCCGGTCACCGAGAGTCCCCGGTCGACCCGGACGGGTCCCGCGAACTGGGCGAGGCCGTCGATCTCCGCCTCCCCGGCGTGGAACTCCGCGTCGCCCCGGTAGCTGCCCCGGAGCCTCAGCCGCCCGGAGATCTCGGTCGGTCCGTGGACCTCCAGGAGCCCGTGCGCCTCGATCTGCTCGGCCGTCAGGCGGCCCCCGATGGTGACCCGGTCCGAGATCTCGGCGACGCCGATCTCGGCATCCCCCACGATCCGGGCGGCCCCCTGGAGCCGCCAGGCCGACGCGGTCAGGGTCGCGTAGCGGACCACGCCGCGGTCCCGGAGGAACTTCGACCGGTCGGTCGGAGCTGGGGAGGGGCCGGGCACGGCCGACGAGGAGGCCGCGCTCATGGCCGCCCGCCGTCCGAGGCGCCGAGGAGCCTCCGATGCTCCTGCATGATGCAGCGGTCCTCCACGACGACCCGGCCGGCCGCCCGCCCCCGGGCCGCGGCGGCCGGGTGGGCGACCCCGAGCTGCATCCAGATGCCGAGCACCTCGGGGCGCTCGAGCGCCTCGGCGACGACCGGTTCGACCTGGTCGCTGCGCCGGAAGATGTCGACCAGATCGACGCGGGTCGTCGGCGGGATGGCGGTGAGGGAGGGGTAGGACGTCTCCCCGAGGATCTCGGCGGCCATCGGGTTCACGGGGATCACCCGGAAGCCGTTCGACTGGAGGTAGCGGGCCACCTGGTTCGAATCCCGGTCGGCCTTGTCCGAAAGGCCGACGACCGCGACCGTGCGGCTGCGCTGCAGGAGCTCTCGGAGCTGGGCGTCGTCGGTCGGCATGGCGGCGCGCCACCCCCTCCCGTTACAAGACGGTAGCGGGGGGTCCGGCCGGTCGGCCGGGCGTGGGCGGCCCCGACCAGGGACTCTTAAGGTAGAGGAGGAACCCGATCAGCACCCCGATCAGGATGAGACCGTAGTGGAGGCCCAGGGCGGCCGGCGCGTCCAGCAGGGAGTAGAAGGCGATCGCGTCGGTCGCCCCGTGCAGGACCGCGACGACCACGAGGTTCCCTCCCGAGGCCCGGACCGCCCCGGCGAAGGCCAGGCCGAGGAAGAACAGGGTCGGGAAGATCAGCGGGGCCGCCACGGTGTAGGTCGAGGCGTAGTAGAGATGGACGAGGGCGAAGAGGGCGCTCGAGCCGATCGCCGGGGCGAGCCACCGCTCGCTCCGGCCGAGCCAGTAGCCGAAGATCCAGCCGCGGAACAGCACCTCCTCGAAGGCGCCGGCCACGAAGGAGAAGCCGATGTAGAACCAGGGGTTGCTCGCCGCGGCCACCAGCTCGGGATTCGGCTGGTTGAGCAGGCCCAGCGCCGAGGGGTCGACCGCCTGGTAGACCGCGGCCAGGACGACCGTCACCCCGAGGGCCAGGAGGGAGAGCAGCCCGTACCATCGGAGCCCCTCCCCGATCGCCCGGCGCATCCCCGTGCGGTACCGCCTCAGGGGGGCGCCGCCGACCAGGAGGGCGAAGACCAGGACCGGCAGCAGGTAGACGACCGCCACGTCCCCGAGCAGACCGCCGTAGACGACCCGGGCGGCCGGCAGCAGTTCCGGGACGAAGTACTGGGAGTAGATCGCCACGACCGTGACGGCGGTGGCGATGAGGTAGTTGCGGAGCCCCCCCGGGCGGCCCCGGCCGGGGGCCGGATCCCCGGTCTGGGCCCCGGCCATCGCAGCCCCGGGACCCCGGGCGGCTACATATCCGTGACCGCGGTCGGGCGGTCGTGCCGCCAGTGGAGTTCCGGGTCCTGGGCAAGGTCGTCCCCCGCAGCGATGAGAGCGACTTCGATCCCGTCACCCTGAGGCTCCGCCGGGAGGGGGTCCCCCAGTTCCTGAACCCGCTCGACCAGCGGGCGCTGCGGATCGCGCTGGATCTCCGGGCGCCGGCCGAACCGGTCCGGCTGCTCTCGCTCGGCCCGCCGGGGGTGGCCCCGGTCCTGGCCGAGAGCTACGCCCTGGGGGTCGACGAGATCGACCTCCTGTCCGATCCCGCGTTCGCGGGCTCCGACACGCTGGCCACGGCTCGGCTCATCGCCCGCGCGGTCGGCCGCGCCCCCGCCTCCACGATCCTCGTGACCGGCGAGCGGAGCACCGATAGCGAGACCGGGCAGGTGCCGGCCCAGATCGCCGAGATCCTCGGCTGGCCGCTCTTCAGCGGGGCCCGGGAGATCCGCCGGCCGCCCGACGGCGATCGGTGGGAGATCACGACCGATTCGGAGCCGGGGTGGAGCCGGTACCGGGCCGCGCCGCCGTTCGTCGTCAGTGTCGGGGAAAAGGTCGCCCCGCTCCGCAAGGCGGCCCCCGAGGAGATCGAGGCCGCCCGCCGACGGCCCGTCCCCGTCCACTCGGCCGAGGCGCTCGGCGTGGACCCTGCGACGGTGGGGGCCCGAGGGTCACCGACCCGGGTGCGGTGGTGGCGGCCCGACGCCCCCCGGCGGAGCCCCGTGGTGCTTGCCGAGGGGCCGCTCGAGGAGCGGATCGGCCGGGCCGCGGCGATTCTCCGGTCCCGATGGGAACGATCGGGGGCCGGGGCCCCGGCCGGGTCGCCCGGCGCCCCCCTCCGGCTCACGGGTCCCATGGCGGTCCTGGTCACCGACGAGGACGGCCACCCCGACCCCGAGGCCATCGCGATGCTTTCCGCGCTGCGGGCGCGGGCGCCCCGGGTCGAGATCCGGGCGCTCTGGGTCGGAGCGACGCCCTCGACCGCGGAGGAAGAACGGCTCCGCCGGGCCGGCGCCGATCGGGCCGACCACTGGCCGGTGCCGGACGGGATCTGGGATGCGGCCGGGGTCGCCGAAGCGCTGGCCGGCCTCTTCCGCTCCTCCGGGCCGTTCCTCGGGGGGCTTTTCGTCTCCCACCCCTTCGGCCGAGCGGTCGCGGGCCGGCTGGCGGCGCGGCTCGGATGCGGCCTGACGGGGGACGCCGTCGGCCTGGCCGAGGAGGAGGGTGCGCCGGTCTGGATCAAGCCGGCGTCGGGCGGCTCGGCGAGCGCGGGGATCGCCGCGAGCGGCCTCCCCCACCTGGCCACGGTCCGGCCCGGGGCGTTCGAGGACGCGGGCCGTCGCCCCGATCCGGGGCCGATCGACTGGTCGAATCACGCCGCCCTTTCCACCGAGGGCCGGTATGCCCGGGTCGCGGCGGACCGGACGCCGGATCCGGCGCTCTCCCGTCTGCGGCGGGCGGAGGTCGTGGTCGTGGTCGGCCGGGGCTCGGGGGGCCCGGAGCGCTGGACCCGGATCGCGCCGATCCTGGAGCGTTGGGGGGCCGCCTGGGGGGCGACCCGGAAGGTGGTCGACGCCGAGCGGTTGCCGAAGGGGCGCCAGATCGGACTCACGGGCGTCTCGATCGCCCCGCGGCTTGCGGTGCTGCTCGGGGTCGGGGGGTCATCGAACCATCTGATCGGACTCCGTCGGGCCGGCACCCTGCTCGCCGTCAATTCGGATCCGGCGGCCCCGGTCTTCGCGGGGGTCGATGTGGGGATCGTCGCGCCGATCGAGGAGGTCCTCCCCCTCCTGCCCGGGGCGTTCGGGTTCCTCGGGGGAGCCTCTCGGTCCCCGGAGCCGTAGCGCCGGCCTCAGCGCCGCCGGACCGTCCGCAGCGTCTGCTCGGCCGCCCGGATGCACGCAAAGAGGTCATCGGCGGTGGCGCGGACGCTCGCGGCGGTCGGCCCGCTCCACCGGAGTTCCAGTGTCGATCCGATCCGTTCGGCCCGGACCTGCGGCGGGTGGTCGGTGGCGATCGCCCGGGCCACCTGATCGGCCATCCGGGCGTCGGGGTACTCCCGGCGGGCGGTGACCGTCACTTCGACCGGCGGGACGGCTTTCGGGGGGTCGGGCGGGATCGGTCACCCCCTGGGGCGGACGCCCCGGGACCCCGTTCGAGTGCGCCCGGCACGACGGGGGCGGTGGTGGTGCGGCGGGCGACCTCGGCCGCCGCCCGCTCGGCCAGGTAGTGCATCACCGACGGCCAGATCTTCCCGTCCGGCCGTTGCTTGTTCTCGAAGTTGTTCTCGCCGAGGAACCGTTCGAAGGCGGTGCGGGAGGCGGCGTCCCAGCTCCCGCTGCGCGGCCCATGGTAGTAGCCGAGGACTCCGAGATCGTGTTGGAGGGCCACCGCGACCTCGCCCTCGATGGGCCGGGCCGTCGCCGGATCCTCCCGGTCCAGCAGGGTGAGATCGTAGAGGCGGAAGATCCGGCGCAGCTCCTCGATCGGGGACGGGTGGTCGTCGACCCGCAGATCCACCCAGCGATCGCTGCCCTCGTCATAGCCGCCCTTCTCGCGGACGATCAGCATCGCCGCCGACTGCATCCCCCGGCGGTCGCCGCCCTCGCGCTGGCCGGCGGCGAGGGCCGAGAGCAGCCGCTCGGGAAGATCCCCGGGGGTCGTCTCGTAGGCGCGGGCCATCGCTTCGACGACCGCCGGCGCGAAGAGGATGTTCCCCTGGCAGGTGAAGCCGGAGCCCACCACATGGCCGGCCCACTCCATGCAGGCCGTGCCGGTGTGGGCGGCCGCCCCCCCGCGGGCATCGACGACGCCGAGCTGGCGGTGATCGCGTCGATCGTCGCTCGCGACCAGGGTGCGGACGACCTCCTCGGCCGACCGGCCTTCCCGGAGGAGATCGAGCCCCCGGGGCCCGTAGGTCACGTTGGCATACGCCTGCGTCGCGAGCGCGCCGACCTTGGCGGCCGCCCAGGGGACGACCGCGCCGACCGAGATGAACTTCGACTGGACCGCCACGCCCCAGGTACCTCGGTCGGGGTCGTGGGCGACGATCGAGAAGGTGCCGAATCGGACCATGCCGGCGCAACCGATCGCGCCGTTTAATGGCTCCGTTTCGGCCCCGGAAGGAGCCGGGGCGGCGGCCGGGGGGCCCCCGTGGGGTCCAGGAGATCGCCCAGCACCGCCTCGACCTCCGCATCGGCTTCGGCGGTCCGCCCCTGGGTGCGCAGCCGGGCCGCCCGGTAAAGCCGCGACCGGGCGTCGCCGGTCGATCCGCCGGCCCGGTCCTCGAGGTCGAGGAGCCTCAGGGCCAGCCGTTGGCGGTTCGTCCCCCGGTCCTCTTCGGGGTCGGGGGATGTCGAATCGGGGGTGCGGGGCACGTAGGCCACGAGCCCCCGGGGCCAGTCGCGCACCTCGCCCTCGCCCCGACGGATCGCGGGGCGCTTCTCCGCCATCGCTACGCCGGCCCGGGGGGCGGCTTCGTCGCGGGGGCGGACGGGAGCGGCACCTGCGTGCGGACCGCCGCCCACAGGGCGTCGATGGGTGCGTAGAAGGCATCGGTCGCGCCGTGGGCCTGGAGCTCGACGCGGGCCGGTCCGATCGGGCCGGCCGCGGCGCCCAGGTCGACTCCGTGGCCCGCTGCCCATTGGACGGTGCCCTCGGCCAAGGCGAGCTGGAACTCGGCCTCCCGACGGTCCTTGCGGCGACCCCGCTCTTCGGGGGTCGCGGCGGCGTCGGGATCCCACGCCGGCGGCTGGGGGGCCGGGATCTCGACCCTCAGCGACCGGAACGGCTCGGGGATCGTCGGCCAACGCGGCTCGTGGAACCGGACGGCGAGTTGATCGAGGTGGGTCTGCGTGGTCGGGTAGTCGCCTTGGGCAAAGGCGGCCTCGGCCTTCAGGAGGGGGGTGGTGAGGTCGGGGTGCGGACTCCCCTTCCAGAGGTCGAGCCGCAAGGCGACCCGGAACGGGGCGAGCCGCCGCACCAGCTTCCGCTCGACCGGATCGGACCGCGCGGTCGGCAGGACGGGGACCTCGGCGGGCGCCGGGGGTTTGTTCGGGGCACCGGGCATGGGCCTCTCGGGTCGGTCAGAGGACCGACTCGAACTCCTTGGTGATCTCGGGGTACTTGTCGTGGACCGCCTTGAGGATGTTGTGGACGGTCAGCTTCTGCAGCCGGACATCGGCGAGCGCATCGATCACCTTGTCGAAGGTCGCGTCGGAGAGGGTGCAGAGCTTCTCCTTCGCGAGCCAGTTGCGGAAGAGCTTCTCCTCCAGCTTGGCCCGCCAGCCCTTCTCATACTTCTGGAAGAACTCCTTCGTCGGGGTGCCGAGGCGGACCGCCTCGGCCGCGACCTCGCCGCAGATCTTCCCGGCGATGCAGCCGTTGGCGATCCCCCCGCCCGTCAGCGGGTCGATCATCCGGGCGGCGTCCCCGACCAGCATGAGCCCGTCGGTGACGGTCTGGTTGAGGGGCTTCGAGATCGAGACCCCGCCGCCGACCATGTCGATCTTCTTCCCCTTCGCGTAGGCCGGGTGGGCGGCGATCCACCGGTCGAGGTAGCTCTTCGCCTCGGCCATCCCGTGGATCTTGGACAGCTGGACCCCGATGCCGACGTTGGCGAGTCCGTGGTCCTTCGGGAACACCCAGACATAGCCCCCGGGCGCCACCTCCCCGAGGTAGAAGTCGCAGTATCGGACATCGCAGTCGACCCCGGTCATGCGGTACTGCAGGCAGGAGTCCATGTCCCGGAGCGCGAGGTTGGTCGGGATCCCTCCCCAGCGTCCCACCTGGCTTTCGAATCCGTCCGCGCCGACCACGACCGAGGCCCGGATCTCGATCGGTTCGCCGAACTGCTTCGCCCGGGCCCCGACGATGCGGCCGTTCTCCCGGATCAGGCCGGTGGCCGCCGTTTTGAGCTGGATGTCGACGCCGGCGTTGCCGGCGTCGATCGCGAGCGCCTTGTCGAAGCCGTCGCGCTCCACCACATAGCCGACCTCGTTGCCGGCGTGCTTCTCGTTGATCTCGAAGACCTTCTCGGAGGGCGAGTAGATCCGGGCCCCCTCGACCTCGAGGTTGATCCACTTGCCGGGGGTGATGCCGACCTCGGAGAGCCAGCTCTTGCTCATCCCTTCGCCGCAGCGGACCGGGCTTCCGATCTCCTGCCGCTTCTCGATCATCAGGACCCGGGCGCCGCTCTTGGCCGCCCATTTGGCGGTCATGCTGCCCGCGGGGCCGGCGCCGATCACCAGGACATCCGTGCTGAGATCCTTCGCCATGGTTCCCTCGAAATCAGCCGATCTCGATCGCGCCCACCGGGCAGGCCTTCACGCAGATCTCGCACCGGGTGCAGATCTTCTCGTCGAAGGTGATCCGGGTCTCGTCCAGGTAGATGCAGTTGAGCGGGCAGACCCCGACGCAGGCCCCGCAGTAGATGCACAGTTGTCCGCTGGACTCGATGTGGAGACTACGCTTGTTCGGAGTCACCGCCGACCTCGGTTCGGGAGCAGAGGCCCGGGTCTTAACGCTATCGTGACAGAGCGCGGAGCGCGGTCCCATCGCCCTCCGGCACCGGGGCCGGGGGGGTCGAAGGCGCCATATATCGAAGCGTCCCGTCTTGGGGAGAGATGGCTCCCCGCACGGAGGTCACCCCCCGCGCCGGATCCCCGGAGCCCCGCGTCGAGCGGGGCGTCCGATCCGTCCGCCCCGCGGCCCGTCGGTTCCTGGCCCGGTATCTGCCCCCCGTCCGGTGCACCTGGCTCGCCCTGGTCGCCCTGGCGATCGGTTCGCTCCTGGACCTGGGGGGGCTGGGGGTCGGCTCCCTGGTCGTGCTCCCGGTCGTGGCGGTCGCCACCGATCTCGCCTGGTCGCGGATCCGGTTCGAACGGCTCCGGTTTCCCGACGCGGCCCTGGTGACCGGCCTTCTCCTCGCGCTCCTCTTTCCCCCCACGGTTTCCCTCGCGGCCGCCGGTGCCTGCGTCCTGGCGGCCACCTCGCTCCGGCACGCGCTCCGGTTCCGCGGTCATCCGTGGTTCAACCCGGCCGCCCTGGGGGTCGTCCTGGGCGCGCTCGTCTTCGGGATCTCGCCGGCCTGGTGGGTCGGGGTGAGCCCGACCGGGGAGATCGCCCTCGTCGTGATCGGGGTGCTGCTCGCGCTGCGGAGCCCCTCGACCTGGCGGGTTCCGGCCACCTTCTTCCTGGTCTACGGTGTCGTGGCGGGGCTGGTCCATTTCCTCTTCGGCGGGATCCTCTCGGGGGAGCTGCTGCTGCTCTACACCTTCGACTCGGTCGCCCTCTTCTTCGGATTCTTCATGGTGGTCGAGCCCCGGACCGCGCCCTCCGACCCGGCGCTGCAGCCGATGTACGCCGGGACGGTGGCCGTGGCCTCGGTCCTGCTCTCGCTGGTGATGCCGAGCCTCGGCATCCTGGTCGCGCTCCTCTTCGGGAACCTGATCGCGATCGGCCTCCGGCAGGCCGCACCGGACCGCACCGCGGCGGTCTCGGCCTCCCGCCGGCCCGGCCGCCGGGCGGTGCCGCCCCCCGTCCGCTGGTCGGTGCCCCGGCGGATCGGGGCGACCCTGCTCACCTTCCTGATCGTGGGGGCGGTCGCGCTCTCCCTCCCGGCCGCGACGGTCACCGCACCGCTGGTCTCGGCGCCGCCGGGCGTCGGCCCGACGACGCCCTCCAGCGGCTGCCAGACCGACAACCCCTCGATCCCCGCCGCCACCCTTTCGATGCTCCACCAACGGCTCGGCCCCTCGGTGATCCTGAGCTACAATCCGAACACCGGCGCGGTGGTGTTCTACGATCCGGTGAACCACGTCACCGTGTCCGAGTTCGATCTCTACGAGGACTTCGGCTACGCCGAGTTCAACGGGGACGACTACGCGGTCCAGGGCTGCGCGCCCCCGGGCTGAGACGGCCGGAGCTCCGGTCGTCAGGCGTGGGGGGTCGGCGGATGCGCCGCGGTCCCGCGCTCGGCGAGGTACCGCTCGACATCGAGGGCCGCCATGCACCCCAGGCCGGCGGCGGTGATCGCCTGGCGGTAGCGGTGGTCGTGGACATCGCCGGCCGCAAAGATGCCCTCGACATTGGTCCGGGTCTGCTCCCGGGTCCGAAGATACCCCTTCTCATCGAGGTCGAGCAGGCCCCGGAAGACCTCGGTCGCCGGGACATGGCCGATCGCGACGAACAGTCCCTGGACCTGGAGCGTGGTCTCGGCCCCGGTCGCGAGGTGACGGAGCCGCACCCCCTCGACGGACTGCTCCCCGAGGACCTCCGCGACCTCCTCCTCGAAGCGGAAGGCGATCTTCGGGTTCGAGCGGGCCCGTTCCTGCATGATCCGGCTCGCCCGCAGCTCGCGCCGCCGGTGGACGACGGTCACGCGGGAGGCGAAGTTGGTCAAGAAGAGGGCCTCCTCCATCGCGGAGTCGCCCCCGCCGACCAGGACCAGCTCCTTGCCCTTGAAGAAGAATCCGTCGCAGGTGGCGCAGGCCGAGACCCCGTGGCCCCGCAGCCGCTCCTCGGACGGGAGGCCCAGCCAGCGCGCGTTGGCGCCGGTCGCGACGATCACCGCGTCGGCCCTCAGCCGGTGGTCCGGGCCGGCCTCGAGAAGGAACGGTCGCCCGCGGGCGTCGAGCCGGGTGAGCTGGGCATCGATGAACCGGGTGCCAAACCGGGCCGCCTGGCGGCGCATCCGGTCGACAAGTTCGGGCCCCTGGATCCCGTCGGGAAAGCCGGGGAAGTTCTCGACCTCGGTCGTGATCATGAGCTGGCCGCCGGCCGGGACGCCCGAGATCACGACCGGCCGAAGCTCGGCCCGGGCGCAGTACAGGGCGGCGGTCAATCCCGCCGGACCGCTGCCGACGATCGCCACGGGGGTCGAAACCTCGGAGGGCATGGTCCCGGCCAGTTCGGAGGTATTTAAACCACCTTCTTGCCGCCTCCCGGGGCCGGACCGCCCCTCCCTACGGGGAGGGCCGGTCGGCCGGTGCGGGCGGCAGGATCAACCGGTCCCCGCCGTCCGCCCGCGCGTACGACCGGTGGTAGAAGAGCAGCGGCGCGGCGTCGGTCCCCTCCCGGGCGGCGAGGACCTCCCCGACGTAGAGCCGATGATCGGCGAGCGGGATCGTCTGGAGGGTCCGGCACTCGATCCAGCCGAGGGCGCCCTCGAGGAGCGCCGCCCCGGTCACTCCGCGACGGATCGGGACCCCCCGGAACTTCTCCGCCGCGCCGACCCGACGGGCGAACCCCTCGCTCAGTTCCCGCTGCCGGGCGGCGAGGAAGCTGACGGCAAAGTGGCCGGACGCGTCCAGGAGCGGTACCGTGTCGGCGTCCCGGGCCAGGCTCACGAGCAGCGTCGGGGGGTCCAACGAGATCGAGAGCAGCGCGTTGACGGTCATGCCCCCGTCCTGTTCCCCGGACCGGGCGGTCACGACGCTCACCCCCGTCGGCCAGCGGGCCATGAGGCGGCGGAACCCATCGGCGTCGGCTTTCGGGGCGCTCACTCGTCCCTCCAGCGGAAGAGGACGATGGCGAGCACGAAGACGACGACCGACGCGGCCAGGATGACGAGGAGGTCGAGGCCGGCCGCCGTTAGGTTGCCGAAGAGCATCACCTGGTTCATCCCGTCGATGACGTAGTAGAGCGGGAGCACCCGGGCGACCAGCTGGAGCGCCGGCGGGAACTCGGAGACCGGAAAGAAGGTCCCGGTGAGGAACATCATCGGGAAGGTGATGATGTTGCCGATCACGGCCGCCGTCTCGGGGGTCCGCGCCGCGGAGCCGGCGACCATGCCGAGCGCCACGAAGAAGAACGGACCGAGGACGAGGAACGGCAGGATCTCCAGCGAGACCGTCACATGCGCGCCGAAGACCCCGAGCCCGATCCCGAGCATGATCGCCGCCGAGAGGAAGGTGAGGAGGATGTACCAGAGGATCCGGGAGGTCAGCCACTCGGCCCGGGTGAGGGGGGTGAGGCTCAGCTGCCGGAACAGCCCCTCCTTCCGGTACGAGCTGGTCACGTCGACCATCGAGAACATCGGGCTCGTCAGGATCGAGAAACCGATGAGCCCGGGGATCAGGTAGTCGATGTAGGTGTAGACGTTGCTCCCCACATTCTGATTGGCGATCGAGATCAGCTGGCAGTCCTTGAGCGGCGGGCAGGCGATGGCGAGGTTGAAGGCGTTCGCGACGCCCTGGACCGCGCCCAGCGCGATCCCGGCCGAACTCGCCGCCTGCGGGTTGGTGAAGAGCGTCACGTGGACCGGTACGCCGTGGCTGTAGTTCGAGGCAAAACCCGCCGGCACGACCAGACCGACCGCGTAGCCGTTCTGGCCCAGGTAGGTGGAGAGGTTGCCGACGGAGGCCGGCACGAGTTGGATGCGCACGGCGCTCGTGTTGTTGAGGGCGCTCAGGAACGCCTGGCTCGCCGGCGACTGGTGGTCGAAGTTCTGGGTGTAGATCGTGACCGGCCCCGCGCTCCCCCCGCTGAAGATGAGCCCGAAGAGGAGGATCAGGATCAGCGGGAAGACGAGCGCGAAGAACAACGCGACCGGGTTGCGGAGGTAGCCCCGGGCCGTGATCTTGAGGTCGGCGGCGATCCGGCGGCCGTTCATGCGGCCCCCTCCGACTTCAGCACCCCGTCATCCATCCGGCCGACCAGCCGGACGAAGACATCCTCGAGCGTGTCCCGTTCGACCGTGAACCCGCCCCAGGGGATCCCGCTCGACCGGAGCGCGTCCAGGTACCCGAGACCCTCCTCCTTGCTCCGGATCGGGACCTCCACCTGCCCGTCGCGCACGGTCGGGGCGACCCCCTCGCGGCCCCGGAAGAACTCGGCGACCGCCGGCCCCCCGGCGACGACCAGCCGCGCCGGGCCCCCGTGGGCCTGGATGATCTCGCCCGGACTGCCCTCGGCGATGATCTGGCCCCGGTGGATGATCGCGACCCGGTCGGCGAGCAGCTGCGCCTCCTCCAGATAGTGGGTCGTGAGGAAGACCGTGCGCCCCTCCTCCCGGAGCTTCCGGATCACCTCCCAGATCGCCCGCCGGGCGTGGGGGTCGAGGCCGGTCGTCGGCTCGTCCAGGAAGCAGATCCGGGGATCGTTCACCAGCGCGAGCGCCAGGCCGAGCTTCTGCTTCTGGCCCCCCGAGAGGGTGTCGAACCGGGCGTCGGCCTTGTCGGTGAGGGCGACGCGGGCGAGCAGGTCGTCGGCCTTCGGCCGGACGTGGAAGAGCGCCGAGTAGTACTCGACCGCCTCCCGGGCGGTGATCTTCTCGAAGAAATGGAAGTCCTGGGGGATCACGCCGGTCTCGAAGTGCAGCGCCCGCCCTTCGGTCCACGGATCGCGACCGAGGACCCGGACCTCCCCCTGGGAGGGCCGGCGCAGCCCTTCCAGGATCTCGGTGGTGGTCGTCTTGCCGGCCCCGTTGGGCCCCAGGAAGGCAAAGACCGAACCCTCGGGGACCGCGAAGCTGATCCCCCGGACGGCCCGGACCGGTCCGTACTCCTTGACCAGGCCGCGGACCTCGATCGCCGAGGGCATGGATGCCCCTCTGGTGCGGCCCTATTTGGGCCTTTCAACCCCCGGGCGGTGCCGGGAGGGGGAATCGTCCGGTCCCTCCCGGCTCCAGGCGGTGCTCCCGCCCGGCCGCACCGAGGCTGAGGGGTCCGGGCCCGGACCAGTCCACCCGCAGCTCGCCCGGGCTCCAGTCGATCCGGACCCGGCCGGCGCCCACCCGGAGACCCTCCAGGGTGGCGGACGTCCAGGAGGCCGGGAACGACGGGTCGATCGTGAGCCGGGGTCCCGCCCCCTCGCGCCGGAGCCCCCAGAGCCGCTCGAAGAGGATCGTCAGGAAGGGGGCGATGCTGAAGCCGAGGAGGAAGCAGGAGTTGAACGGCTCCGGCCGGTCGCCGCGGTAGCACTCGTGGGCGTAGCCGCCCTCGGCCGCGAACCGGTCGGCGATCGTCCTAAGGGCCTGGAGGCCGCGGTCAACGTCACCGGCCGCGAAGGCGGCATCGGCGAGCCAGGCGGTGGCGAGGGTCCAGACCTGCCCCTGATGGTAGACCGCGGGGGCATACGTGGGATCGGTCGAGGCGAGGGAGCGGACCCCCCAGGGGGTGAGCAGGTCCGGCCGGGCCGCCCGCTCGACCATCCGACGGGCCGCGGGTCCGCGGAGGAGGCCGGCGCTGACCGCCCGGAGCGCGTTCGGACGGAGCGTCCGGACCGGGTGGCCGGCCCGGAGGCTGTCGGCCAGATACGCCTCCTCCGGCCATCGATACTCCTGTCGGATGGTCTCGGCGATCCGCTCGAGCTCCGAAGCCGGGATCCGGTCCGGTGAGGCGCCTGGGGCCATCCGGCCCAGGGCGCCCAGGGCCTGGTGCCAGAGGACCTGGATGTCGATCGCCTGATCCCGGCGATCCGCCGAATCCCAGATCGTCGTGTCCGGCTGGTCGATCCCGAAGCGGACCCGGGCGACCGCCGAGGTCGCCGCGATCAGGTCCTCCACCTCATGGCCGTGGGTCAAGAGCCCGTTCGAGGGGTCCTGGCGGGCGCGCGCCCAGCCGAGGATGCCCTCCAACGCCCGGGCCCAGCCGTCCGGGACGGTCGGTTCCCCCGAATGGCGCAGGAACTGCTCGACCAGGCCGGGGTAATAGAGGGGGGTGTCGGCGGTCCCGTAGAGCAGGACCGGTCCGGTCGAGATCTGCATCGGCAGGCTCCCCGTACGGGCGCCGAGCATCGGGAGGTCCCGGCTCGGCTGGAACCGGAAGACCGTGTCGAGCGACGCCCGCACCTGCTCGAAGTCGCCCATCCACAGGACCGCGGGGATCATCTCGGCGAGATCGCGGCACCAGAGCGACGCATACCAAGGGTAACCGGCCACCAGGCCGGCGAGCCCCCCGTCCGGCAGGGAATAGAGGGCCCGGAGGGAGCGCCGGGCCTGATCGTAGGCGGTCTCGAGCCAGGGCGCGTCCGCCCACCGCATCCGGGGCGTCCCGTGCGCCCAGGAGGACCAGAACCGCTCGGAGGCCGACACCGCGCTCCCGGGATCGTCGAGGAGGGGGCGAAGATTCTCCTCCTGACGGCCGAGATCCGCCGTCCGGCCGCCGCCGATCCAGTACCGGATCTCCACGGGCATCCCGGGATCGACCCAGAGCTGGTGCTCGGTTCCCACCTCGGAGATCGGCCCCTGGTAATGCCCGCCGATCCAGGAGGCCCGGTTGAGGTAGCGACGGGCGGGGGCCGGCCGGGTCGCCTCGTAGAGCCCGAACCCGTGTTGGCGCACGAACAGTCCGTCGGTCCGGGTCTGCGCAGTGAACCGGCCCGGGCGGATCCCTTCCACCATCACCGGGATGAGGTACGGAGCGAACGCGCTCTCCACCCCGATCGCCCGCCCCGGGCCGGTGGTCGAGAGGTGGATCGTCCGGAGGACGCCCGGCGGATCGGCTACCGCCACGACCCGCTGGGCGACCGAGAGATCGGGAAACTCGGAGAGCCGGTGCCGGCCGGTCGCCTGATGCGGCTCCCAGCCGAACTCCGTCGCCCCCTCGCCCAACCGTTGCTGGTGCCCCTCGTCCCGGAACGAGAGGCTCCAGGGCCCGGTGAGCCGGAGGTGCCGGGCGTAGACCCCGCCCCAGTCGCTCACCGCCCCCCGGCTCTCCTGGAGGAGGGTGAGGTCTCCGGAGCCATCGAGCAGGGCGGCCGACCGCCCCGAGGCGAGGAGGTGGGGGTGGTCCCGGTCGACCGTCACGCGCCTCCTCCCGGGCCGGCCGGCGGCGGCTCTCGCAGCCTCCCTTGGAACTCCACCCAGACGAGAGGGGGGATCGCCACGCTGGCGAGTTCGAGCCGGATCTGGACCGGTCGATCGTCCGGGGGATCGACACCCTCGAGCCTCCACTGGATCGCCTCTCCCGGCCGCCAGACCAGGGGGGTCGACGGCGTCACCTCGGCGACCGTCCGCCACGACGTCCCCTCCCCGGGCCGGAACCGGATGCGCTCCGGCGGCACGGCGGTGCCGTTGCACCGGACCGCCACGCCCCCGAACGCGCCGTCCCGCAACGGGGGGTTGAGGAGCTCGAACTCGAGGCCGGCCGCGCCCCGGACCACCCCCGAGGGCGCGACCACCGACTGCTCGAGCAGTTCGCCGATCTCGGCCAGTGACTCCACGGCGGCCAGCCCGAACTCCCGCTCGATCCGATAGCCTTCGCGGACCAGGAGGACGAGACCGGACCAGGCTCCGCGCGGCACCGAACCGGGAGACCGGGGCGCGACTTTATCCTTCCCGTCCGGGCGCCGGGACCGGGGCCGGTTTCGTGGCCCCCGGGCCGCTTTGCGCCGGCCGCAAACGCTCCGGCCATCCGAGATTTCATATCGGCCGAGCCCTCGACCGTTCGCCGGTCGGGACCGTCCGACGGCGGGATCGATGAGCCGAACGCTGAACGAGGCGCTGCACCGACGTCCGCTCCTCTTCGAACCGGTGCCCCCGATGGCCCGGACCTCCCCGGCGCGATCGGCCGAGCAGATCGAGGCGGTGGCCCGGCTGGTCGCCGAGGTCCCCCGGATCGACGCGATCAACCTCCCCGAACTGGTGGATGAGAACCACGATGGGCGGCCGTACTACCGCACCGTCGATCCCCGGGTCTACGGCCGGGCCCTCGGGGAGCGGACCGGCCGGCCGATCCTGGTCAACAAGGTCGTCGCCCACCTGGACGGGCCGGACGCCCTGAAGGCGTGGGTCGAGGAGACCGTCGCCTACGGCATCCGCCACGCCGTCCTGGTCGGGGGATCGAGCCGGTACATCCCGTACCCGGGCCCGACGGTCGCCGAGGCCAACCGGGTCTGCGCCCCGGCGTTCGCGCGCCATGGGGGCGGGATCGGCAACATCGCGATCCCGCAGCGGCAGGGGGAGCCGTACCGGATGCTCAGCAAGACCCGGGGCGGGGCCTCCTTCTTCACGACGCAGCTCGTCTTCGGCGCCGGCCCGATCGTCGAGATGGTGGCCGAGTACGGCCGGCTCTGCCTCCAGGCGATGCTCCGGCCCTCGGCCGTCCTGGTGAGCCTGGCGCCGATCGCCGACGAGATGGACGCCGAGTTCGTCCGATGGCTCGGCGCCGACATCCCGCTCGCCGCGGAGCGGGAGATCCTCGCCGGCGAGGAGGCCGGTGCCGGGGAGCGCAGCGTCCGGCACGCCCTCGCCGTCTGGGATGACCTGCGAGCCGGGCTGGAATCCGCGGAGTGCGAGGTCCCGTTGGGGGTCAACGTCGAGCAGATCTCGGTCCGTCACCTGGCGACCGCCCGTCGGATGGTCGAGGCGTTCGCCGATCGCCTGGGCCCGGCGCCGCCGCCGTAGCGCCGCCGGTCGGGGTCAGCCGATGCCGGCCCAGCGGAGCAGCAGCGTGGTGGCCGCCGCCAGGGTCGCCGCGGTCAGGGGGCCGGTCCCCCATTCGATCAGGATGTGGCGGACGACGCCCCAGCGGATCCTCGAGCGGTGCCGTCCGTACCCGACGCCCAGGAGCGCCCCCATGAGGGCCTGGTTGACCGACGTGTAGAAGCCGGTGAGGATGACCCCGAACAGGACGGTCGACTGGGCGAGCTGGGCGCTCGCCGCCATCGGCGGGTCCAGGTCGACCACCTCGTGGGACAACCGGTCGATCAGTCGATCCCCGAAGAAGAAGGCGCCGAGCCCCATGCCGAGGCCCCCGACCAGGGCCGCCGCGGTGGCGGTCGACACCCCGCCGAGGAGCAGCGCGCCGGTCGCATTGGAGACGTCGTTCGCCCCCAGCAGGAACGAGGTGACCGCCCCCAGCCCGACCAGGGCCATGAGGGCGGGCGGGGAGCGCATCAGATGGAGCGCCCGGACCGGCCAGCGCCGGTGCAGGGTCCGGACGAGGAGGTAGGCGAGGAGCCCCGTGGCGATGGGGGTCAGCGCCCAGATGAGGACGAAGACGCCGACCGTGCCCCATTCGATCGAGGCCCCCGCGGCGAGACCGGTGCCGACCGAGGCGAAGATGACGATCTGGCTCACCGAGATCGGGATCCGCAGCACGGTGAAGAGCGAGGTCAACAGGAAGGCGACCCCGATGATCGAGGCCGCCAGGGGGATCGGCAGGTGGCCGTGGAGCAGGAGGTCGTGCCCGACCGTCCGTTCCACCCGCTCCCCCGCGAGCGCGGCCCCCAGGAAGGTGAGCGGCGCCATGATGAGCAGCAGCCGCCGGCGGGAGGCGGCCCCGGCCGCGTCGGCCATCCCCATGCAGGCGCCCGCGTAGTGGGCGCCGAGCGCGAACGCAAAGCCGAAGGCGAGGAATAGGAGGATCACGGCGCCCAGGGCGATCATGGGTCCCGTCCCGTCTCGGGCATCCTCCGACCGCTCCGATCAGGCGAGCGCCTTGGTGAGCGCCGAGATCGCGGGGTTGAGGTCCGGCTGTCCGAGGATGAAGATGGTGTCGGTGTAGCAGGACATCGCCTGCACGATGTTGACCCCGGCGGTCGAGAGCACGCCCGCCAGGAAGGCGAGCAGCCCCGGGGTCTCCTCCACACTGTCCGGGCTCGTCACGGCGAGTTCGGCGAGCCCCCGGCGGGCGTCGATCACCTGGGCGTCCCGGAGCCTCCGGGTGACCCGGGGGACCGAATCCTCGTCGACGATGATCACGGTGCCCTGGGAGACCTGGATCACCCGGCACAGGGCGTTGTCGTCCAGCAGCTCCTCGACGACGTCCCCAAGCGCCTGGAGGACGTCGATCCCCTGGACGACCGTCACCGTCGCGACCTTGGTCCGGGTCTCGATCCGGCTCTTCCGGAGGACCCGGTGGATGCCCTCCTCCCGGATCCCGGGCCGTCGGGGGGAGGGGTAGCGTCGGCAGGCCGCGATCACCCCGGCGGTCGTCGTCCAGCCCAGATCCTCGGCGATGCGGCGGGCCACCGCCGAGTGGTTGGCGATCCCCAGCCGGAGCGCCTCGGCCACCGTCGGATGGCCGTCCAGGTAGTCGCGGACCTGCCGGGCTACCGATCTCTGCGCGTCGGGCATGGTTGCCTAAATTTGGACAACATAGGTCGATTTCGTCCTAAGATGGTCAAACCCTACATATAGGTGCCGGTCGATTCCTCCTTCGGCTTCGCTTCATCGCATGACGGACAAGGTAGTGCTGGCGTACTCCGGCGGACTCGACACCTCGGTCGCGATTCCCTGGCTCAAGGAGCGGGGCCTCGACGTGGTGGCCGTCACGGTCGACGTCGGCCAGCCCGGGGACCTCCAGGCCCACCGGCAGAAAGCGCTGCGCATCGGGGCGAGCGACGCCGTGGTGGTCGATGCCCGGGCCGAGTATGCCGAGGGCTACATTGCCCGGGCGCTCCGGGCCAACGCGATGTACGAGGGGATCTACCCCCTGAGCACCGCCCTCGCCCGCCCGCTCATCGGCAAGACCCTGGTCGACGTCGCCCGGAAGGTCGGCGCGCGGAAGATCGCCCACGGCTGCACCGGCAAGGGCAACGACCAGGTCCGGTTCGATCTCTGCACCACCAGCCTGGCGCCCGAGCTCGAGGTCCTCGCTCCGGCCCGGGTCTGGAAGATGACCCGGGAGGAGGAGATCGCCTACGCCGAGGCCCGGGGGGTCCCCGTGCCGGTCGGCCGCCGCTCCCCCTACTCCACCGATGAGAACCTCTGGGGCCGCTCGGTCGAATGCGGGATCCTCGAGGACCCCGCGGTCGAGCCTCCCGAGGAAGCGTACGGCTGGACGCGGGCGCCCGAGCGGGCGCCCGACACGCCGGTGTACGTCACCCTCGGCTTCGACCGGGGCCTGCCGATCTCGATCGACGGGCAGGCGACCGAACTGCCCGCGCTGGTGCCGATGCTCAACCGGCTCGCCGGGGACCACGGTGTCGGCCGGATCGACCACATCGAGAGCCGGGTCGTCGGGATCAAGTCCCGGGAGGTCTACGAGTGCCCGGCCGCCCTCACGCTCATCCAGGCCCACCAGGCCCTCGAGGCCCTGGTCCTGCCGAGGGACCTGCTCGACTTCAAGCGGTCGGTCGA
The DNA here is from genome assembly GCA_021791335.1 of Thermoplasmata archaeon. Lineage (GTDB taxonomy): Archaea > Thermoplasmatota > Thermoplasmata > Lutacidiplasmatales > UBA184 > Lutacidiplasma. The sequence goes on from JAJYWS010000005.1 coordinate 47,634, forward strand.
GCAGCGGTATGCCCAGCTCATCTACGACGGCCTCTGGTTCACCCCGCTTCGGGAAGCCCTCGACGCCTTCGTCGCCTCCACCCAGTCCCGGGTCACGGGCGAGGTCGTCCTCAAGCTGTACAAGGGCAGCTCCCGGGTGGTCGGCCGCCGGTCGGCCTACGCGCTCTACCAGCACGAACTCGCCACCTACGCGGAGGGGGACCGGTTCCGCAACGAGATGGCGGAGGGGTTCATCTACGTCTGGGGGCTTCCGGCCCGGACCTGGGCCTCCCTCGAGGAGCGCACCCCCCCGGCCCCGGTGCCTGGGGGGCCCCTGGCCTCCCCGCCGGCGAACGTCCGAACGGCTGTGGATTGATGGCGGCATCGGCGAGGATTCCCCAGATGGCCCCCCCTTCCCAGGCCCCCCGGTACGTCCGGACCCCGACCGCCGGCTTCCTCCGATCGCTGGACGTCGACCGGCCGCTCGCCCGGGTCGACCTGGCGGGCTCGATCGTCCACACCGAGATGCTCGAGCGGATCGGGCTCCTGACCGCCGCCGAACGGGCGACGCTCGTCGAGGGGCTGAGGACGGTCGCCCGGGAGATCCGGGACGGACAGTTCCCCTGGCGCCCCGAACTGGAGGATGTCCACACGAACGTGGAGGTCCGGCTGGGCGAGCTGGTCGGACCGGTCGCCGGCAAGCTGCACACGGGCCGGAGCCGCAACGATCAGGTGGCCCTCGATGAGCGGCTGTACCTGCGCGCGGCGATCGCCGAGGTGGCCCACCCCCTGCTCCGGCTGCAGGAGATCCTGCGCCGCCGGGCCCGGGCCGAGGCCAAGAGCCCGATGCCGGGCTACACCCACCTCCAACGGGCCCAGCCGATCACCCTCGGCCACCACCTCCTCGCCCATTACTTCAGGTTCGACCGGGACCTCGATCGGCTCTACGCGACCGCGGCCCGGGCCAACGTGAGCCCCCTCGGGGCCGGCGCGCTCGCCGGCTCGACGCTGCCCCTCGATCCGGCGTACGTCGCCGGGCGGCTGGGATTCGACCGGGCCTTCGAGAACTCCCTCGACGCGGTCAGCGACCGCGATGCGTTCGTGGAGCTGCTCTTCGACCTGGCGCTCCTCGCGGTCCACCTGAGTGCCCTCGGCGAGGAGCTGGTCCTCTGGGCGTCCACGGAGTTTGGCTTCGTCCGGCCCACCGACGCCCTCGGCGGCGGCTCCAGCCTGATGCCGCAGAAGCAGAACCCGGACGTTCCCGAGCTGGTCCGGGGGAAGGCGGGGCGGATCGTCGGCCACCTGGTCGGGCTGCTCACCACCCTCAAGGGGCTCCCGCTCGCCTACGACCGGGACCTCCAGGAGGACAAGGCGCCGGTCCTCGACGCGGTACGGGAGGTCGCGACGACCGTCCAGGCCCTCGCGGAGGTCATGGACCGGATCGAATTCGATGCCGAGCGCATGGCCACGGCCGCCGACGATCCCCGGCTCCTCGCGACCGACCAGGCCGAACGGCTGGTCCGTAGCGGGGTACCGTTCCGGGAGGCCCACGAGTCGGTCGGTGCCCACCTCGCCCAAGGGGGGGACCCCCGGGAACTCCCCGCGGCGTACCGGGGGCGGGCCGGCACCGGTAGCCTCGACGCGCGCTCGGCCGCCCAGCGGCGCACCTCGCCCGGCGGCCCCGGCGGCGCCGCGCTGGAGGCCCAGCTTCAGTTGGCCGACGCCCGGTACGGGCTGCGGTCCGAATCCCTCTCCTCGATCGACCGGTCGAACGGTCGGATCGATGAGCTCTTGGAGGAACGAACGAAATGACGCAGTGCCCGACCTGCGATGCGGGAGTGACGCCGAACGCCCTGATTGTGGGGGAGATCTTCGCCTGCCCCGACTGCGGTACCGAACTGGAGGTCCTGGGAACGGCCCCGTTCTCGGTCCAGTGCGCGCCGAAGGAAGCCGAGGACTGGGGTGAGTAACGGGTTTCGGCTCGGACTCTTCTACACCATCGTACGGCCCGAGGAGAAGGCGCTCCTCGCCGCGGCGGAGCGCCGCTCCCTCGCCATGGTCCGGCTCTCGGACGACGAGATGGTGTTCGGGTTCGAGCGGGGTTCCCTCGATGTCGACGGCATCCTGAACCGCTCGGTCAGCCACAGCCGGGCGCTCTACGCCGCCCACTACTTCGAGCACTACGGTATCCCCGCGATCAACCTCCCCGACGTGCTGGAGCGGGCCGGGGACAAGATCCTCGCCTCGCTGCGGCTGAGCGCCCGGGGCATCCCGACGCCCCGGACGGTGGTGGCGCTGACCGGCGAGTCGGCGCTCAAGGCGCTCGACGAGATCGGCTATCCGGCGGTCCTCAAGCCCCCCGTGGGCTCCTGGGGCCGGCTGATGGCCAAGGTGACCGACCGGGAGTCGGCCGAGCAGATCCTCGAGCACAAGGGGGCCCTGAGTTCCCCCGTCCATTCGATCTTCTACGTCCAGGAGTACATCCCCAAGCCCGACCGGGACCTCCGGGTCTTCGTCGTCGGGGACCGGGTCGTGGGGGCGATGCTGCGCCGATCCGAGTCGTGGCGGACCAACGCCGCGCGCGGCGCCTCGACCGAGCCGCTCCCGGTCACCCCGGAGCTGGCCGAACTCTCGCTCCGGGCCGCCGACGCGATGGGCGGGGGCGTCCTCGCGGTCGACCTCATGGAGTCGCCCCGGGGGCTGGTCGTCCACGAGGTCAATCCGACCCCCGAGTTCAAGGCGCTTCAGGCGGCGACCGGGGTCGACATCGCCGACACGATCCTCGACTATGCCCTCCAGCGATGGCGCCGATGAAGGTCTCGATCGTCGGCGGCTCGGGCTACGTGGGCGGAGAGCTCCTGAGGCTCCTCCTGCGGCACCCCGAGGTGGAGATCGACCGGGTCGTCTCCCAGTCGATGGCGGGTAAGCCCGTCGGCCGGGCCCATCCGAACCTTCGGAAGGCCACGGCGCTCACCTTCAGTCCGCCGGACGCCTGGCGGCCGGTGGACGTCACCTTCGTCGCGAGCGCCCACGGGGGCTCGATGGGCGTCACGCCGAAGCTGCTCGACGCCGGGGGGAAGGTCATCGATCTGACCGCGGACTTCCGGCTCAAGGACCCGGCGCTCTATCCGGCCTACTACCATACGGACCACCCCCGGCCCGACCTCCTCGGCCAAGCGGTCTACGGCCTCCCCGAGCGGCATCGGTCGGAGATCCGCCGCGCGCAACTCATCGCCAACCCGGGCTGCATGGCCGCCGCCTCGATCCTGGCGCTGACGCCGCTGGTCGCGGCCGGCCTGGTGGATCCCCAGCGGCCGGTCGTGGTCGACGCAAAGAGCGGCTCGAGCGCGAGCGGCCGCGACGGAGGTCCGGCGGCGCTCCACCCCGAACGGTCGGGCGTCATGCGGCTCTACGCCCCGGCGGGGCACCGGCACACCGCCGAGATCGAGCAGGAGACCGGGCTCCCGATCGCCCTCTCCTGCCACGGGGTCGAGGCGGTCCGCGGCGTCCTCGCGACGGTCCACGCGACCGCCCGGGCGCCGGTCGACGAGAAGGGACTCTGGCGGGCCTTCCGGGCCGTCTACGCGGAGGAGCCGTTCGTCCGGATCGTCCACGATGCGGAAGGCCTCTACCGGGAACCGGAGCCGAAGCTCCTCGCCGGCACCAACTACTGCGACGTCGGATTCGCGACCGACCCGCACGCGGGCCGGATCGTCGCCGTCGGGGCCCTCGACAACCTCATGAAGGGCGCGGCGGGCAACGCGGTCCAATGCCTCAACATCCTCGGCGGCTGGCGAGAGACGACCGGCCTCGATTTCCTCGGGCTCCACCCGGTCTGAGGCGCATGGACCGATGACGCTGGTGGTCAAGATCGGTGGGGCGGCGGGCAACGCCGTCGCCCCGGTGCTCGCGGACCTCGCGGGCCGTTCGGGGGCCGTCCTGGTCCACGGAGGCTCGGAGGAGGTCGACCGGCTGGGGGAGGCGCTCGGGGTGCCCTCGAAGTACTACACCTCCCCGAGCGGGGCGACCTCCCGCTACACCGACCCGGCCCGCCGGGAGGTGGTCCTGCTGGCCCTGACGGGGCGGGTGAACCCGCGCATCGTCGCCGAGCTCCACCGGCTCGGGGCCCGGCCCGTGGGGCTGAGCGGTCTCGACGGGCCGCTCCTTATGGGTCCCCGGAAGGAAGGCGCCCGATCGGTGGTCGACGGCAAGATCCTGCGGGTGAAGGACGACTGGTCCGGTACCGTCGCCCGGGTCGACGACCGTCTCCTCCGGCTCCTCCTCGACCACGGCTACACCCCGGTGGTCTCGCCCCCGGCGATCACCCCCGAGGGCGAGGTGATCAACGTCGACAGCGACCGGGCCGCGGCGGCGGTCGCGGGCGCGCTCGGGGCCGAGGCGCTGCTCCTCCTCACCAACGTTCCCGGTCTGCTCCGGGACGTCGCGGACCCTTCGAGCCGGGTCGCCCGGATCCCGAAGGCCGAGATCGAGGGGTACCTTCCGGTCGCCGGCGGACGGATGCGCAAGAAGCTCGTGGCCGCCCAGGAAGCCCTCGCCAAGGGGGTGGGCCGGGTCGTGATCGCCTCCTCGGCCGTCGACCGGCCGATCGCCCGCGCGCTCGACGGCGAGGGGACGGTGATCGAGTGAGCGACCGGAGCCCGGGCGAGTTCGCCGGCGCCCCCCGTCACGCCCTCGAGATCGTCCGGGGCGAGGGCGCCCACCTCTGGGATTCCGCCGGACGCCGATACCTCGACCTGGGGGCCTCCCACGGGACCGCGAACGTGGGTCACGCCAACCCGGAGGTGGTCGCGGCGCTCGCCCGGCAGGCCCGCGAGCTGCTCCAACTCGCCGGGTCGTTTGCCTCCCCGGTCCGGACCGAGTTCATCCGCGCCCTGACGGCGACCTTGCCGGCGCCCCTCGACCGGGTCTTCCTCTCGAACTCCGGCACCGAGTCGGTGGAGGCGGCGATCAAGTTCGCCCGGTCCGCCACGGGCCGGCCGCGGATCGTCGCCGCGATGCGGGGGTTCCACGGCCGCACCCTGGGCGCGCTCAGCGCCACCTGGCGGCCGGAGTTCCGGGCGCCGTTCGAGCCGCTGGTCCCCGAATTCGCCCACGTCCCGTTCAACGACGCGGCCGCGCTGGCGGCCGCGGTCGACGACCGGACCGCGGCCGTGCTGCTCGAACCGGTCCAGGGCGAAGGCGGGGTCCACCCGGCCGCCGAGGGGTACCTGCGGGACGCCCGGGCCATCGCCTCGGCCCATGGGGCGCTCCTCATCCTGGACGAGGTCCAGACCGGCCTCGGCCGGACCGGACGGTTCTGGGCGCTCGAGCGCTCGGGGATCGTGCCCGACATCGTGACCGCCGCGAAGTCGCTCGCCGGCGGGGTGCCGATCGGGGCGACGGTCACGACCGGGGCGGTCGAGTCGGCGTTCCGGGGGAGCCACCAGTCGACCTTCGGCGGGAACCCTTTGGCCTGCGCGGCGGGGATCGCCGCTCTGGAGTACGCCCGGCGGGAACGGCTGGCCGAACGGGCCGAGCGGCTCGGCGAGATCGCCCGCCTCCGGCTCGCGGGGCTTCCCGAGTCGGTCGTCCGGGAGGTCCGGGGGGTCGGCCTCATGATCGGGATTGAGCTCCGGGGCCGGGCCGCCCCCCACCTGGAAGCGCTGCGGTCGCAGGGCTACCTCGCCATTTCGGGAGGCGCCAACGTGATCCGGCTCTTGCCGCCGCTCGTCATCTCCGAGGAGGATTGGGTCGGCGCGCTCGGGGCCCTCCGGGAGATCCTGGGCCGTGGATGAGTCGGAGATCCTCCTCGAGCTCCTGAGCGCCTACAGCCCCTCCGGGGCGGAATCGGCCGGGGTCGAGGCGTTTGTCGCCGTCGCCGAGCGGCTCGGATACGCCGTGCGGATCGACCCGGTCGGCAACGGGATCGCCACCCTCGGGACCGGCGATCCCGAGATCCTCTTCCTCGGGCACATCGACACCGTGGCGGGGGAGCTTGCGGTTCGGCTCGACAACGGGCGGATCCATGGGCGGGGGGCCTGCGATGCCAAGGGTCCGCTCGCGGCCGCCCTGGCGGCCGGGGCCGGCGGGGCCTCGGCCGGACGCTGGACGGTGGTGGCGGCCGTGGGCGAGGAGACCGACAGCCGCGGCGCCCGCTACCTCGCCGGCCAACCGGCCCCCGATGCGGTCATCGCCGGGGAGCCCAACCGCTGGGACGGGGTCGCGATCGGGTACAAGGGGATGCTCCATCGGGTGGGCCGCATCCCCGCGCCCCGACGCCACGGCTCGGCCCCTGATCCCACCGCCACCGAACGGGCGATCGACTACCTGCGGCAGTTGGAGGCCGCGATCGGTCCCCGGAGCGCCACGGGATTCAGGAACCTGACTTGGAAGCTGCTGGGGATCCGCCCGGAGCCGGGGACGGATCTCGACACGGTCCGGCTCGACCTGGACCTCCGGCTGCCCCCGGGCGTCTCGGTCGAATCGGTCGAGGCCCGGCTGCCCCCCCTACCGGAGGGGGGCCGCTGGGAGCCCGACATCGGGATCGAAGCGTGGGAGACCCCGAGGACGACCGCGGTCGTCCGGGCCCTCGAGCAGGGGATCCGGAGCGTCGGCGGGGTCCCGACCCTCTGGCGGAAGGGCGGGACCTCCGATGTGAACCTGGTCGCGCCCCGCTGGGGGGTTCCGGCGGCGGTCTACGGGCCCGGCGACCCGCACCTGGACCACACCGCGGAGGAGTCGGTCGACCGGGACGAACTGCGCCGATCGGTGGCCGTGCTCCGAGTGGCCCGGCCGAAGCTCGCCGCGGAGCTGGCCGCGGCCCGACCTCACTCCTCGTAGATGGGTTGGCGGTGCCGTAGGAAGCCTCCGTGCCGGAGGTCCCGGACCGCCTCCTGGATCTCGTCGGGGGTGTTCATCACGATGGGGCCGTGCCAGGCGACCGGCTCACCGATGGGACGACCTTCGGCGAGGAGGAACCGCAGCCCGGAGGGCCCGGCGCGGACCTCGATGGCGTCCCCCGACCCGAAGAGGACCGTCTCCCCGCGGGGGGAGATCGGGGCCGGCTCCGGGGCGAACCGACCGGCGCCCCCGATCACATGGGCGACCGCCGTGTAGCCCGGCGAGGTCGGCAGCCTCAGGTCGGCCTCCGGGGGCAGGTCGAGGTCGACATAGGTCGGGTCCACCGCGATCCCTCGGACCGGTCCTTCGGCTCCGGCGAACCGGCCGGCGACGACCCGGGCCCGGGCGCCGGAGGGCAGTTCGACTTCGGGGATCTCTCCGGAGGTGATCCCCTGGTAGCGGGGCGTCGACATCTTCTCCCGGGCCGGCAGGTTGACCCAGAGCTGGAAGCCGTCCAGCCGTCCCTCCGACCGCTCGGGCATCTCCTGGTGGATGATGCCGCTCCCGGCCCTCATCCACTGGAGGTCGCCCCGGTCGATCACCCCCTCGTGGCCGAGGGTGTCGCCGTGGGCGACCCGGCCCTCCAGCATGTAGGTCACCGTCTCGATCCCGCGGTGGGGGTGCCAGGGGAATCCGGCCATGTAGTCGG
>JAJYWS010000059.1 GCA_021791335.1 Thermoplasmata archaeon
CCGGACCGGTCCGGCCCCCGGGGTTCCCGGGGCGTCAGTCCGCGGAAGGGGTGGGCACCAGCCCCACGACGAGGGCCCCCACATCGGTGATGCCGCTGCGCATCGCCAATGGCCGGGGCCGACCGGGCGAGAGTCCCTCGGCCGGCTCGCCGATCCGGCCGACGACGGCCCCGGCCGGATAGCGGGCCCGGTCGGGGGCGCCGGCGGTCCGGCCGACGGCGATCGTCATCTCCCGGCGGCGGAGCCGCCCGTACGCTTGGGCCAGGAACCGCTCCATCGCCGGTCCATCGGGCGCTCCCTCGGGGACGTCGAGGGTGGTCATGGCGAACCCCGCGATCCCCCGGGTCCGGCTCTCGGCGGTGAGCGGTTCCTTGCGGAGGAGCTCCTCCATCCCCTCGACGAACCGGGCCGCCGCCGCCTCGGGGGGGCCCGAGAGCTCGAGGTCGATGAGCCGGCTCGTCCACTTCCGGTCGAAGAGCCGGTCGGCGGCCGACCGGACCGCATCGGACGGCTGGGCGATCACCACCGGGCGGTCCCAGGGCCCCACCGTCGATGCGGGGGCGACCGGTCCGAGCCGCTCCCGGGCCGACGCCGGCAGCGTGTCGACCCGCCCGAGCCTAAGGAGGAGCTGGCGGACCTTGAGCCGCTCCTCCGCGGCGATCGGAATGGTCGGGCCACCACCGAGGAGGGCGGGGCCGTGGCCCCGGTCGACCACGAAGACCGCCCGGTCGCCCCGGGTCGGGATCATGCCGAGCCGGCCCCCGACCAACCCCCCGGCCACGACCCGGACGACCTCCTCCTGCTCCCGGGCCGACACCCCCGCCCGGGCGAGCTCCCCGAGCCACCCCTGCCAGGCCGAAGCCCCGAAGCCGGCCGGGGGGGCCGCGAGGGTCGTGACCGCGCCCGAGGAGAGGAGGAGGAGGAAGAGATCCCGCTCGGTGAGCGCCTCGAGAAGCTCGGTCGCGGCCCGGCCGACCTCGTCGACCGCGGTTTCCTCCCCACCGGGCCCGACCCGGAGGCTGGGGAACGGGAAGTCGGCGGGGGGCGGTTCGGGTCCCGCGACGAGGCCGGCGGTCACCCGGCTGCCCAGGGTCGTGAGGGCGCCGAGCGCCAGGGAGTGGGCCGCCTCCCCGAGCGCCAGGAAGGCGACCTCCCGGTACCGGCCGACCGGCAGGAACCGGTTGCCGAGCCTCAGGACCCCCTCGTCGACCTGGAGCGCCTCCCGGAGCCCCCGGTAGGCGTCGCTCCCTTCGACCGCCGCCTGGAACGCCGCCGCCGGGACCGGATCCGGCCCCTTGGGGGCCGGCGGGAGCCCTCCGGTCGGGAACGGCTCGAACGGGAACGGGTCGCTCACGCTCGATCGGAATCGTCGGCGGCCCTTAGCCTCGCCGAGGGGCGGCGCCTCAGCCGAGGCTCAGCTTCTCCCGGTTCCGGACCGGGGCCGAGGGATTGGCGAACCGGCCCGGGGCGAACGGGGCGAGCTCGGCGGTCCGCTCCCCGAGCGCGGCGGCCGCGACCAGACGGCCGATCGCCGGGGCGAGCATGAAGCCGTGACCGCCGAAGCCGGCGGCATGGACCAGCCCGGGCAGCGACGGATCGGCCCCGAGGATCGGAAGGCCGTCGGGCGACTCATCGTAGTAGCCGGACCAGGCCCGGAGCACCCGGAGGTCCCGCAGGGCGGGGTAGAGGCCGAGCACGGCGCGGGCGTAGCGGACCAGAAAGCCGGCCGAGGTGGTCATGCCGGGGCCGAGCCCCTCGGGATGGGGGACCGAGATGCCGCCGACGAGCTCGCCGCGCATCGTCTGGCTGAAGTAGAGCCCGTCCGAGGCCCGGACCACCATGGGATCGAGGAACGGCTTCAGGGGTTCGGTCGCGCAGATCTCGTGCCGGACCGGCCGGGTCGGCAGGTCGACCCCGGCCCGGCGCGCGACCTCGCTCGACCAGCCGCCGGCGGCGTTGACCACGATGTCGGCGTCGAGCCGGCCGTGGGCGCCGTCGACGCTGAGCCGTCGGTCGTCGCGGGCGGCGATCCGGTAGACCTCGGTGCCGAGGCAGACCTCGACGCCGAGGTTTTGGACCGCCTCGAACAGCCCCCAGACGACCGGGAAGGGGTAGAGGGTCCCGTCGCTCTCCAGGTAGCTGGCGCCGAGGATCCCCGTTGTCGAGAGGCCGGGAACGAGCCGGGCGACCCGCTCCGGCGTCAGCCACTGGGAGGGCAGCCCCTCCTGGGTGACGGTCCGGTGGACCGCCTGGAGCCGCTCGACCTCGGCCGGGGAGTCGGCCAGGAAGAGGTAACCGGACTGCCGGAACCACGGGTTGACCCCGAACTCCGAGCCGAAGCGGCGGTACGCCTCGACCGCTTCGCGCGCGAGCCGGATCGTCTCGGGGGTCTCCCACTGCTGGCGGACCCCGCCGCCGTTGCGGCCGGAGGCGCCGTTGGAGAGGTAGCTGCCCCGGTCGAGGACGACGATCCGGCCCGCCCCGGCCCGGGCGAGCCGGTAGGCGGTGTAGAGCCCGATCACCCCGCCGCCGACGATCGCCACCCGGTAGTCGGTCTGCCGGGGGCCGGTCACGACGACTCCTCCTCCGGCTCCGGGAGCCCCGCCCAGGCGCCGAGCGGTGTCGGGACCACGGGAGGACGCTGGGTGATGTACCCGATCTCGGGGACCGGGCGGTGCTCCAGCACCGAGAGCCAGAGGAGCGCGTCCGGCAGGCAGTAGCGGCCCTGGCAGAGGCCGGTGCCGAGCCCCGTGTAGCGCTTCACCGCCTCGATGCCGTGGTAGCCCCGGCGGACCGCCTCCTCGACCTCGTGGAGCAGGACATCCTCGCACGCGCAGGCGACCCACTTTCCGCGCGACCGCCGCCGGGCGGCCAGCTCGACCACGTAGCCCTCCAGCTCCGTGGGCTCCCAGCGCGGGAGCGGCCGAGCCTCCCCGCTCGGCCGGTGGCCGAGGATCGCCTCGGCGACCCGGACCCCATCGGCGATGGGGTCCTCGGGGGGATCCCCGGCGACGTCGCCGACCCCCCAGAGCCCCGGGATCGAGCTCTCCCCGCCGTCGGTGAGCCGGGGGAAGTAGCCGCCCGGCCGGGGGTGCCAGAGGAGCCGGGCCCCCGCCTGGAAGAACAGCTGCGCGTTCGGGAGCCGGCGCAGGGCGAGGATCACCGCATCGGTCCGCCGGTGGAAGGTCGGGCCCGAGCCCCGGCCCGCCAGGTCGACCCCGGTCACCCGGCCGAAGCCCCGGGCCCGCAGCAGGAGGGTGCGGGGAAAGAGCGGGATCGCGTGCGCCGCCGCCCGGGCGACCACCTCGGGCTCGATCGACCCGGGGGCGACGACCGCCCCGATCCACTCGCCCCACCGGTCGATCACCTCGGCGGCCCGAGCGCCTCCGCCGACGACCACCGCCTCCCGGAACGGCGGCCGGTCGGCGCCGGCGGCGAGGGCGAGCGCCCCGTCGGCGGTGAGGACCCCCGGGCGGTCGCCGTTGCCGAAGAGGAGGTTCGCATCGTAGCCGCCGGTCGCGACGACGACGTGGCGGGTGTCGATCCGGAGCCCCTCCCCGTCGGGGCCGACGGCCCAGAGGGTGAACGGGCGCTCGCGGGTCGCCGAGGGCGGGGGCAGGAAGGCGGCCGTCGTCCGGTAGAGCCGGAGCGCGCCCGCCGGCCCGGGCCCCGTATCGGTCCGGTCGAGGATCACGGTCGGGCCGGGGGATTCGAGCGCGAGCCGGGCGGCGACCGCCCGGCCGCAGGCGCCGGCGCCGACGATCGTCACCTCCGCCTCCAGCCGGCGGGCCGCCGAAGGCGGCGACGGGACGGTCGGGGTCGGAAACCGACCGTACCCCGCGAGCCGACGGACGACCCGCTGGTAGAGCGGTCGGGCGGCCGACGGGCGCAACAGCCCGCGGGTCGTGTCGATCCCCCGGGGGAAGAGGAGGTCGAAGATCCGGCCGAGGTCGAACCGCGGCGACGGCCAGGCGTTCTCGGTCTCGATCCGGTCGTTCGGGCCGGGGCGGTACTGGCAGGCCCGCACGTTCGGCCGCCCATTCACCCGGACCAGGCAGCCGGTGCAGTCGCCCCGCCCGCAGAAGGGGGCCCGGGGGCGGTGGTAGCGGATCGACCGTTGGCGGAAGCCGAGGGGGCCCCCGGGCCATCCGTCCAGAATCGTGGGGGCCGCCGGGTCCATGGGGGCGGCGCCGGGGTCGGCGGCCGGGGAGGTATCCATGCTCCGAGCGGATGCGCGAGTCGGGCCTAATAGGATTCGGTGCCGCCGACCCGCTCCCCCACGGCCCGGGGGTGGGGCGAGCCGAAGGCAGCACGGGGGCTTGCGCGTACTCCTCCTTCCACCAGGTTCCGCACCGGTACCTGGGGACCGCCGACGCGGATCGCCGGGTCCTTACCCCGAGGACCTCCCGGTCAGGGCCGGACCGAGGGTCGATATAGGACCGGGAGGTACCGGTACATTCGAATGCGGATTGCCCCGAAGATCCGACGCTGGCTGACCTCTCCCGACGCCGATCCCAGCGTCCGGTACCGGTACTGGACCCAAGTGGAGGGCCGATCGGCCGGGGACCCGAGGGTCAAATCGGCCCGGGCGGCCATCGGGAAGAAGGGATGGGCGACCCAACTGCTCGAGCACCAGTTCCCGGACGGCCACTGGGTCACTCCCGGCACCGCCGCGGAAGATCTCTACACGCCCAAGTACATCGTCACCAACTGGCGGATGCTGGTCCTCGCCGACCTCGGGCTCACCAAGGCCGACCCGAGGATCGCCCGGCTGGCCGAACTGATCCTCGATCGGTGGGGCCCGGAGCTTTCGGGGCCGTCGGCGGAACTCTGTGTCTCGGGCAACACGGCCCGCAGCCTGATCCGGTTCGGCTACAACGACCACCCCGTCCTTCAGCGGACGCTGGACTGGCTCATAGAGACCCAGAAGGCCGACGGGGGCTGGCACTGCTTCAAGTCCCGGACCGGGACCCTCGACGGCTGGGAGGGGCTTTCCGCCTTGGCCGAGATCCCGGAGCCCCAGCGGAGTGCGGCCGTCCGGCGCGCGATCGAACGCGGCGCCGAGTTCTACCTCGACCGGCGGCTGATGCGGGAGGGCCGGGGGCGGTACGCGCCCTGGTTCCGGATCCACTACCCGAACCACTACTACTACGACCTTCTGGTCGGGCTCGGGGTACTCACCCGGCTCGGGTACGGCGGCGACCGACGGCTTCGGCCGGCGCTCCGCTGGCTCCTGGATCGGCGCCGGCCGGACGGCACCTGGGCGCTCGACCGCTCCCATCCCGACCTCGATCCGCCCGAGCCTTGGACCCACCGGGTGGTCTATCCGATGCAGCTCGAGCCGTTGGGGATCCCGAGCCGATGGGCCACGGTCGACGCGCTCAGCGTGCTTCGCCGGGTCGAGTCGGCCGGCGGCGTCGTGGAGTGACGCCGGCCCCGGGGGAGGGCGGGGAGACCGCGCGATCGGGGGCCGCCGGCCGGTCCATGAGCCGGGCGGCGTTGTCGTGGAAGATCGCCGACAATTCGGCCGGCCGGAAGCCCAGCCGGCGGACGGCGGCGATGGCCCGGGGCGGATCGTCGAGCGGGTAGTCGCTCCCGAAGACGATCCGGTCGATGCCCACCTTGCGGCAGACCCAGACGAACGATTCGGCGAACGGGCCGTCGGCCAGGAGGGGGGCGGTCGCGGAGAGGTCGATCCAGACGTTCCGGCGCCACCACGGGTACCGGGCCAGGATCTCGTAGACCAGAAGCTGGGGGAACGCCGGCCCGTGAGCGTGGGCCAGGATCAGCCGGGCCTCCGGAACCTCCATCGCGAGCCGGATGAACTTCCCGGGCTGGTCGGCGTCGAACGGGCTGTAGGCGTCGAAGAGGACCGGCAGCCCGAGCGTGGCCGCGGTCCGGACGACTCGGGTGACCGCCGGGTCGGCGACATCGAACCCTTGCGTGTTCGGGTGCAGCTTGATCCCCCGGGCGCCGGCCGAGGCGACCCGGCGGAGCTCCCTCAAGGCGGCCGGCCCATCGGCCGGATGCACCGAGCAGAACGGCCAGATCCGGTCCGGGGACCCTTGGGCGAGCGCGAGCAGCCGATCGTTCAGCGAGCGGGTCCGGGGGAGGTCGTGGGCCGGCGCCATCACCAGGACGGCCGAGGCGACGAGGTGGATCCCCCGCATCTGCGCCCGGTACTCGTCGAAGGTGTGGGAGCGGTCCGTGATGGGCGGCTCCCCCTCCAGCATCGGGTGGGTGTGGAGATCGATCACCGGGCCCACAGAGGACCGGGGGGATGCGCGGGCGCCGGGCATTAGAGTCCATGGCCCACCGGGCTCGGGCATTTAGGCGGCGGCACGGCCCGGGCGCGCATCTATATAGTCTGCGCTACCGTAGCGCCGGCATGCGCGCCTCGGGCGGCTTCCACGGCCGCCGGATCCAGAAGACCGGCGGCTCGACGTTCATCGTCTCGCTCCCGAAGAGCTGGGTCGTCGGCCGGGGCCTCGGCTCGGGGGATGTGCTCTACTTCCGGCCCGCGGCCGACGGGTCGCTTTCGGTCTACCCGGAGGAGGGCGGCGTGGTCGAGGGGGTGCGGCGCGTCGTCCCGGTCTCGAACGAGATGGAGAGCGAGCACCTGGTGCGTCGGCTGATCGCCGAGTACATCGCGGGCGCCTCCCTGCTGGAGATCCGCACGCCCGGCCGGATGAGCGCCCGGACGCGGGACGTGATCCGCGGATTCACCCAACGGATGATCGGCCCCGAGATCCTCGAGGAGACCGCCGAGTCGGTGGTCCTGCAGGATGTGGTCGGGGCGAACCCGCTCCCGCTCCCCAGCGTCATCCGCCGGATGCACCAGATGGTCCGGGCGATGCAGTCGGACGCGATGGCGGCGTTCCGGGCCGGGGATCCCTCGATCGCCCGGGACGTCATCGAGCGGGACTGGGAGGTCGACCGGCTCCACTGGTTCCTCGAGAAGCAGGTGATGAGCGCGCTCCGGGACGTCCGGCTCCTCCTCTCGCTCGAACTGACCCTCCCCGAGTGCTCGATGTACCTCCTGGTCTCGCGGGTCTTGGAGCGGATCGCCGACCACGCGGTCCGGATCGCCGAGACGGTCACGATCCTCGAGAAGGAACGGACGCCGCCGGAGATCGTCACCGAGCTCGAGCGGATGTCCCAGCAGGCGGCGCAGGCGCTCACCGACGCGCTCGACAGCCTGGACCGGCGCGACGTCGAGAAGGCGAACAGCGTCCTCGACTCGGCCGAACGGCTGCAGAAGGACCGCTCGGCCGTGCTGCGGAAGGTGACGACCAAGAGCGGACGGCTCGCGGTCGGCCTCGCCTACGTGCTCGAGAGCCTCGAACGCAGCGCCTTCTACGCCGGCGACCTGGCCGAGATCGCGATCAACCACGCCGTCGAGGCGCCGAAGGCGCCGGAGCGCGCCCTTGCCCGTTCGGCCCCCGCACCCGCGGCCGCGGCCGCGCTGCGACCGAAAGGCCCCGTCACCGGTTAACCCACCCGGGCCGGCGTCGCCGACGACCGAAAGGACCAAGACCCGCGGCGTCTCAGGTCCCGGCATGGCAGTGAACACGAACCCAACGTCCCCCCCGTCTCCCGCCGCCCCTCGGGAGGGCGAGATCACCCTGAGGATGCGACGGCCGTCGCTCGCCTTTTTGGCCGTCGGGCTCGGATTCGTCCTGGTCTTCATCGGCACGATCATCGGGGTCGCGGGCAGCGGACCGTCGGCCACCGCGTCCGGCGCGGCGAACGCGCTCTTCGCCGGTCGGATCCTCGCGGTCCTCGGGCTGCTGTGCGTCGGCGGCGGCGCCGGCCTCGGGATCCTCCAGTCCCCGTCGATCACGGACGATGGCCCGGCGGGGGCCCGGATGCGCTATGCGATCCACCGGATCGTGGCGGTCGCCCTCTTCATCGCGGCGGTCTACCTGCTCGTGACGCTGCTCTGAGCGGAGGCCCGTCGGGCCTTCGGACCGGGCCCAGCCCGGAGCCGGAGTCCGTCCCCTCCGCGCCGACGCCCACCGCCCGGCTCACTCGGTCGGTCCGTAGCGCACCAAAAGATCCTGGAAGACGTCGGTCACGTCCTCGCACCGGTCGGTGATCACCTCGAGCCGCTCGTAGAGGTCCTTCCACTTGAGGATCTGGATCGGGTCGTTCCCCTCGAAGAGGCGGGCGAGGAGGTCCCGGAGGAGGTCGTCGGCCTCGTTCTCGAGCCGGTTCACCTCCACGATCGAGGCGACCAGGTTGTCCGTCCGGCCCCGGTAGAGGTCGTCGAGGCCGAGGATCCCCTTGCCGACCTGCTCGACGCACGACTCGACGATCCGGGAGAACCGCTCGAGCTCCGGGTGGCTGCCCTCGAGCCGGTAGGTCGAGATCCGGGCCGAGACCGACTCGATGCCGTCCATGATGTCGTCGAGCGCGCTCGCCAGGTGCCCCACATCGGTCCGGACCTCCGGCGAGAGCCGACGGTTGTTGAGCTCGACATAGATCCGGTGGACCTCCTCATCGGCGGCGTGTTCGATGCTGCGGATCCGGGCGACCTGGCGATCCCGGTCGTGGTCGGGCTGCCGGAGGAGCTCGCGGAGCGCCGAGGCGCCCTGGGCGGTGGTGAGGATGAGGCTCCTCAGGTAGGTCGAGAACCGGCGGACGAGCACCGCCAGCTCGTCCTCGCCCGAGATGTCCTCGAGCGACCGCTGGGAGGTCTCGGGCAGCAGGATCACGGTCACCAGGAAGCCGACGAACGCGACGAGGGCGAGGAGGCCGAAGAACCAGCTTAAGCCGTAGGCGACGAGCAGGGTCGGGAAGAGGAAGACCGCGATCACCGCCCCCGCCTTCCCGCTCGCCGCGGCGATCCCGTGGCCGGTGGTCCGGAACGAGGTCGGGAAGACCTCGCTCGGATAGACGAAGGTGGTCGTGTTCGGGCCGAAGTTCCCGAAGAAGAAGGTGAGCCCGTAGAGGCCGAGGAACGCCGGCAGCACAGCCACGAGCGGCGCGTAGGCGACGGAGAGGAGGAAGAAGCTCACCGCCATCACCGCGAAGCCGATCATCTGCAGCGGCCGCCGCCCGACCCGGTCGATGAGGGCGACCGCGACCCAGTAGCCCGGGACCGCGGCGACCAGGGCGATCAGGATGTTGCCGAGCGCGAGGATCCGCACCTCGGCGAGCGCATTCGCCCCGGCGGAGGCGGCGAAGCCGATCTGCTTCAGGATGAGGGGGTTGAAGATGCTCGTCGAGTAGAACGAGATGTCGAGGAGGAACCAGGCGAGCGCGGTCGCCACGATGAGGGTCCCGTAGTTGCGGAGGATCGCGCGGAGGGGCAGGCTCAGGGGGCGGTCGGCCGGCGCCGCCTCGACCGTCGAGCCCGTGATCGCCCGCGCGGCGGCCGCCGCCTGGGCGGAGTCGCCCCGGGAGAGGCTGAACCTCGGCGTCTCGGGGAGCCGGGTGCGGAAGTAGATGGTGAGCAGCGCCGGGATCGCGCCGGCCCCGAGGATGATCCGCCAGGAGAGGTCGAGGGACGGGGCGAAGTAGACGACCGCGAGGCTCACCGCCGCCCCGACGAGGAGGCCGAAGCCCTGGAGGGCGAAGACCGAGGCGACCAGCCGGCCCCGGCTGCGCACGTTCGAGTTCTCGCTCATGATCGTCGCGCTCAACGGGTACTCCCCGCCGATCCCGACGCCGAGCACAAACCGCCACAGGGTCAGGACCGCGATCGTCGAGAGGCCGAACGCGGGAACGCTGAAGGCGCTCCCGACCGCCCCGATCGCCATCACCGAAAGGGTGACCGCGTAGATCTTCCGTCGGCCCCACCGGTCGGCCAGGATGCCGAAGATCAGCGGGCCGAGCACCGCGCCGATCAGGGCCGAGGCGGCGAGGAGGCCGATCGCGACCGCGTTGACCTGGCCCCCCTCGTAGACCGCGACCAGGATCGGGATCGCGAGGCTGATGACGAAGAGGTCGTAGGCGTCGGTGAAGAACCCCATCCCCGCGACGAGGACCGTCTTGAGGTGGAACCGCTGGACCTTCGCGCCGTCCAGGGCGGCCAGCACGCCGTCCGAGGCGGGCGTCGACGGCACCGCGGGCTCCGACACGCCCGCCGGACTCCCGAACGGGATATAGTGCTTCTCTAAATAAGAATATAGAGACTATAGATGGTATGTCTGTTCGGCCGTGGCACTCCGGTCATCGGCCGGCCGGACCGCCGCCGAGCAGGAGTTCGATCAGACGCTCCGCCTCGCCTTCCGAGGGGACCCGGGGGTTGGCGAGGGTCGCCGGCGAGCGGAGCAGCCGGGCGACGATCTCCTTCCGGCGGGACCAGACGGCGGTCCGGTCGACCCCCGCGACGATCAGATCCGCCGGGACCCGGAGCCCCTCGAGCAGCGTGCGGAGCCGCAGCGGGAGGTCGATCCGGCCCCCCTCCCCGGCCGCGCTCGCCAGCACCCCCGAGATCGCCTCGAACCGGTCGCGCGCCGAGCGGAAGTTGAACTCGACGGCGAACGGCAGGACGATCCCGTAGAGCCGGTCGTAGGCGAGGCCGGTGGGTTCCCGGAGCGCGAGGGCGAAGGCGTGGGCGAGGCCGACCTGGGCGTTGGCCGCGGCCATCCCGGCCTGGGTGGCGGCGTAATGGAGCCGTTCCCGGGCGACCTCGTCGTCCATCGGCCGGCCGAGCTTCGGCAGCTGGGTCGCCGACTGGAGGAGCGCGTCGAAGGCGAGCGCGTCGCTGAACGGGTTGGACCACGCGGAGACCAGGCTTTCGATCGCCTGCCCGAGGACGGGCAGCCCCAGGTCGATCCCCCGACCGGTCGGGACCCACCGGGCGAGCCGGGGATCGATCATCGCCCAGTCGGGCGCGAGTTCCCTAAGGAAGAGCTCGAGCGGGCTCCCGTCCGCCCGTTCGAGCGCGACCGCCCCCGAGACCTCCCGGCCGCGGCCGCTGGTCGCGGGAATCGCCACGAGCCGGCTGCGGGGCGTCGCGGGGAACTCGGTGAGCGGCGTCACCTCCTCGAGGGCCACGGTCGGAAGCTCGTAGCGAAGCCGCATCGCCTTGGCCGCGTCGATCAGCTCGCCGCTCCCCACGGCGCAGATCCAGTCCGGACCGGCCGATCGCACGCGGTCGACCAGGGCGTCGACCCCGGCCAGCGTAGCCGAGGGGCTGGGCGCGGCCCACCGGGTCACCGACGCGCCGCCCTTCTCGAACTCCTCGGTGATCCGCTGGAGGGCGTCGGTCGAGGCGATCTCCGGCTCGGTGAGCAGGAACACCCGCTGGGCCCCGAGGCCCGCGAGCTGTTCGATCGCGCCGGCGCCCCAGGCGATCCGGGGCAGGGTGAAGAATCCGGGCATTCGGCCTCTCACGCCGTCGGCGAAGCGGTGCGGCAGCGCGGGCAGCTACCGGTCAGGGAGAGGGCGAGTCGGCTCACCGACCAACCCTCGGGCGGCCGGGCCGCGAGCTTGAGGAGCCCGCTGCGCTCGGCCGGCGCGAGGAGGATCTCCTTGATCCGCCCGCACTGGGGACAGACGATGTGGGCGTGCGGCGGCTCGGCCAGGGTGGGGAGCCGCCTCGCCGACCGCGACGCCGCGGCCGCCCGGGGTCGTCGGCGCCCCGGCGCGTTCGGTCGGCGCCGGGGCGACGGTGCGCGGGCAGTACTCCGGGCCATCGTCGTCGCACCGTCCCGGGCTATTTAGCCCGGCTCGCTCCGGGATCGAAGGTCGAAAGGGGGTTAAGCGGGGCCC
>JAJYWS010000055.1 GCA_021791335.1 Thermoplasmata archaeon
GAAAGTCCTGGGAACCCATACCCCAGCAAGAACCCCCGCAGGCTTACCCCCCCAGCTCTAAGCGCGCCCCAAGCGTGCCCCACGGGGCTAACCCCCGCATACATCGCCCGGGCAAGAAACCCCCCCAATGAGGCCAAAGTGCCCCCAAAATGGGTCGTATAACTCCTGTTATACGACTTTACCTCGAGAGACTTGATCCCAAACCCACCACCTAGAACCAGGGGTGAGGAGTATAATTCCACAGATGGCACCTACCGTATCGCATATAGCGACACTGCAACCTTAGGCCACGCAATATGGTGTAACCATAAAATTCAGCCACCGCTGGCCACCTCGCAGCTCCGCCAATGTTGGTTGACCACACAAAATTTCAAAGAGCAGAATCCTCAGACTCCACAGTTACGCGCGAGCGACTGCGTGTATTGTATCTGCTGAGACACACTGGTTTCAGCCGCCAACCTCGGCCCACCCGAGGGTTGCCTAGCGAGTAAACCACGTCACAACCCGACGCCTCCAGAGCGCAGAGCGAGTGCAGGTTTGAAAGAGGACTCCCACCGAGAGCCCCATCTGTCAGCGCCACCTCGAGGACCCTACTCGCCCGATCATCCACGGGAATGACGGTCATCCGCTCACGCAACCGGCGAACCGCCTCGCGACGCGCCTTTCTGCGGAGCTTCGGACCTGCCTCCGCCATCTTCAGGAGCGCCGCATACTCGATCTCAGTCGTCACCAGCCGTTCCCCCCGGAGGGTCGAGACAAACCCCAGAATCCGAGGGTCCCCCTCCAGGAGACCTCTCAAGAACGACGCGTCGACGGACTTCATCGGGACCCCCCACTTCCTCGTGGGGAGCTGGAGGACCCCCTCCGGGCGGACGCGGGCCGAGCGGAAGCCCCCCAGGCCCCGGCCAAATCTTCGATAGATTGCCGTTCCTTCAGCAGTCTGCGGAAGAGGCCGGTGAAGCTTTCCGATCCCCGACGCTCCCGGTTAAGGGCCTCATACACTTGCGACTGCACGGCGATGTTCTTGGACGGCATATGCATACACATATGTATCTGCATAGATAAGGGTATTGAACGGTCAACCCGGGGGTCGAAGCCGAGGGGTGGGTCCATCAAGTGGACCCGGCTAACTCGGGGATCCCGGCCCTCGACGACGTTGGGAAGCCCGCTCGAGGAGCCTCGTCCGCTCCCGGGGGGGAGAGATCCCTTGCCGTTCCCATGCATAGGCTGCGGCGCCGATCAGGACGGTATCGGGGCCCAACCGAGCGCGCACGACCCGGACCTTGGACTCCGAGGGCTGACAGTGGTCCCGAATCGCCTTCCGAAGGATGGGAAGAAGGTGGGGGAGACCCTCGACAATCCCCCCACCGAGGACCAGTCGCCCGGGGTTGTAGCCATTGACGAGCCCCACCACAGCATCGGCAAAGTACCGCTCGACCTCCTGGACCAGTCGGATCGCAAGGGAGTCTCCCCTCCGGTAGGCCTCGAAGACCGTCCGGGCCGAGATTTGCTCTGGGGTACCGACGAGTCGTCGGATGAGGCTCTTCCCGCCCCCCCTACGATCGACCTCGAGACGTGCCCGTTCCCCGATGGCCCAGCCACCGATGTACGCCTCGATGCATCCCCGATGCGGGCAATGGCAGGGGGCGCCGCCGGAGACCAAGGTCATATGACCGACCTCCCCAAAGGCATTGGAGGCACCCTCGAGGAGAGCCCCCCCGACCACCGCGGACGAGCCGACACCGGTTCCGACCATCAAGCAGAGCCAGTTGTCGGAGCCCCGTCCCGCCCCGAACCTCCATTCCCCGAGGGTCGCGGCCCGGGCATCGTTGATGAGATAGACCGGCGTGTGAAGCTCGCGGGCGAGGTCGGTGGCCAAGGGCCGACTCTTCCAACGCAAGTTCGGGGCATAGATGACCCGCCCCCGGCGCGGGTCGACCTGGGCGGCGATTCCCACGCCCACCGCCCTCAACGCACGAGGGCGGGCCGACTGGCTCGCCCGAACGCACCGGACAATCTCGGCGACCAGTTCAGGGTAGCCCTCATTGCGGTGGATTCGGGCACCGCTATGGCCCGTCACCGTCCCATCCGGCTCGACCCAACCACTGACGACCTTGGTGGCGCCCAGGTCGACTCCAATGACTCCCGATCCAGTACGCCGGCCGCGGCGGAGCGACGGCTCAATCATCCAGCGGGACCCGGCCGACGCCCGATTCGGCAAACTTGTGGATGACATCGATGAAGGTCGAGTGGGACCAGGCCAATGGCACGGCACTCCGGGGCTCGCCGGTCCGACTATCGACCTGTTCCGGGAGGAGAAGGGTCGGGGTCGCGCGGCCGGCCACCCACTCGATCAGCTCCCGACACCGCTCCCGGTCTCCGAGCCGAAGCTTGGACTCGGCGAGCCAGAGTGTGGTGATGATCCAAGGGTTCTGGGGCCCGAAGTACCGATCCCCCTCGTACCGGGCCAGACCCCCCTGCGCCGACGACCAAAGCTGCTGCTCCACCCGGTCGACGGTGCTCCGGGCGCGGGGATCCGACCAGGGAACGAGACCCAGTTTCAGGGCGAGGAGGAGGCTCGCATCTTCCCGAGAGTCCAGGGGGCTCAGGGATCGGATGAACCGTTGCTCGGTCGGGTCCCACAGGTGCCGAAGCGCGGCCGCATGGATTTCCGTCGACGCCTGCCGCCAGGCCCCCGGGTCCTTGCCGAGTTCCTCGGCGATCCGGGCGGCCCGTTCGAGCGCGTGGATGACGGCTGCGGTGGAGTACGTGTGGATGCCCATCCGTTCCTCCCAGAGGTCGTAGCTGGCGGCGGGGAGGCCGGTCCGGGGATCCCGGAAACCGGTCAGGAAGTTGGCGGCCGCTTTGATCATCGGCCAGAGATGGACCAGGACGTCGGGGTCGTTGCCGCGCTTGAAGTGATGCCAGGCCGCGGCGACCACCGTCGCGGTCTGGTCGACCTGCAAAAACGGCGGAAGGTGCCAGGTCGATCCCCGCTCGCCGTCCGGGAAGAAGCGGTGGAAGAAGGAGCCGTCGGCATCCTGGCAGCGCTGGGCGAATTCGAGGAAGCGCTGGGCATTCTCGTAGAGCCCCGCCTCGTCCATCGCCTTCGAAACGTAGCCGCCGTCCCGCCACCAGCAGTAGTTGTAGGTGTCGCCCACCCCTTCGAGGGGCGCCGTATCCGGGGAGGCGAGGATCGCCCCGTTCTGCGCGGTCAGGTGCCGCAGCACCAGGACGCTGTGGCGATAGACCTGGATGGCCCGATCGCTGAGCCCGGGCGGGGATTCGGGCATCCTACGGCGGATCCACCCGTTCCAGAACGCCGAGGACTCCCGGACGAATCGGGAGGGCCCCCCGCGGCGGACCAGCTCCCGAAGCCGTCCGGTTTCGGCGAGGGTCGAACCGGCGGCGAGGAAGATCCGCAGGACGGTGCCCGCGCCGGGCGTCGCCATGAGGTCCCATTGGAGGGCGCTGTCGGGAGATCCATGGGAGACGTGGGATCCTTCCAAGAGGCCGTCCTCGGCATCGACATAGGTCCCTTCGAGCCCCTTGAGACTGTGCTCCCCGCACGCGGCCCGAGAGAAGGAGGGGTCGCTGAAGAGTTCGAAGTAGAAGCCCCGCTTGAAGTGAACCAGGGAGCGGAGCGGAGCGTCCACAAACGCCGTATCCTGGTACATCGACTGGGCGATGCGCAGGGAGTGGTACGAAAAGATCCGGACGGGCCGGGGGGTGGGGGCTTGGACCCGGACGACCCGGACCAACAAGTCGTGGTTCGGGTGGACATGGTCGCTGACCGAGAGATGGAGGTCCGGGCCGGCCCACTCCCAGCGGGCGGTCGCCCCCTCCATGAGGCTGTGGGGCTCGCCCAATGGGGCGGCCCTCGAGCGAGTCCATGCGAAGCGCCGCAGTTCGACATCGTAGCAGCCGATCCGGGACTGGAGGAGGTGCTGGAATTGGCCCGGATACGGGTAGAACAACGCGTTCCATTCCCCGTCCTCATTCCCGGTCACCAACAGTCGGTTGTTGCCGACGATCGAGGCGATCACGGTCGGATCCGGGGACAGCGAGCGATCGTTCTCATGCCGGGGCTCCGGTCGCGGCCAGCGCGCGTCGCCGCAGATCGGTCAGGGCATTCATATAATTGGCATACGCGTCGAACGGATTCGGGTAGTTGGAAAAGTACTGGTGGACCCGTCGGTCGGACGCATTGTTCCCGACGTACATGTAGTAGAAGTGATCCGACGTGAGCAGCCGGCGCCAATCGGTCCAGAGGTCGGGGTCTTCGGTCAGGCGGACCAGTCGACCGACCTTCTGGGCGGCCTCGAAGGCGGACTTCTGCAGGTCGTTGCCGAGCCACGCCCCGAGGTCCCTTTGCTCGTCCGCCCAGGTGACGACCGTGGGGGAGGCCACCGTGTCGCGGGGAGGTCCCTGAGCCGCCTCATCCACGGTCGCCCAGGAGAGCCCCGGGTGGGTCCGGACGGCGTCCGGCAGGTGGGTCAGGAACTCCAGGATTCCGGATTCGGCCGGTTGGTGCTCGCCGAAGGTCTCGAAATCCATGAAGAGCCCGATGAAATCCCCCGGCGTGGACGCGAGCCACTGGGCGAACTTCTCGCTGGTCAGGGGGTACTCACTCCAGTCGCGCGCCGAGAACCGGAACGCGATGTCATCGCTCAGCGGGAAGTGCCGCATGAGCAGTGTCAGGGTCGGCGCTGTCACCGCGCAGTAGCGGTAGGTCGGGGAGTTCCCGTGGAGAATGGCCGGCCAGCCTTCGGCGAGCATCGCGCGGAAGCCGCGCGCCTCGGCGAATCGCGCGAGGGAGTCCGAATAGGCGAGTTCGGTCATCCGGAGGGTCCGGGGGTCCCGATGGAAGGTCTGCCGGAGCAGTTCCCGGTGGAGTTCGACCTCCTCCCGGAGCTCCGGGGGAGGCAGCAGGAAGGCGAGCGAATGGTAGTAGGTCTCCGCGACCAGGCCCACCCGGCCGGTCCCCACCAACGCCCTCAGCCGCTCGACGACATCGGGCGCGGCGTCCCGGGCCTGCTCCAAGAAGGTGCCTGTGACCGAGAGAGAGAAGCGGAACTCATCCGACTCGTCCAGAAGGCCCAGCAGGCGGTCGAGCGTGGGACGGTAACTCCGGTCGGCGACCGTCCGGAAGATCTCGAGGTTGCGGGCGTGATCGAAGTACGAGCGCCCGGAGCCCAGGTCCAGATAGCGAAATCGGCCGAGCCGCCAAGGCTGGTGGAGGTGGAGCTCCAGTACGACCTGGGTCACGTCAGCCTCCGGTCGCGGATCGCCTCACGGTAGACGGTCACCGTCTCCTCGGCCCGTTCCCGCCATCCCTCCCGCACGGCGTCCTCCCGGCCTTGGTCGCCCAGCGTCTTGGAGAGCGCCGGGTAGAGGAGCAGTTCCGCGATCCGGTTGGCGAACTCCTCGACGTCCCAGAAGTCCACCCGGAAGAGGTTGGCCGAGATTTCCGCCACTCCGCTCGTCTTGGAGACGATGGTCGGGGTCCCCGCCGCCATGGCCTCCAGGGCGGCAATGCCGAACGGTTCGACAACCGAAGGGAGCACGAAGACCGAGGCGTGCGAGAGCAGGTAGGTCCGCTCGGCTTCGGAGACCCGGCCGAGGAACATCACCCGGTCCGCGATCCCGAGCGACGCGGCGAGATGGAGGAGGTGGGGGAGCTCCGGGCCCTCCCCCCCGACCACGAACTGAACCTCCGGGAACGAGGGGGCGACTCGGGCCGCGGCCTTGAGGAACGTGTCAATCCCCTTCATCGCCGCCAACCGTCCGATGTAAATGACGGTCGGGGGGCGGTGGTCCGGCGGGGGCGTGGAATCGGCGGGGCGGACCGCGTTGTAGACGACACGGACCCGGTCCGGAGGGGCCCCGTACCGGAGAATCAGTTGGGCCCGGAGGTGACGGCTCACGGCGATAATCCGATCCGCCTGGGCGATGCCGTGCTCCTCCCGCCGCAGGATCTCGGTCCAAGGGTGATCGAGTGAGCGGTCATACTCGGTCGAGTGGATCGTCACCACGAATGCCGCGTGCTCCCGGCGGGCCAGGGCGGCGCCCCCGACCGTTCCGAACCAGTCGTGGACATGGACCACATCCACCCTTCCCAAGTCGGTCCGGCTGGCGATCCACGCGTTGTAGAAGTCGGCCACCTCCGACAGGTTCGTGATGGTCCCGGTCTCCGGGGAGACGTAGGCCCGGAGGGGCTGGACCTCCGGTGCCAACGCCCGGTCCCGGGCGTCGCCCGGTGCCCGAAAGTCGACTCCGGGCACCTCCCAGTGGGGCCGGGAGTCGGGGAGGAGGAAGGTCACCTTGTGCCCCAGCTGGGCGAGCTCCCGCACCATCTCGTAAGAGTGGACGCCGAGCCCGCCGGAGTGATCGGGAGGGAACTCCCACCCGATCATGACGATGTTCAGCGGGCCGCTCGACACCGGGGGAAGCCGGGGCGGGGCCTCGGGGGGCTTCTTGAGCGAGGTCGCACGAGCCATCGCCTCGAGGAAGCTCCGCTCGGCGTGGGTCAGCCGGGACGCCGTCGGGACCTTGGGCTCCCGAGCCGCGATCGATCCGCGGCGGCGCGGTGAACCTTCCGAGCCACGCCCGGGTCGAGCGGTGGCGGTGGTGGCCCGGGAGTTACTCTGCTTCCGTCGCCCGGAGGAGGCCGCCGTGGACCGCCGTGCCGTCACGGCCGCGGTCGACCGGCGCTTCGTGCCCCCGCCCGACCGCGACCGGGTCGACCCGGACGGGGGGGCCCGACGCCGTCGGGGAGGGACCTTGGGTTTCGACACTCCAAACCTCCTGGGCTCCCCTCGAAGAAGACCGTCGGCCGGAAGGCTCGGCCCCTGATGAACTCTCCGTCAAATGGGGCGAACGGGGCGGCTCCACCGGGTCGCCCCACCCCCCGCCCCTGGACGATCGGGGCCCTGGGTCAAAAGCCCCGGGCCAGCTCGACCATCGCCGCCCGTGGATCCGGTGCGGTGGCGACCGCGCTGGCCACCAGGATGCCCTGGCTGCCGAGTTCGAGGGCGGTCGCGACGTCCCGTCGGGTGTGGATCCCGGCGCCGCAGAGCACCCGCACGCCGGGCGAAACCCGGCGGACCGACTCGACCGTGGCGCGGATGAGATCGGGGCGTGCGGACGAGACCGACCGGCTGCCCCCGATGAGATCCGGCGGTTCCACCGCGAGGTAGGGGGGGGATAGCCGGGCCCACCGGGTCGATTCCGCGGCATCCCGGGTGCACAGCACAGCGACGAGCCCAGCCCCCCGCAACCGCTGAACGGTGGAGGTCAGGAGGTTTGGGGACAGCCGGTGCTCGGAATGGTTGACCAGGCTGCCCAGGGCTCCGGCCGCGCGCAGGGCCTCGGGGATCGCAAATCCGGTCGACGCCCCGGGAGGTTGCGGGTCGCAGTGAGGGGCCAATATCGGAAGACGGTCGGAGGCGGCGATCCGCCCGAGATCCGGTAGCGAGGGGACCAGGCCGACCGATACCCCGTACTCGCGGCCCACGGCGGCCAGGCTCCGGGCCATCCCGTCGGCCCGGGAGCCCAGGGCGGCCGGGTAGCACTTCAGGTTGAGGAGAAAGAGGGGCGGCTTCAGCCGGGGGTCAATCGTGGCCGGCGGTGGGGCGGAGCCGCTTCGGGCGGGAGCAGATGGCATACTCGTCCCCGTCGAAGAAGACCTCCCGGTCCGGGTGCTTGCGCTGGAGCT
This sequence comes from Thermoplasmata archaeon, assembly GCA_021791335.1. Lineage (GTDB taxonomy): Archaea > Thermoplasmatota > Thermoplasmata > Lutacidiplasmatales > UBA184 > Lutacidiplasma. Next base: position 7,718 of record JAJYWS010000055.1, read on the forward strand.
CGGAGATTTTGGAGAGGACGTCTTCGAGGGTCGTCGATTCGTCATTCGGATCGATCCGTTGGTGGACGGTCTTTTCAAACCGTTCCGGTGGCCGTCCAGATGCCTCCGCCATGACGCCCCGGGCCGAGAACCGAGCGGTCAGGGGTCTATCACACTTTCGCCGGTCGAACCGAGCGCCCCCGGGGCCGCGGGAAACCCCCGACGAGCCGGATCCGAGGCGGCCCCCGTTAGGGCACCCGCTGACCTCATACGACTATGTCCGTTGGGAGGGAGGCCATGCCGGATCGGGAGGATCCCACAGCCACCGACCGAGGCGGGGAGGCGGACATCGCCGTCCACTGGCAGGAAGAACCGATGGTGGCCCCGCCGCGGGCCGTACGTCGTCCTCCCCACCTTGCCGACCCCACCCTCAAGCCACGCTTCGCCTCCGCCCGCTTCCCCGGCTCCTTCGAGGCCTACGCCGAGATGCTCACTTGGAGCCGCCGGTGGGATCGGACTCTCGACGCCGACCGACCGCCGTTCTATCGCTGGTTTCCGGGGGGACGGCTGAACGCCTCGGTCAACTGCATCGATCGGCACCTGCCGGATCGGGCGGCCTCGCCGGCGCTCGTCTTTGTCCCCGAACCCGAGTCGGAGGCTCCCGAGGTGCTGACCTACCAGGATCTCTACGACCGGGTGAATGCCCTCGCGGCCTACCTCCATCGGGGGCTCGGTGCGGTCCCCGGGGAACGGGTGACGCTGCACCTCCCGATGACCCCCGAACTTCCGATCGCGATGCTGGCGTGCGCCCGGCTCGGCCTTCCCCATTCGGTGGTCTTCTCCGGCTTTTCGGGGGAGGCCTGCGGACTCCGGATCGCCGACTCCCAGAGCCGGTTCCTCATCACCATGGACGGCTACTTTCGCAACGGCCGTTGGGTCGACCTTCGACGCGCGGCCGAGCGGGCCTACCAGGTGGCGCACGCGGAGGGCCACCCTCCCGAGAAGGTGCTGGTCCTCCCCCGGCGCCCGGGCCACGCGCGATGGGAGCCGACGCTTCGGCCTCGCGTGGAGATCGACCTGGAAGCCGAACTACAGAGCTACCGGTCCGCCCGCGAGGTTGCTCAGGACCTCCCCTCGGACCACCCCCTCTTTCTGATGTACACGAGCGGCACCACGGGGCGGCCGAAGGGGGTTCAGCACAACCTCGGGGGCTATCTGGCCTACGCCGCCGGCACGACCTACTACTACCAGGACCTCGACCCTGATGATGTCTACTGGTGCATGGCCGACATCGGCTGGATCACTGGCCACACCTACATCGTCTACGGCCCCCTCGCATTGGGTGCCCAGGTGGTCCTCTACGAGGGAGTGCCCACCTGGCCCGACGCCGAGCGGCCCTGGAGGATCTCCGAGCAGCTCGGGGTCACCGTCTTCCACACCTCCCCCACCGCGATTCGCCAGCTGCGTCGACTGGCACCGTCAGGGCCCGGTCGGCACCGGACCCGCTTTCGGCTCCTCACCAGCGTCGGAGAACCCATCGAGCCCGAGACCTGGCATTGGTACTTCTCCGAAGTCGGGCGCGGCCGGGCCGCCCTCGTCGACGCCTGGTGGCAGACCGAGACCGGGGGGATCCTCTGCGCAACCGCCCCCGGCGTCGATCCGATGAAACCCGGGAGCGCCGGCCCGGGCGCCCTCGGCATCTTTCCGGAGATCCGGGACGAGGAGGGTCGGGTCATCCCCCCGGGGAGCGGCCGAGCCGGGGCGCTCGTCATCCCCAATCCCTGGCCCGGTCAGATGGCGGGGATCTGGGGTGACCCCCAACGGTACGTGGAGACCTACTACCGTCGATTCAACCTCCACCCGGAGAGCACCGACTGGAGGGACTGGCCCTACGTGACCGGGGATGGCGCGGTGCAGGCGATGGACGGCTACATCCGAATCCTCGGGAGGATGGACGACGTGATCAACGTCGCCGGCCACCGGCTCGGGGCGAAGGAGATCGAATCGGCCTGCCTCACGGTCCATGCGGTGGCCGAGGCCGCCGTCGTGCCCGTGAGCGATCCGGTCAAGGGCCGGTGCCCCGAGGTGTACATTGCCCTGCGCCCCGGCTTCGAGCCCTCCTTGGATCTGGCCGACCGCGTGACCCGGGCGGTCGAAACGACGATCGGGAAGATCGCGCGCCCGACCCGGGTCTGGTTTGTTCCGGACATGCCGAAGACCCGGTCGGGGAAGATCCTCCGGAGGGTCCTGGCGGCGATCAGCAACCGCCGGCCGTCCGGCGACCTGACGACGCTGGCCAACCCCGAGGTCGTGGCGGAGATCGAACAGCTCGTTCGGACGGCCCGGGAACGGTCCGACGCCGAGGCTGGGCGCCAATGAGTTTCCCCGGGCGCCCCGAACCCGACGGGCGGGCATCCGACGGCCCGACTGGGGGAGACCGCACCGTTTCCGATGAAGTGGGGCGCACGGACTTTATCGCACGGTTTCCGGTCTCTCGGGCCGGCTCGGAGACGACCCGACTCTGTGGGGTCCGACCGAGAGCGAAGTCCGGCTCGAGGTTCGCAACGGCTTATTTGCTTCGGGAAACTGGACCTTGCGGATGAAAGACCGCAGCGAACTCGAAAAGATTCACATTGGGGAGACCCGGGTCGTGCTTACCCGCGACCTTTCGATCATGAATCAAAACCTGGTCCCGGGCGCCCAGGGACTTGCCGTGGGCATGCTGGCGAACTACACGCTCAAGGTCGCGTTTCCCCGGGTCACCGTCGGCATCAGCTATCGGGACTGCGAGATAGTCGAGGGCGCGGTCGGCATGCCGACCGATGCCGAGCAACCCAAGGCGATGCCCCGCCCCCGGGCGATGGGCGAAGAGTAGAACGGACGGTCCCGGTACGGCGGGCGCTTCGCCCGGATGGAGCCGGCCTCGGTTCCTTGACCCGGAGTCATTGGGTCGTTCGATTCACGGAACGTCCGTGATTTGGTGCGAACCCAATCGATCCTGTAGACCGTAGGGTCAACTACCTCCAATAGAGCCTGGGGGCGGCCTCCGCTCCCACCGGTGGGAACCATACCACACGAGAGCCCAGCTCCAGGTCGCCCCGCTCGGCTACGGGGAGCCATTCCCGTCGTCGCCGGCTCTGAGGGAACTATACCCCCGCTGCCTCCCCAGACTGCGGTTCTACCGCGTCCGGTGGAGCCTTGGGCGAGGTGCTACGGCGCCTCGGCCCTGGACGGCTGCAGGAACTCGAGGCGGTTCCCAAACGGGTCTTCCGCGTAAAATCGGTCCATGCCGGGCAGGGGCTCATCGGTCCAGACGCGGACCTTGCTCCTCTCCAGCCGAGCCTTCAGCTCGGAGAGCGCGTCGACCCGGAGGGCGACATGGGCCTTCCGAGCGGCCCGAAACTCGGGGTCAATCCCCAGGTGGAGTTCGCGGTCGCCCAAGGTAAACCAGAGCCCTCCACGGCGCGCGAGGTGGGGCGGCTTGGTCTGTTCGGTCAGGCCCA
>JAJYWS010000011.1 GCA_021791335.1 Thermoplasmata archaeon
CTGGCGGGCCGCGGAGTAGCGGAGCCCGTGGATGTTCTTGAGCAGCCCCTCGAACATCTCGTGCCGGTCGCGGTACATCCGGGTCGTCGCGAGCTCGGGCGCCCAGACCACCCGCATCCGCGCCCGGGCCGCCTTGAGGTTCCGGGCGAGGGCGATGTCCTCGAGGACGTAGCCGCGGATCGCCCGATGCCCCCCGACCGACTCGTAGACCGACCGGCGGATGAGGTAGCACTGGCCGTTGACCAGCGCCGCCCGGGAGTTGGGGCGGGACATCCGGGGGGCCCGGAAGTAGAGGAGGATGAGCTGGACCATGAACGGCAGGACGACCCGCTCCCAGAAGCCGACCATCTCGACCTTGGGCGCCACGGTGAGGAGGTCGCTCCCCGTCGCCCGGGCCCGGTCCATCAGCGCCGCGAGCGCCCCGGGCTCAAGCCGGACATCGGCGTCCAGGAAGAGGAGCCATTCGCTCGTGGTCGCCTGGGCGCCGGTCGCGCAGCCCCAGTTCTTCCCGACCCAGCCGGGCGGCAGCGGGGGCTCGTCGATCCGGCGCACCCGGGGCGCCCGGGCGTCGATCACCTCCCGGGTCCGGTCGGTGGAGCCGCCGTCCACCACCACGATCTCGGCCGGCGCGTACGTCTGCCCGATGAGCCCGTCCAGGGTCGCGGGGAGGTCGGCCTCCTCGTTGCGCGCGGCGATGACGACCGCGACCTTCGGGGGATCGGGGGGCGGCGCCGCTCCGGGACCGAGCGACTCCATCTGGGCGGCCAGCCCGAGCGCGGCGCCCTGGTAGAGGAGCACCACCACCGACGCGACCAGGATCAGCACGACGACCAAGGTCGAAAGCATCGCCCGGCGGTACTCGGTGCCTATTAAATGGGTCCCCCCTTGAAGACCGGGGGATCCGATGGCGACCGTTGAGCATCCTCGGATCCGGCCCGGGACCCTCGAGGACCGCCCCTACCAGGCGACGATCGCCGCCGCTGCGGTCGACCACAACACGCTGGTCGTGCTGCCCACCGGCCTCGGCAAGACCGCGATCGCCGAGCGGGTGATCGCCGAGTATCTGCGGCGGTTCCCGACCCGGTCGATCCTGGTGCTCGGCCCGACCCGGCCGCTGGTCGTGCAGACCGGCCGGTCGCTGGAGGCGACCCTCTTCGGCCCGACGCCGGTCGTCGCGACCGGGGCGCTTCCCCCGGACCGGCGCGAACGGATCTGGCAGCCGCCCCAGGTGATCGTCGCCACGCCGCAGGTCGTCGCGAACGACCTGGCCGAGGGGCGGTTCCCGCTGGCGACCGTCGCCCTGATCGTCTTCGACGAGGCCCACCGCGCGGTGGGCGACTACCCGTACGTCGCGATCGGGGCCGCCAACCGGGCCGGCCCCAAGGCCCGGGTCCTCGCGATGACCGCCTCGCCCGGGGGCCGGATCGAAAAGATCCGGGAGGTCTGGGCCCACCTCGGGATCGAGCGGTTCGAGTACCGGACCGAGCGCTCGCCGGACGTAATGCCGTTTGTACAGGGCACCGGCGTCGAGACGGTGACCGTCCCCGTGCCGGTCGAGGTCCAGCACCTCGCGATCCGGCTCCGGGCGGCCGTCCAGCGGCAGGTCCAGCGGCTGCAGGCGATGCCGATCCTCGGCCCGGTCGAGGCGACCCGCCGGAGCCTGCTCGGGGTGGGGGAGTTCCTTCGGCGCTCGACCGAGAGCCAGCGGCATCGCTCCGGCCAGGTCGATGCGCGGCTCTGGCCGGCGATCACCGCCCAGGCGGCGGCGATGAAGGGGCTCCACGCCCTCGAGCTGGCCGAAAGCCAGGGGGTCGGGGCGCTCCGGGAGTTCCTCCTCCGCCAGCAGCGGCCCGGCCCGAACGGCCGGCTCGCCCCCTCCCAGCGCGCCTTCCTTTCCGATCCGGATGTCGCCGAGGTCCTCCGCGCGCTCGACGCGATCACGCTGGAGCATCCCAAGCTCGCGCGGGCGGTGGCGATCGTGACCGACGAGCTCCGGCACCACCCGGAGGGCCGGGTGATCATCTTCACCCAGTACCGCGACACGGTCGAACGGCTGGTGGAGGAGTTCGAGCGGTCGGCCCGGGGGATCGTCGTGCCGGCCCGGTTCGTCGGCCAGGCCTCCCGCGAGCAGGACCGGGGGCTCTCCCAGAAGGAGCAGGTCGGAACGCTCGACCGGTTCCGCCGGGGCGAGATCAACTGCCTGGTCGCGACCTCGGTCGCGGAGGAGGGACTCGACATCCCCGCCACCGATCTCGTCGTCTTCTACGAGCCCCTGCCCGATGTCGTCCGGACGATCCAGCGCCGGGGCCGGACCGGGCGGGCCCGGATCGGCCGGGTGGTCGTGCTGGTCGCCGAGGGGACCCGGGACCAAAGCCTCCAGCGCGGCGCCGGGGGCCGGGAACGCCGGATGCACGAGATGCTGGCCCAGGTCGAGGCCGAATCGCAGCGCGGCGACCTGCGACCGCCGCCGCCCAAGCGGCGGGTGCAGGAGACGCTGCTCGTCTACGAGCGGCCCGATCCCTGACCGGGGGCGGGCCGGTCAGCGCCCCGTGCTGCCGAAGCCCCCCGTACGGGTGGCGACCGGCCGGACCCGCCCGGGCGCGAACCGGGCCGCAAGGTCCTCGACCAGCCTGAGTTGCCCGATCCGGTCCCCGATCCGGATCGGGTAGCTCCCGTCGAAGAGGTAGGTCAGCGGGAGCTTGATCTCCCCCGAGTAGTCCCGGTCGATGGTGCCGGGGGCGTTGACCATGATCACGCCGCGGGAACTGAGCCCGCTGCGGGGCCGCATCTCCAGGAAGAAGCCCGCGGGCGGCCGCAGCCGGAGTCCGGTGCCGACGAGATCGACGCGGCCCCGCACCAGCTCGACCGCTTCGGCCGCCGCGACATCGAACCCGGCCGAACCCGGGGTGGCCCGGGCCGGAAGAGGCAGCTCCGGACGGCCCTCGACCCGCTCGACCCAGACGGTCCGCCGACGCTCGGCCACGGCGCCCTCACGGGCCGGGGGGTTTAAGGCCGAGCGGGGCCGCCCCTCGGCAACCGTTTTCTCGCCCGACCGGTTGGGCCCCCGTGGCTTCGCTCGAGATCGCGGCCCTCCTGCTCGCCTTCCTCATCACGGTCGTCGAGCTCACCGAAGTGGTCGCCCTGGTGTTCGCCCTCCACGGGGAGACCGGGACGGTCCGCCACGGCGCCCTGGGAGCGGTCGCCGGGGTCGCCCTGGTGGGGGCCGTCGCGGTGCTCGGGGGGACGCTGATCCTCCGGGTGCCGTCGCGCGACCTCCTGGTCGCCTCGGCGGTCGTGCTCGCCGCCTTCGGGGTCTTCCTCTTCCGCAGCACCCTCAAGTCGTACCGGCGGGCACGGGCGGCCCGGGCGGGCGCGTCCCCCCCCTCCCCGGGCGGCCGGACCCTCCAGTTCGCCGGCGGCTTCACGGTCGGGGTCGTGGAAACGGTCGAAGCGGTGATCGTCCTCCTTCCGATCGCCGCCGCCGGACAGGCGACGGCAGCGGTGGTCGGCGCGGTGGCGGCCGGGGTGCTGCTGGTCGCGGTCGCCCTGGCGGTCCACGAGCAGATCCGCCGGATCAAGGTCCCCTGGCTCAAGTGGGGGGCGACCTCGCTCCTCTTCTCGTTCGCGGTCTTCTGGGCCGGTGAGGCGGCGGGCGTCGCGTGGCCCTACGGCGACCTCTCGCTGCTGGGCCTCTTCGTCGTCGCCCTCGGGTTGGTCCGCCTCGGCATCGCCGGAGTCCTCGGGCCCGACAGCACCCCGAGCCCCCCCTCGCCGGCCAGGTAGTCGAGCACCAGCCGGCCCTCGGCCCGCCGGAGGATCTTGCCGAGCGCCGGGGCGCTTCGGCCGGTGAGCGGCGCGAGCCGGCTGAGCGAAATCCGCCGGGGGATCGAGTAGTAGCCGAGCACCGCCGCCCGGGCCAAGAGCTCCTCCTGGAGCGGCGTCAGGCCGGGGGACGCCGTGCGGGCCGGACGGGCGGAGGTCCGCAGGACCCGGACCGGTAGGCCGGCCCGGTTCAGCCAGCCGAGGACCCGGCGCAGCGGCGCCTCGTCCCCGTAGAAGGAGGCGACGGTCCGGTCCGGGCCGATCCGGAACGGGGCGATCGGGGCGATCTGGCCCCGGGCCAGCTCGACCAGCTGCCGGAGCATCTCGGGGTTCCGCTGCTGGACCAGGACGATATACTCCCGGGCCGCCGGGCGCCGTTCGACGAGTTCGAACCGCTCGAGGCCGTAGGTCCGTAGGAGCCGGGCCGACTCCCGCTCCAGCTGCGCGGCCGGACGGAGGGGGCCGCGCCGTCGGATCCGCAGGAGCTGGACCCGGCGCCCCCGTTCGAGCCGCAGGGTCTCCAGGAGCTCGACCTCGGAGTACTTCTCGAAGAAGCCCTCGGGCAGCAGGCCGAGCCGGGTGAGTTCCGCCGAGGGGATCTCCAAGGTGACGGTCGGCACGGCCGGCCGACACCGATGGCCGCTATGAACCTTCGGCCGCTCGGCGGGTTAAATACCGAGCCCGGCTCGCGGAAGGGATGCCGTTCCGGTCGCTCGGGGAGTTCCTCGACGCCCTCGAGTCCCGTCAGGAGCTGATCCGGGTCCGCACCCCGATCTCCCGCGACCTCGAGATCACCGAGGTGACCCAGCGGGTGATCGCCGCGCGCGGCCCGGCGCTCCTCTTCGAGCAGGTGACGGGGGCGACGATGCCGGTCGTCACCAACCTGCTCGGCACCGCCTCGCGGATCGCCTTCGGGATCGGCGACAGCCACCTGGACGCGACGGCCGACCGGATCGCCAAGCTGACCCGGCTCAAGCCGCCGGCCGGCCTCGTCGGGGCGCTCAAGGACCTCGGCGGGACGATCGAGCTCCTCGGCCAGCTCCGCTCCCTCGCCCCCAAGCGGGTGAGCTCGGCGCCCTGCCAGGAGGTCGAGGCGCCCACCGTGGACCTCGACCGTCTGCCGATCGTCCGCTGCTGGCCGAAGGACGGGGGCCGGACCATCACCTTCCCGATCGTGATCACCTCCGACCCCGAGACCGGGGCAGCGCACACGGGGATCTACCGGCTCCAGCAGTACGGCCCCGATACGTTGGGCTTCCACGTCCAGCGGCACCGGATCGGGGCCCACAACCTCGAGAAGTGGGCGGCGCGCGGGGAGCGGATGCCGGTGGCGATCGCCCTCGGCGCCGATCCGGCGACGCTCCTCTCGGGCCTCGCCCCGATCCCCGAGGGGATCTCGAACTTCGTCTTCGCCGGGTTCCTCCGGGGCAGCCCGGTCGAGATGGTCCGGGCCCGGTCGGTCGATCTGGAAGTGCCGGCCCAGTCGGAGATCGTGCTCGAGGGGTACGTCGACCCGGCCGAGCGCCGGATCGAGGGGCCGTTCGGCGACCACACCGGCTACTACTCGGCGCCGGAACCGTTTCCCGTCCTCCACGTGACCCGGGTGACCCACCGGGCCGCTCCGATCTACCTCGCCACGGTCACCGGGAAGCCGCCGACCGAGGATTCAGTCCTCGGGAAGGCGGTCGAGCGGATCTTCCTGCCGGTGATCCGGATGGTCCTCCCCGAGGTCGTCGACATGAACCTGCCCGAGGAGGGACTGTTCATCAACGTCGGCATCGTCTCGATCCGCAAGCTCTACCCCGACCACCCCCGCAAGGTGATGCACGCCCTCTGGGGGCTCGGCCAGATGATGTTCGTCCGCTACCTCATCGTGGTCGATGCGGAGGTGGACGTCCACAACCTCCGGGAGGTCCTCTACCGGGTCGGCCTGCAGGCCGATCCGGGCGAGGACCTGGAACTCGCCGAGGGCCCGGTCGACCAGCTGTCGATCTCGAACCCGGTCCCGCTGAGGGGCGGCAAGGTCGGCATCGACGCGACCAAGAAGAGCGCCGACGACGGCTTTCCCCGACCCTGGCCGGAGGAGATCGCGAGCGATCCGGAGGCCGCCCGCGCCGCGGCGCGGATCCTCGCCGGCGACCCCGGGCTCGCCCGGCTGGGGCTGCGGCCCCGCCCGTGACCGCCGCGCCGCCGCCCCCGCGGGGGCCGTTGACCGAGTTCGCCCGGTTCCTGGAACTCCAGAACCTCGGGCTCAACCTCTCCTTCGCCCTCGCCTTCGTGCTGCTGGCCGCGCACGGGTGGCCTTCGCTCTGGCCGCTATTCCTGGTCGTGGTCGCCTTTGTCGCGGCCCGCAACGCCGGGCACAGCTTCAACCGCTGGGTCGATCGGTTCCAGGACGCCGCCAACCCCCGGACCCAGGGCCGGGCGCTCGTCACCGGCCGCTACTCGCCGACGTTCGCCTTGCTGGTCACCGGAGTCTCGGGCCTGGTCCTCATCGTCGCCGCCTACCTCCTCAACCCGCTCGCGTTCCTGCTCTCGCCCGTGGCGCTGGGAGCGATCCTCGGCTACAGCTACACGAAGCCCCGGACGGCCGCCACGACCGCCTACCTCGGACTGGTCGAGGCGATCCCCCCCGTCGCGATCTACATCGCCCTGACCGGGACCCTGCCCCCGGTCGTGCTCCTCGCCGCGGGCGCGCTATTGCTCTGGGGGACGGCCTTCGAGACCGTCCATAGTCTCGGGGACATCGAGAGCGACCGGGCCCTCGGCCTCAAGTCCCTCCCGATCCGGATCGGAGTCCCCTCGTCGATCCGACTGGTCCCGATCCTCCATGGCGCTGCGCTCGTCCTCCTGGCGATCTTCGGCGAACGGCTGGGCCTCGCCGGGCCGTACTTCGCGGGGCTCGCCGCGATGGCCGTGGTCGCCGGGATCACCGACCTGGGTCTCGCCCGGGACCCCACCCACGCCCGGACCCCCTTCCAGCGCCACTTCCTGATGGGGCTCCTCTTCCTGGCCGGGGTGGCGGCCGCCCTGCTGGTGGTCGCCTGACCGGATCATTGTCGGGAACGGCCGGCCCGACCCGCCCTCGTGAGCCCCCGTCGGGCGTCCGGAATGGGGAGGTAACTGGTTTCCCCTCCCCGGACTCCCCCCCGGCCGGGGAACACCATGCGTACCGGGGTCGAGGCGATGCAGGGTCTGGCCCTACTGGGGTCGGCCCGGGTGGGCCCCTGGACCTGGACGACGCCGATGCTTCTGGAAAGCTGGATCCCGGGGGATCCCCCCGGGGCGGCTTCGGCGACGACCCTCCGGGAGGGGGTGGCCCCGGGATCGGGGCTACGTCGGGTCGATCTCCACTCCGGGGGCCAGACCTGGAGCCTGGACCTTCGGATCTCGGCCCCGGAGATCGCCGGACCGACCCCGTTCTACCGAGCCCAAGAGGAGGTGCTGGTCGTCCACGGCCCCCTCTCCCCGGACTCGGTTTCCCGTCCCGACGGCCCGGCCCCGGGACTGGTGATCCTCGCGAATGCCCGGAGCCTCTGGGCCGACGGGGAGCCGTTCATCGAGACGATCGCCGCGATTCGATCGATCTGGGGCGGAGGGCCGCTCCTCTGGGCGCCGCGGATCGCGCTCCCTCACCGGGTGCCGCTCCTCGCCTACCTGGGGGTCGATCTTCTCGACACCACCGAGGGCCGGCTCTGGGCGGCCTCGGGACGGCAGATGGATGAGACCCTCGGGCTGCGGCCGCTCGAGGGCACGCCCCCCCGGGATTCCCCTACGGCGACCGGAGCCGGGGCGGTCCGGGCGGCCTACGCCTCCGCTCTGGCCCAGACCCGGGAGGCCCTGGGCGCGGGCCTGCTCCGGGAACTGGTCGAGGCCCGGCTCGTCGCCGAACCCACGCTCGGTGAGATGCTCCGGTACGCCGACCGGATTCTGGCCCACCCATTCGAGGAGCGGACCCCGGTGGTCGGCCACGGTCTCCACCGGTATGTGATCGCCGAGTCCCACCGACGCCCCGAGATGGTGCGGTTTCGCGCCCGCCTCAAGGACCGTTACCGCCCCCCGCCATCGAAGGAACTCCTCCTGCTGGTCCCCTGCAGCCGGACGAAACCGTACCGGCTGAGCCCGAGCCACCGGCGGCTGGCCGCCGCCTTGGAGGGGGTGCCCCCGGCCGAGCGCATCCACTGGGTCTCGGTGAGCTCCCCGATCGGGCTGGTCCCGGCCGAGCTGGAGGACATCTACCCCGCCCGTCACTACGATATCCCGGTCACCGGTGAATGGCTCGAGAGTGAGCGGAAGATCGTCCAGGAAGGGTTCGATCACCTGGTCGCGACGGGCCGCTACCGGGCCTGCGTGGCCCACCTGGACCCGGCCGAGTACGGGTTTCTCGTCACCGACCGCCCCGGCGCCCCTCCGGTCGAGTGGACGGTGACCGACGGCCGCACGACCTCCCCGGGGTCGCTTCGGACGCTGCGCGCCGCGATCGAGAGCGCCCTGGCGGGGAGTGCCCCGGTTCCCCGGGGCCCTCTCACGGTCGTCCGGGAGGAACTGCACGAGATCGCGTCCTTCCAGTTCGGCCGCCCAGCCGCCGATCGACTGTTCGCCGATCCGCTGAGGCTCCACGGAAGACCGTGGTTCCAGCGGCTCAGCGATGGGAAAGGGGCCGATCTGGCGACCTGGCGCGAGGAGCGGGGCCTCTTTCAGCTCACCGTCCGTGGAGCGGAGCGGCTCCACGCCGCCGCAACCCTCGAAGTTGAGATCGCCCCGGAGGTCCGGCTCTCCGGGGATCTCTTCACCCCCGGGGTGGTCCATGCCGACCCCGCGATCCGAGCCGGCGATGCCGTCGTCCTCATTCGGGAGGGGAAGGTGGTGGCCGTGGGCGAGGCCGCCCTGCCCGGCCGGCTCATGACCGAACTGGCACGGGGGCTGGCCGTCCAAGTACGTCATCATGCCGCAGCGGTAGACTCCGAGAATCCCGAGGTCAAGGGCCGGTCGTCTAGCGGTTAGGACGTCGCGCTTACAACGCGGAGATCGGCGGTTCGAATCCGCCCCGGCCCACGGCGCTCGAGCGCTTTTTGGTGCGCAGGCCGGTACGCGGGATCAACTTCGGGAGCTTGCGGGGGGAGACGGAATCGCCTCCTCATCGGAATCGGGAGCGAAGGGGATCCGTGGATCCCGAGACGGATTGGCCCTCGGCAAGGGATGAAGGGGGGTCGGAGAGAGTACTGTCTACAGTCAACGTGATGAGCGCGCACGCCCGCGTGCGTTCCGTCTGGCCCCGGACCGGAACGTTCACGAGCAGGGCTACTCCGCGGACTCTTCCTACGCGCACGGGCATCCGAGGACCGACGGAAAATCGGGATCGGAGGGGTAGTCCGTCGGGGGACAGATTCCCGGTGACATGCTGGGCCCACCGGGCAAACCAGGTGGGCGTGACCCCGGTGAAGGAGGGGGAGGAGTGGCGGAAGGCGCCCCAACTGAAGCGGCTCATCGTGGGGATGACCGGGAGATGTGGAGGGCCGACCACATCCATTGAAGGGCGGAGGCCGGCCACGAAGCGGGGGTCGGAGTCTTGGCCAGAATGAAGACCTTCGAGGAGGTGGTAGGGGGGGATGGATGATGAGACCGAGCGACCCTGGAACCGGCTCCGGTAGGGAGATCGGTCCTTCTCCGAGTCGAACGGGTGCGCCCGGCCGAACGACGGTCGAGGAAGTAGCTGGTCGATCGACTCGGACGACTTCACGGCCGCACGAGCCTTCCGGTTGCACTCGGCTCGCTCAGCCGCAGGACGCGAAATCACTCTGAGGGGCCCGTCAGCTCCGAGAGCTCAGGACGGATCTCTCGCTGAGGACAAAGAATCCGGGCTGCCCAACGAGGCGAAAACCCTACATCGAAGGTGGGGGGCTGGCGCACCCCTCGATCTCGACGCGACCTCAGTGTCGGGTCGTTGACGGAGCAGGGACATTTATATCACAGGAGGACGTTAGTTGTCCCATTGAGATATGACTAAATTGCCCCCCAGCACGACTCTTTGGGAGATTCCCGTCCGAGAGGGGCGGGAACTGCTGACCTCGAATCAGTTTCGAGAGATGGCTCGGCGGATCGGGCTCCGGCCGGAACATGCCGTCCGGCATCTTCGCCGGGAGGGATACCTGCTTCCCCTCTTCCGCGGCTTCTACTACGTTCGGACCCCGGAAGAGGTCCGACTCCGCACCGAGCGGTACAATCCGCTGGAGCTCTTCGCGCTCGCAGCTCGGGCGAAGGGGGTTCGGGAGTGGTACTTCGGGCTCGCGACGGCCCTCCGCCTCAACGGCCTCACCCACGAGGACCGCCGCGAGGAGACGGTCGTGAGCCGCTCGCTCTATCGGATCCATGGGGTGCCGATCGGAGTCCGCCGTTTCGTCATCCACAAGTGGGGTCCGAAACTCTTCGGCTTCGGGCTGGAACGTCGGGGGCACTACCGAATCAGCGACCCGGAGAAGACGGTCCTCGACCTCGCGTACCTCGACTTGTGGCGGGCCCGGAAGGGGCACGCGACCGGCCGGGGGTGGGCGGAACACCTCGCCTCCGTAGACGCCCGCAAGGTCCGTCGGTACCTTTCCCACTACCCGGAGGAGGTCCGTCGGGCCGTCGAGGAACGTCCGTGAGGCCGTTCGTTCCGATGCTCGCCCAGCACTTGGGCGTGAAGGACCAAGAGCTGCTCGAGAAGGACATCCGGCT
>JAJYWS010000023.1 GCA_021791335.1 Thermoplasmata archaeon
TGGGCGAGGCCTCCGAGACCGGGGTTCGGGCGAAGATCTCCCCCTTCCGGAAGCCCCGATCGGATGGATTGCCTTCCTTTGCGAAGGCGAACGGGAACTACCTTAACGGGTACATCGCCGGAGTCGACGCCCAGACCGACGGCTACGATGAGGCCATCCTACTGGATACGAACGGCTACGTCGCGGAGGGTACCGGCGAAAACGTCTTCCTGGTCCGGGACGGCGTAGTCTACACCCCTGGGCCGCCGTCGGAGATTCTCCTCGGTGTCACCCGGGACTCTGTGCTGCGCATTGCCAAGGATCTCGGACTGGAGTGCGTCGAGCGTTTGATTTCGGTCAACGAGCTGCTGACGGCTGATGAGGTGTTCTTCTCGGGGACCTACGCCGAGATCGCCCCCGTGCGGGAGGTGGGACGTCATCAGATCGGGGACGGGAAGACCGGGCCCATCACTCGGGAGATCGCCGCCCGATACATGCGGGTCGTCCACGGAGAGGATCCCAACTACGGGGAGTGGCTCACCCCCGTCCCGGCCGCCGGGAAGTTGGCCCCCCCGGTCGCCCGGACCCGACGGTAGTCATGCCGTTTCCCGAGTCGGTCCGGCGTCTTCCCAAGGGTAACCTTGCCGGGATCGACATCTACATTCACGACAACGGGTCGAGCCAGGTGCTCTTTTTCGAGTTGCCTCCCGGCCGGCCGGAGGTATCGGTCCCGACCCATACTCACGACGTGGAGTGGGGCGTGGTGGTCGAGGGCCGGATCGACATGACGATCGACGGCCGCACCGAAGCCCATCCCGCCGGGACCACCCACTGGATTCCGGCCCAGGTTCCCCACAGCTTCCGCTTCCATCCGGGCACCTCGAGTATCCACTACTTCGTGGAGCGCCGGGTTCCCCTGCCGGGCGAAGTTCGGGCCTGATCGGTACGTACCCCTCCTCAAAAGCGGTCCGTGACCTCGGGGATCGGAGGCTCGGGTGTCCGGTTCGGTGCTCTTGTACACACCGGGGATGCTTCCCTTTGCCCTCGTCGCGATCCCCATGGTCGTGGTGGAGGTCTATCTCCTGACCCAGCTGGTCCCGCGATCCGGCGCTCCGCCCACGTTGACCCGCATGCTCATCGCCGGGTCGGCCCTGATCGGTTCCGCGGGCCTCCTGATGGCCTGCCTGTACGTCATCCTCTCACCCAACTACAGCACCTACACGGCCGTCTTCTGGGCCTTTAACTTCATGATGATGGCGCCGCTCGGCTTCTGGGTCATCGGGGTCATCCTCCTACGGGACCGCCCAATGAATCCCCGGAACCCGTTCTGGCCCATCCTGATCGCCCTCCTGGCCACCACTGCCGAGATCCTGATGGGTGTCCTGTTCACGGTGGGGGCCTCAGATCTCTACGCCTTCCTTCCGGTGATGGCCGGCACCTTCACGACCATCTGGTTCCTCTGGTCGATGGTCGCCGCCATGGTGGCGATGCTGTTCTGGATCCCGCTGCGGCCCTCGGTTCGGCGGCCGCTCCTCGGGCTCACGCTCTCCGGGGTTGTGGCACCCTGGGTGGTGGTCGCTCCGCTGACCGGGGCCGTCCTGATGACCGGGGCGATGTTGGTGACCTTCGCCCTTCTGGCCTACCAAGCATGGTCGACGCCGCTGCCCAGCAGCGGCGGCTTGGGTCTGCCCGGGTGGATCGTGCTTTCGTTCCTGGCGACCTCCATCGCCGGCTACCTGGTGATCCTCGCGCCCGGGACCTCGGCCGCCCTCGGGTTCGGCGGGGTCATGGCCGCGGTCATGACCGGGGAGTTTGCCTTCATTCTTTGGGAGGGCTACTCCCGTCTGGAGCCGCTCCCCGAGACCCACGGCCGGCCCAGCTGGGGGATGATCCCCGTGGCTCCCTACCCTCGGGGGGGCCCGGTCCTGCCCGACCCTTCCCCGGCCGAGCCGGTGGAGGCCTCAGCCCATCGATCCCTCGGCGACTGAGCGAGCGGCGCGGGACGACTCACTTGGCCAGCGGCGCCGAGCGATTGGGGGGCGCGGACCGTACCATCGGCAGCTGGGTGTCCCGGGGGGAGAGGGCCGGGAGGCGGGAAGCGGGGCGGCCGAACCGCGCCCGGATCCAGTGTCGCACGTCATGGATGTAGATGTTGTCGTACGGGCAGGACTCGATGCAGTCCCCCACACCGCAGCACTTGGAACTCCGGAACTCCCCCTGGGTTCGGAAATACCCGGGCATGTCGACGAGCCCGATCGGGCAGGCCCGAGCACAGTCCAGGGTGGTGCATGCCTTGCAGACCTCCCGGTCCTTGACCTTGAGCCGGAACAGGCCCAACCGGCGGTTCGAGACGGCTTGACCCACCATGCCCCAGTGGCACCAGCCGAGCGTGACGCAGTTGTAGGTCCCAACGAAGGGGACCGTCACGAAGAGGAGATACCAGACCACCCCGAAGTTGAGGTTGTAGAGGAAGACCGTCGGGTCGGCCCCGGCAATCGCCACATGGAGTGAACCGATGGAGTCCAGGTACGAGAGTACGGTGACGCTCAGAACGGCCGTGAGGGCGACCGCGCCGGTGATCGAGAAGGCGGCCGAAAACCGGCTCCCCAGGTACTTGTGTCCGACCGGGGAACTCCGGTTGAACGACTTCATCCCGTCCATCAGCGTTCCTTGGTACATCAGCGGGGCCATCCCGCAGAGCACCGAACAGAGCGCCCTCCGTCCAAAGAGAAAGCAGAGGCCCGCGACCAGCAGGTAGGTCCCGAGCACGGCCAGGATCACCGAGGCGGCGAGGGCTCCCCCGCTCCCGATCCCCATCGTCCATCCCAGAAACGGGAGGGTGGCCAGGGCCGGGACGCCGGGAATCGTGGACCAGAATCCGGGGATGAGCACGGTGGTGGAAGCGAAGACCCCGACCAGGATCCAGAGTCGGAGCCGCAGCTCCCGGTGGCGGGTCTCCCGGATCTTGAAGTAGACCAGAGCCCCCATCTCGATGCCCATCATCACGAGGAACCACGCCGAGGCCGTGACGGTGGCGAGCCACCAGAATGCGTTGGCGAAGAGGTGCGCTCCCACGGCGAGCGGGGGTCCCATCAGGGGCAGGGCCGGGACCGTGCTGAGCCAGGCCCCGCCGGTCACCTGGACATCGAGGAGGGCGCCCATGAACACCTCGGTGACAAAGACCGTTCCGAGGAGCCCGAAGGTCCATCGGGGGGATCTCGCCCACGCCCAGGATGGGCCGTCGGAAAACCGGTCCAGCCCGAGGAGCGCGTCGAAGAACAGTACCATCTCGAGGATGAGGACGAGGGCGAACAGGGGCAGCCAACCGTACGCCACCCAGAGGTAGAGCCCCGCCATCATGAACGCGTAGAGGCCCACCAGGAGGAGGGCATAGGTCGCGAACCCCCGGGGAAACTCCTCGTGACGGGCCACGAATTCGAGCAGGTAGATCACGAACGCGATCATGACCGCGCTGCCCCCGTACACGGCCACCGCCACCCAGGCCCCGGACGCCAGGGCCGGCGGGGACAAGACCATCAACAGGCCCTGGAGCAGCAGGACGATCCGGATCTCCGGCCGGATCCGCGCCCGGAGGAAGTGGGCACTCAGCAGCATCTCGCCGCCCATCGTGAAGATGAACCAGGGCGAGACGACCACCGACTCGAGGAACGGGACCGCCCCCTGGTTCAGGGGGATCGATAGGCCGGCGGCCAGGGAGAAGACCCATCCCATCAGGAACTCATTGACCAGGACCAAGCCGATCGTTCCGACGACGTAGCCCGCCGGACGGAAGGGGGCGTCCGGAGGGGGAGTCCCGTGGGCGGCTCGGAGGCGGACCTCTCGGGTCAGGACGTAGATCAGGGGGAAGACGAACGCCGACATCAGAATGGCCGCGAACCAGAAGCCCTCGGCGAGCGAGACCGAACTCGGGTTCAGGAAGTAGATGAGGGCGCCCGCGAACATCGCGGCCATCATGGCCAGGAGGAACAGGATCGCCCCCGCATACGACGCCGTCCGGGCCGAGGCCGCCCACCGGACCAGGACGGCTGTCGTGTAGGCCATGGCGGCAGCCAGGAGGCTCAGGACGACCGTTCCGGTGAGATCCATCGAGCTCCCGCCTCCGCCGGGCCCGTGGGCCTATTGAGTCGGGGCCGATCCGCTCGCCATCGCAGGGCTGGGGCTGGCCGGGGAGTGACGGGCCACGGTCCAGAGCAGCGGCCGGAGCGCCAAGTGGGGGCGCACGGCCAGCAGGATCGCATAGCCTCCCAGGAGCAGATACTCAAACCCCCAGCGGAGCGCCAGCCCGATGGATACACTCCCCCCGGAAGTGACGGCTCCCCAGCTCGCGGGGGCGCCCACCGCGCCGAGTAGGAGATTGACCCACCCATACCACCCCGAAGACGACAGAGGGGGAGGCAGTCCAAGGGCCAAGGTAAGGCCGCCCACGAGCAGGAGGCCGCGGAGCAGCCCCGGAACCCACCGGGAGCGGCCCTGCCACGCCACCCACCGAGAGACGGCCAAGGGAGCCAGAGCGGCCGCCCCGATCAGGGCGGGGACCAGGGCGTACTGGAACATCCAGCCCCCCAGCACCGCGGCCGACGCCCCGAATGGGGGAATATTGATCCATTGGGCGACCATCGTCATAGCCATCAGGACCGCGGTGCCCAAGAGGGCGATCCGGAGGACACCCCCTAGGGCAAAACGAGGCGAAAGCGGGGGCATGGCCGGCGCGGGCTGCGGGCTGGTCTCAGCTCCCCACAGGGCGCCGTAGACGGAGATCAACTGCTCCTGGGCAATCAGGGCGACCCACAACACCGCCATCTGGAAGACCCCGAGATACCAGCTGTTCGCAAGCAGGTTGTACGAGGTGGTCCCGCTGGCATGGGCGATCAGGGTGATCCCGGCAGTGGCCGCCGCCGAGGTCGAACAACAGGCGCCGAGGGTGATGAACGCGATGATGGCCGGGGAGAGACCGGCCACCGATCCGAGCGCGGTGGCTCCCGCAGCCTCGCTCCGGCGGCTCCTCAATAGCCGGACGGTCAGGAGGACCGCCACCCCCATCCCGAGGCCGACGCCGGCGGAAACCACCACCATCGCGACGGTCGCAAAGAAGGGTAGTGTCACAACGCCCCATGGGGCGACCAACAGAAGGCCCGGATAATTCCACGGGGCCTGGCCCGTTCCGCTTCCCCACAGCACGAAGAGGCCGTACTGGGACCGGACCGTCCCGAGCACGATCATGCCACCAAAGAACATCGCCACCAAGGCGTAGCCGATGGCGATGCTCGCCGCCAAGACCCACCCTCCGGGAACCCGCAGCACCGCCCGACTGCGTTGAAGCAGGGCCACAGAAGCTGCCCGTGGGGCCAAGGAGGTTCCTCCCATAGGTGCACTACTGGCTCCGATGACCACGGCCCGACTCCTTATACACGGGACGTTCCTACTGAACGAACGCTCCGGGCCCCGACCGATTCCTCCGACCCTGCGGCAACGTCAGGCCCGCCAGACTAGGTCGATCTGGAGGCCGTCCGGCCCCCGAAGGCTCAGGGTACGGCCGGCCTCGTCCTCTCGTTCGTCCTGAATGACGGCCCGGCTCCTCATCACCCGGTTACGGAGACCCAGCCACTCATTGACACGGAGCGCAACCCGCTGAGCTCCAGGCTTGGGACTCCCCGGGGCCAGGCAGCGTAGACCCAGGGTCTGCTCCCCACACTGAACTACGGCATAGGCCGGGGCGCTCGCAATCAGGGACATTCCCATCTGCTCCGTGAAGAACCGCACTGCCTTCGTCAGATCCCGGACCAGCAGATCGGCATGGTCGATTCCCGTCAACCCGAAGTCGTGCGGAGGCCGCTTAGTGGCCATAGGCGCTCCCCCCCTCGGTACGACCGATTGGGGCTTCAGGCTCGGGATAGATCATCGGTTCCCTTACTTCACCCGAAGCAGGATGGTCCCGCAGGATCGGCACCGTTCCCCGGCCAAGTTGGCCGAAAAGGTGCCGGAGAACCCCGTCGGAACGAGCACCTCTAGGTCGGTCGGCCGCAGACGACGCTCGGCCGCCGAGTGAGACCAGAACAGGCCAGATCCGTTGGTAGTAGAGACGAAACCCTTCTCGACTGGTCCGTGACACTGGGCGCAGGTACTCGCACTCATGGAGCAATCCAGCGAGCGAAGTTCGCATATGTAATTTCGCCTCCCCTCTAACTGCGGCCGTTCGTCACATTGGGTCAGGCAGTCAGCGGGACCCGCCGAAGGACTTCGGTACGGCGAAGGGGTGGCAATGGGACCGGAAATCGGGCGCTCCGTCCGGTTCCACCGAATGGACTATTAACCGGGCTCCCTTCAAGGCACCAGTGGCGCTCGTCAGCTCCACCAACCCAGCGGTTCGCCGTCAAGGCCGGTTCCCAAGGCGACCTAGCCGGAAGGTCATCCTACCAGCGGCAGCGCTCTCCATTCTCATAGTATTCGGACTGTTTGGGCCCGCAGTTCTGCATCTGCCGGGTGCCCCCTTTCCAGGGGCAACGTCCAACGCAGCCTCCTCCTATGTTGTAACGTTTCGCGAAGCCGGCCTTGCCAACAGCACTACCTGGTCCGTCTCTATCAACAGCGTCGTTTTCACAACAAATACATCCGTTATCAAGGCGAGCGCCCCTGTGGGCACACAAGACTACATCGTATCGGTACCTGCTAGCTATTCCGGCCCAAGGTACGGGAACTTTACGGTGGTAAATGCGCCGATCAACGTCACCCTGGACTACCACTACAATTGCCCGGTTCTGATTCGTGAAACCGGCCTTCCTTCGGGGGCTCTCTGGTGGGCAAATGTAACGAATGGCTCAGGCTACCGGTCCTACTTTTCTCGGGGGCCCACCGTCAACTGGACCGGGTTTCCCGGGACCTACCAGTATTCTGTGGGAACGTCGAGCACGGGATATGGGCCCGCCAATCTGTCTAACCAATTTGTGCTGGGGCCATCGGGTTATCGAGGGAACGTTTCGTTTCGGCAGGCCGTCTACCGCATGAATTTCACCGCCGTGGGACTGGCGACCGGATCGGCCTGGGTCTTGAACCTGACCGACCCGAACGGAACGGTGGTGCGGAACACGATCACCGTCCCCACTCTGAGCGTATTCGGGCCGGGAGGGACCTACCTGTTCGCGGCCAGCGCAGTGGGTTACACGGTAACGCCCGGTTTCGGGGCGGTGATCGCAGGGCCCCAGAACACCAGCCAGGCCTTCCTCTTCCGACCGGCGCGCGCCTCGGTCGCGTTCGCCGAATCCGGCCTCCCAATGGGAAACCGCTGGTGGGTCAACCTGACCGCGGCCAACGAAAGCCGCCTCTCCGGGACCTCGACGGGCAGCTGGGTCAACTTCTCGCTGCCGGCCGGGACCTTTTCATTCACGGTCGGGGCGGGGGGATTCTCCCCCACGCCGGCCTCGGGGTCGTTCACCCTGACGGCTCTGGGTTATGGACGGGCGATCGTCTTTGTCTCCACGACGCCCGGGCGACTGGAGCTTCAGGTCCTCCCCCGCCAGGCGGACCTTACCATCGGGGGACAACGCGTCAACCTCTCGGCCAACGGCACCGTTGCCCTTCCCCTCGCCCCGGGCGTCTATCCGATCGTGGCGCTGGCGACCGGTTTCGCGCCGTACTTCACGAATGTTTCGATCCGCTCCGGGGCCACCCAAAACCTGACCATCGGAATGACCGCATTGCCGGCGGCGCCGGCCTCAACTCCCTTCAACTATATCGGGCCCCTGGGGATCATCCTGATCGGTGTGCTCCTCGCCACCGCCGTGGCTCTGTCGGTGGCGCTGGTCATGGCCTGGCGACGTCGGCCCCCGTCCACCCCGGCCGAGGATCCACCCGAGATGGACGTCGACGAAGACCTCTCGGAAACCTGGCTGACCGAGACGGACGATCTGCCTCCGTAAGGAGCGCGGACTAACGACGGGTGCGGCGGATCCGCACCTCGTCGCCCGACCAGTCGAACCGGAGCCGGGGACGCGGCTGCCAGACGCGGCGTCGGTCCCAGAGCGCTCCCGCAAGCAACGGGAGACCGATGGACGCGTCGAGATGGGCCATGGCCCGAGTGGCGGTGGGGGAGATCTTGCCCCACGACTGGGCCTCGTCCAGCGTGCTACCGGAAAGTCCGCCCCAGTGCGGGACATCGGTGGTCAGCTGGAGGGCGTAGTAGTGGCCCTCGCCCTCCCGGCCGAACGCGTAGTTGGCCATGACGATCCCGTCGTTGATCCAGTTCTTGGGTGTGCCCCCACCGATGTAGACCACGGCCGTGCGGGGCGACTGCCCCAGGATCTGAACCAGCTCGTAGTTGTCCCGGATCGAGTCGAGGATGAACCGGTCGGCGCGGCGACGGTTCTTCTGGTAGTAGAGGGTAAGGCCGATGCCGATCGAACTGTCGATGAGCGCGGGAGAGAAAATGGGGATCCCCCGCCGTGCGGCGGTCGAAAGGATCGACTCCGGGCTCGAGTACTTCCGCCCGAGGAACTCGAAGAACTCCCGGGAGGAGGCCGGGCGCTGCGGAAACTCCTCGGTGGCCGCTCCGATCGCCCGATCGGTCTCCTCGAACTTGAGCTCATCGACATAGGTGTCGTAGATCCGGTCGAGGTAGAGGCTCCGCAGCTGGACATCGTCGGCCCGGGGGTTGCCCTTCCAATGCTGGCCCCCGACGGTCTGGTACAGATCCTGGTACATGATCGCGCCGGTGGACACGACCACATCGACCAGACCCCAGTCGATGAGGTCCCGCAGGACCTTGCGCAGTCCGGCGGCGATCAGCGGACCGGCGAGACCCAGGAGGATCGTCGGCCGTTTCCGATCGGTGAGCGCGTTCTCCCAGACCTCAAGGGCGCGGCCGAGGTTTCGGGCCTGGATCGAGCTGTCCCGGAACTGGTGGAGCAGATCCCCGACGCTGCCGGCCCGGGTGACGTCCACGGGTCGGACCGGTTCGCGCAGGAATTTCGATCTTCGCACGGCAACCTTGGGCGACACGCCCGACCATCCGATCCGACCTATTAACGGCTCGCGCCGGACCCTGGGGCGGGGAGTGACCGGCCCCCCCTTGGGGCGATCTTCAGCCGATCGACCCGGCCAGTCCCGATACCCCGGCGTAAACGATGGTCCCGGCCCCCACGATGAGGAGGATGATCACGAGGGCACGGTCGAGCGTGCGTCGGGGGATTCGCGCACCGATCCGGGAACCGACAAAGCAGGCCAATGCCGCGACCAGAACGAGCGCGGTCGCGCCCGCTCCGAAGACCACCGCCACCCCGAAGTTGGCGACCAGGATGACCTGAAGGATCATCGTGGTGTCGCCCAGCTCGAGGAGGAAAATCAGGAGGAACGCTCCCGTCATCGTGGAATGGCTGGTGGGGGCGGGCTCGGGACCCTCGACCCGATCCAGATGAAGCCAGAGGTACACGGCGTAGGCGATGAGGATCGCCCCGCCCCCGGCGCGGACCTCCTCCAGGTGGTCGGCGCCGAGGAACCCCAGCAGGAGGGCTCCGATGAATACCGCGATCGCCGAGACCAGCACGAACGCCAGGCTGGCGCCGATCCAGGAGCGCCACGGGTCGTGACGGGCGCTGTAGGCGATCAGGCTCAGGTTGCTCCGATCGACCAGCTCGAATCCGCCGATCAATCCGAGGACGGTGGCGACTCCGATGAGCTCGGCGAACCCCAAGGTTCGTCCTAGGGCAGCTGGGGGAGGAAGTTGGTCACCAGTTCGTCGCAGTACCGGCAGCGCAGCCGGATCGGCCGCTGATGGATGACCTCAAAGGAGCTTTCGACCGGTTCGGCTTGATTGGTGATGCATTCGAGGTTGGGGCACCGGAGGATCCCGTCGATTCGGTCCGGGAGGGAGACCGGGTGCTTCTCCCGAACGGTATACTCGCGAATGATCGATATGGTGGCCGACGGGGCCAGCAGCGCGATGGCGTTCGCGGCACGGTCCGAGATCTCGACGTTCTCGACCTTGAGGATGTCCTTCCACTCCTGCTTCGCCGATCGGACATGCAGGGCAATGCTGACCGTGGAGTCGCGGCCCAGCCGGCCCCCCCCGACGATCCGGAGCACCTCCAGGGCCAGTCCTTCCGGAATGTGGTCGATCACCGTTCCGTTGCGGATCGGGGTGATCTTGAGTTCGCGCGCCGGGCCGGATTCCATCAGCCACCCTCCCCCAGGATCGCCTGGAGCAAGGCCATCCGTACCGGAACCCCGAGGAACGCCTGTCGGAAGTAGAGGGCATGCGGGGTGCGGTCGACCTCGGGGGCGATCTCCCCCAAGCGGGGTAGCGGGTGCAGGACCCGAAGGCCGGGACCGACGGCATCGAGCGTGGTCCGGTCGATCCGGTAGGAGCCCGCCACCTTCCGGTACTCGGTTTCGTCCGGAAACCGTTCCCGCTGGATCCGGGTCACATACAGGATGTCCGCCCCGGCCAGGGCCCGAGACAACTCCGGCTCCTCCTGGACCCGTGCCCCCAGGGCCCGCAGCCGGTGACGGGCACTCTCCGGAAGACGGAGGCTCGGAGGCGAGGTGAGGACGATCTCGTTCCCGAAGAGGGCGAGCGCCCAGATCAGTGAGTGGACTGCCCGACCGTACTTGAGATCCCCGAGGACCACGATCCGAAGTCCGCTCAGAGTGCCGTGGGCTTCGCGGATGGCCGCGAGATCGGTCAACGTCTGGGTCGGGTGCTGGTGGGATCCATCCCCGGCATTGATGACCGGCCGGTCGGAGAGATCCGCGGCCAGCCGGGCGGCTCCGCTGTTGGGGTGTCGGAGAACCAAGGCGTCCGAATAGGAACTGATCATGCGGATGGTGTCCGAGAGCGTCTCCCCCTTGCGGATCGATGTGGCGGCCGGGTCGGCGATCGTGACACACCGACCCCCGAGCCTCTGGACCGCGGCCTCGAACGAAAGTCGGGTCCGGGTGGACGGCTCCAGGAAGGCCATGGCGACCAGTTTGCCCTCCAGGGTCCGTGGCGCGGCGGTCCCCTCCGCCGCGGGGATAAGGCTCCGAGCGGAGTCCAGCAACTCCTCAATGACGGGCCGATCCAGGTCTTCGATGGCGACCAGGTCGCGCCCCGCCAGCCGCATCCTACGCTACGAGGAGTGGCGGGGCATAACGGTTGCGAACCCGTGGGGCACCCCTCGACTCGGGCGGCTCATCGTCGGATCTCCCTCCCGGTGCCCTGGGGGCACCGGCGCGCCTGCGCCGGTGCGGTCCGGTCGCCGTAGTAAGCCCCTTTCGGTTTCAGGCAGCATTCGACTCCGCGCTCTTCTCGGCGGTCAGGGAACCGCTTCCACCCGCCTTCTCGGGCTTGCTCCCGGGGAGTCGGCCGTTTCACCATATCCTTGAGGAGCCTCCGATCCGGGATCTTCATCGTTCCTCACGGCTGTGTCGTTTCTGCTCCGTTGCTCGGACTCTCGCCCGTCGGGCTCCCGCCCGACCCCGTGGTTCCTGGAGAGGGGACTTTCCTCAGCGTCGGCCCCGTGGGACCTCCACCGTCAGCTGCCCTCGGCCTCCGGACCAAGGGCGAAGATGCGCGGCGCCCTAAAGGCTTCCCCCCTGGACGGCGGAAAGGGGATAGGGGCGGGGGGCGTGGGCGGAGCGTGCCCGCGCTTCCCGGAACCCCCTCGCCCGCTCGCCCTTCTTCGGAGTTCTCCCTCATCCCGTGCCTCCTTCTTCTCAACGGGCAGGTCATGGTCCCCGGGGAGCAGGGTCCGACCGTGGCCCGGACGGCCGAGGGCGAGCCCATCGACCCGTTCGATCTGGTCGATCGACTGCCCCCCAAGTCCCCGCTCTATGTGGTCGACCTCAATGGGGTCGAACGAGGCGACCCCCAGGTGGAGTATCTTCAGGAGCTGGCGCGGGACCTCGAGCTGTGGGTCGACGCCGGGGTACGAACCGCGGATCAGTCGATCGACATCTTTGTCGCGGGGGCGACCCGCGTCGTGCTATCGAGCGTCCAGCTCCACGGTCCCGAAGAACTCGAGCGCGCCTGGAAGCTGTCCCCTTCGATCCTGTTTGAGGTGGAGTGGAGCGACCAGGGACTCAGCCCGGTCCACCCCGACTGGGGGTCCCGAGGCATTCCGGACCTGGTGACCCGGGTTCGGGAGGTCGCCCCGATCGATGTGATTCTCAGCCCGCGGAACACGGCCATCGACTGGGGTCTCGTACGTGAGCTCAGTTCGGGCGGCACCGTCTATCTGGACGGGGTGTTCGAACGCACCGACGCCGAGCGCCTCAAAGCGGCCGGGGGGCAGGTCGGGATCTACCACTGGACGGAGGAGGAGATGCGGGCGAACTCTGCGTAGGCGGAGGGCCCGGTCGAAGCCGGCGTACGATGATGAAACCTAGAACCAGCTGACACATGATGAATGATGGGCGAGCTGAGTACGCCGAGCACGGCCGCGCTTGCGGGGCGGGGGCCCGGGGGCCCTTCGGGGGCGAATCTTGAAGTAGGAGGGAACCGATGTCGGGGACGAGGCCGGCCGGAACGGGTTCGAGCCCCGATCCGCAAGGCGGTCATCCAAGGAGAGGAGTCCCACCATGGCCCGAAGTCCCCAGCAGTATACCGAGAGCTACGTCCAGCAGACCGTCCACTCTGTTCAGGCGCCCTATCTGGCGGAAGGCATCGCGACCTTGGTCGAGGTGTTTTCGAAGGCCCGGGCGGCCGGAAAGACGCTCTACTTCTTCGGGAACGGCGGGAGCGCCTCCACCAGCAGCCACATGGCCAATGACCTGGCCAAGCTCACGATTGTCGGAAACAACCGCCGATTCCGCTGTGTGTCCCTTTCGGACCCGATCCCCACGATGCTGGCCTGGGCGAACGACCTGAGCTACGCCGAGATCTTTGCGGAGCAGATCAAGAACCTGGGCACCCCGGGGGATGTGGCTCTCGGCATCTCCGGCAGCGGCAACTCCCCGAACGTGCTGCGGGGACTGGAGGAAGCTCGCAAGCTCGGCATGGTGACGGTCGGGCTGATTGGGACGGGCGGCGGCAAGATGAAGGCCCTGTGCGACCACTCGGTGGTGGTCCCCTCGAACGACATGCAGCATATCGAAGACGCCCACCTGGTCGTCTGCCACCTTCTCTGCGCGTACTTCCGGGACGAGCGCCCGGTCTGACCGGCCGGCGCCGGTGGAGTCCCGGACGGTCACCGATGACCGTCGTGGATCTGGCAACCCGCCGCTCCGGCTTCAGGGTGGCTGGGAGGTCGACCGGACCTCCCCGGGGGGGCGTTGGGTGCTGCTGAACCGTGGGGAGACGATGCTGGCGCAGCAGCCGGGCTACCTGCTCGACGCACCCGGCACGCAGTACGGGACCTTCTATTTGACCGACCGTCGTGTCCTGTTTGAGATCCAAGGTCGGGGGGTCGTTTCGGCTTCCGAGGTTCGGATCGCCTTCCTGATCCCCCTGCCGCTCCTGAGAAACGTGGCCGTAGGGCGGCCCCGCCTCGGAAGCCCGGTCCTTCACCTGGAGGGACCCTATGGCCAGTGGAAACTCCGGCTCCAGGACCCTGACGCCCTCTCCTTGGCGATCATCGCCGCCCGGGAGAAACTCCCCGATCTCCCCCCACCGCCCCCTCCGGGTCCTGCGCTCCCGCGGCCGGAGGCCCCAGGAGTCCCTCCGCCCCCGCCTTCACCCGCGGCCCCGGCCGTCGTCTTCCGCTGCCGATATTGCGGCGGGCTGAGCCCACCCTCCGAGACCAAGTGCCGCTCCTGCGGAGCGCCGATCTAAGCGCCCCCCGCGTCGGACCCGGAGCCCCAAACCTTTAGGCGAGGCAGGGCTGGCTTCCTTCGGATGCCGGATCCGGTGCGCATTGCCCTGACCCTTCCGGACGGACAACAGTTCGAGGTGCCGCCCGGGACCTCCGCGTCAGAGGTCCTTCGCCTCTGGAACCCGACCCTCTCCGGCTCGGTGTTGGCGGCGATCTACCAGGACCGGCCGATCGATCTCGCTACCCCGCTCGACCGGTCGGGGAGCCTTCGACCGCTGACCTTCGAGGATCGTGCCGGCCGGGACATCCTCCAGCACTCGTCGGCCCACCTCGTCGCCAAAGCCCTTCTGGAGACCGTGCCTTCCGCCCTACCCACCCACGGCCCCCCTACCGACGAGGGGTTCTTTTACGACTTCGATGTCCGTCCGCTGACGGCCGATGATCTGGAGGCCATCCGGACACGAATCCAGGAGGCCATCCACCTGAAGGAGCCGTTCGTCCGTCGGGAACTGCCGATCGACGAAGCCCGGCGGCTGTTCGCGGCCAATCCCCACAAGCTCCGCTACCTTGCCGATACGCCGGACCCCGTCGTTTCGGTCTATTCCACCGGTTCGTTCGTCGACCTGTGCCGGGGGCCCCACGTTCCCGACACGAGCTGGCTCGCTGGGCTCCACCTTCTGGGCGTGTCGGCCGTCCACGACGGCGGCCGGGAGGATGGCCCGATGCTCCAGAGGATCCGAGGCGTCGGCTTTCCGACCGTGGCCCTGCGCGACCAGTACCTCCGGCAGCGTCAGGAGGCGGAGGCCCGGGACCATCGGGGACTCGCCCAGCGTCTGGAGCTCGCGTTGTTCCTCGAGGAGGTGCCCGGCTTCCCCATCTGGCTGCCCCGGGGGATGGTCGTGGTCCGGGAGTTGGAGCGGTACGTGACCGAGCATCTCGCGGCGGCCGGCTATTCCGAGGTCCGGACGCCCCTCATGTTCCCCCAATCGGTCTTCGAGACGAGCGGCCACTGGGAGCATTACCGGGAGAACATCTTCCTCTCCACGGTCGACGACCGGGTCTTCGGCTGGAAGCCGATGAACTGCCCGGGGTCGATGCTGATCTTCCGTTCTCGGAGCCGAAGCTACCGGGAGCTGCCGCTGCGCTGGGCCGAGTTCGCGCCCCTGCACCGGCGTGAGGCCAGCGGTACCCTGCATGGGCTCACCCGGGTCCGCGAGTTCGTCCAGGACGACGCCCATCTGTTCGTGACCGAAGACCAGATCGAGCCGGAGATCCGGACCCTCCTCGAGTGGGTGCGCAGTGCGTTCACCACCTTCCGTTTCGAGTGGAGCTACGAGCTCTCGACCCGCCCTCCGGGAGCCCTGGGCGACGTCGCCCAGTGGACGGCCGCCGAAAATACGCTTCGGCGGCTCCTTGAGGAGGCCAATGTGCCGTACCGGATCTCGCCCGGCGAAGGCGCGTTCTACGGACCCAAGATCGACATCCACCTCAAGGACAGCCTCGGCCGCCCCTGGCAGACCGGTACGATCCAGTTGGACTACCAGACCCCGAAGCGGTTCGGGCTGGAATACCAAGGGGCCGACGGACAGATGCATACCCCGGTGGTCATCCACCGGACGATCCTGGGGTCGTGGGAACGGTTCATCGGCGTCCTGCTGGAACACACCAGCGGCCGACTGCCCCCCTGGCTCTCCCCGGTCCAGGTCCGGGTCCTGCCCATCGCCGAGGCGCATTCGGCGGCCGCCCAGGCATTCCTGGAGGGGCTCCGGCAGCGGGGGATCCGGGTCGACCGCTCGGAGAGCACCGAGAGTCTGCCCAAGCGGATCCGGTCGGCCGAGATCGAACGGATCCCGTACATCGCGGTCTTCGGGGACCGCGAAGCGCAGGACGCTACGGTGGCCCTTCGGATCCGGGGGACCAAGGGTTCCCTCGTCGTGCCGGTCGCCGAAGGGATCGCGCGCATCGAGGGCGCCATCCGAAGCCGCTCCTTCGATCCCTGACGGGTGGCGATCGGCGGCCGCGCCGAAGGGAGCCGCCGAGGGCGCGGGGTAAGACTTAATAGGGTATCGGGTTGCCGCGTCCCACCATTTCGGGGGATACCGTGGGGATTTCGACGACTCAACTGGAGCTCTTGATTTTTTTGGCCGCGGCCCTGGCCCTGGTCTACGCCGCGCTGCAGACGGTCCTCGTACTCCGGCAGGACGACGGCGACGAGAAGATGCGGGGCATCGCGCAGGCGATCCGGGAGGGGGCGGTGGCCTTCCTCCGCCGCGAGTATACCGTCGTCTTTGCCGTCGCTGCCGTTCTGGCGGTCGTGATCGCGCTGGCCTTCGGGATCACGGGGGTCGGCACCCCCTACGCGGTGGGCTTCGTCTTCGGGGCCGCCGGGAGCGCCCTGGCGGGCGCGGTCGGCATGCTGGTCAGCGTCCGGGCGAACGTCCGGACGGCCGCCAAGGCCCGGGGCGGCGACCTGGCCGGAACGATGCGGTTTGCCTTCCAAGGCGGGACCGTCACCGGCCTCAGCGTGGCCGGCCTCGCCCTTCTCGAGCTCATCGGATTCTACGTGCTGTTCCAAGGCAATGTGCTGAACATGATCGGCCTCCTGTTCGGCGCCTCGCTCATGAGCCTTTTCGCCCGGGTGGGCGGGGGCATCTACACCAAGGGCGCGGATGTCGGAACCGATCTCATCGGCAAGGTGGAAACCGGGATCCCGGAGGACGACCCCCGCAACCCCGGCGTGATTGCCGACAATGTGGGCGACAATGTCGGGGACTGCGCGGGCATGGCCGCCGACCTGTTCGAGACCTACGTGGTCACCGCCGTCAGCGCGATGCTGCTGGCCTACCTCATCTCGAGCGTTACCACGCTGTTCCCGAACGCGATCCTCTTCCCGCTCGTCATCTGCGGCTGGGCGATCGTCGCGACCCTGATCGGGATCGTGTTCGTTCGGATGCGGCCGGGCGGTTCCATCATGGGCGCCCTGTACCAGGGGCTCGCCGCCACCACGATCGTCGGCGTCGTGGGACTGTATGTGTTGAACTACTATCTGATGAACGGCAATTCGGGCATCTTCATCGCCGCGGTCGTCGGGCTTGTGGTGATGGTTCTGATCGTGCTCGCGACCGACTACTACACGAACGCGAGATTCTCGCCCACCCGGCACATCGCCGAGTCGGCCCAGGCGGGTGCGGGAACCACGGTGATCGCGGGGCTCGGCGTCGGGCTCGAAGCCTCCTGGATCAAGGGGCTCTCGATCGTCGGGGGCGTGCTCATCGCCTACACCGCGGTCGGCTGGAACGGCTGGACGACCGCTCCGGACCCCTCCCTCGGACTCTACGGCATCGGCATCGCGGCGGCGAGCATGCTCGCGGTCACGGGCATGATCATCTCCATCGATGCCTTCGGGCCGATTACCGACAACGCCGGCGGGATCGCCGAGATGGCGGGACTCCCCAAGGAGGCCCGGGACGTCACCGACCCGCTCGATGCGGTGGGCAACACGACCAAGGCGGTCACGAAGGGCTACGCGGTCGGATCCGCGGTGCTGGCGGCATTGGCCCTGTTCGCCGCCTACACCTTCGCGGCCGCTCGGGCCTGGAAGGGGACCGGCCTCCTCAACTGGAACCTCTTCACCAGCCAACTCACGCTCAACCAGCCGCTGGTCGTCGCCGGGTTGATCGTCGGGGCGCTCCTGCCGTTCTTCTTCACCTCCTTCCTCATGAACGCGGTCGGCGTCGCAGCTCAGGCGATCGTTTTCGAGGTGCGCCGCCAGTTCAAGGAGATCGGAGGGATTCTGGAGGGCACCGGCAAGCCGGACTACGGCCGCTGCGTCGACATCGTCACCCTGACCGCGATCCAGCAGCTCGCGGTTCCCGCCCTGATCGCGGTGGCCACGCCGCTCGCGGTCGGGTTCCTCCTCGGACCGGTCGCTCTGGCCGCACTCTTGCTCGGCGTCATCCTCTCCGGCTTCCCCCTGGCCATCCTGATGACCACGGGCGGCGCCGCTTGGGACAACGGCAAAAAGTACATCGAGCTGGGTCACTTCGGCGGCAAGCACTCGGAGGCCCACAAGGCGGCCGTGGTGGGCGACACCGTTGGGGACGCGACCAAGGACACTGCGGGGCCGGCGATCAACCCTCTCATCAAGGTCGTGAACACGATCTCGATCCTGTTCATCGCCCTGATCGTCGCGCACTCCCTGATTCCCATCCCCTGAGGTGAGGATCGACCGCAATCTATTTGGGGCCCGGGATCCCTGTCTTCACCGGGAGGGGATAGTCGATGTGCGACACCTGCGGTTGCAAGTCCAAGAAGAAGCCGTAAGACGGGATCACCGTGCTTCTCCGAACGTAACCCCTTTGGTACCCCCTTCTGGGTCCAACCCCTTCGGGTGAGGCTGCCCGACTCCACCATGGGCTAGCTCGACACCCCTAAATGCGATTGCCGCATGGCCGGCGCATGCCACCCAACTGTCCGGTCTGTGGCCACGAAGTGGCCGCGGAGGAGCTCCATGAACACCTCCTCACACGCCACAAGAACTCAGTCACACCCGAAATCGAGGAGATGCGGGCGAGGACCGCCGGCCAACTGAACTGTCCGATCTGCCACCAGAAAATCGGTACCGCCGAAGAGGTGAGTCAGCACATCCAGCAGCGCCACCGCCTGTAGCGGACGCGCTTCAGGCGTAGTGGCTCAGGCTGGACCGCTCCCGGCGGCTGGGGTCCGAGCTTCCCTGGGACTCTTCCCGGCGCCGTTCCCGCTCGCACTCCTCCTCGGTGACCCAGTCAAATTGGATCTCCTCGGGGTGGTCGTGGGCCACGTAGGCGCCCGCCTCGAAGGCGCTCGCCAGGAGCTCCTCGAAGTTCTCCGCTTCGCTCCCCTCCAGTCGGCCGGCGAGCCGCCAGAACCAGTCCGGGGCTTTCCCCGCCGACTGCAGGTACTCCGTGATCAGGTCGTGGACGCTCGCGCGTCGGTCGCTCAGGTGAACGTGGAGGTGCTTCGAGGGATCGGGGGCTTCCGGAGATGCAGGCGGTGCCATCGAGCCATGAAGGCGTCCTCCGCACTTAACGGTTCGGCCGAACCGGGGCCGATAGCTTTTGAGCCGGGGGGATGTAGGGGAATCCGATGTACCGGCCGACCGCCTCTCCCCCCTCGCCGAGCGTTCCGCCTCCTCCCCCGCCCCCCTCCGACCCATCATCGACCGACAGCATGGGCGCCAGCACGTCGAGTCCCCGATACGTCTACCTGGTCACCCGGCTTCGGACCCGAAAGATCACGATGGAGGAAGCGACCGAACTTTTCGGTCTCATGAACGCCCTGGTTCGGGACGCCCAGGCCCGCGCGGCGCCGGCGGTTTCGAGCACTCCCACGGTTCCTGCTCTTCCGGGCTCCCAACCCCCCCCGGCCGCGCCGTCCCTCTGGAACGATGACAATCTCGGGTTCGCCCTGCTCTTCTTGGGCGCCGGCGCCGGCCTGTTGGCCGCGGGCGCGAAGAAGATCCGGGCCGACCAGGGTCCCGGCCGCGATTCCCCGCCGTCGCCCTAAGGTCCGTGATGGCCCGGGACCGATTCCGATTTGCCCATCTGGCCGACGCCCATATCGGCGCCTGGGCCCGAGAACCGGAGGTACGCGCCGAACTCCGGGCCACGGTCCTGCGGGCGCTCGAGACGGTGGAGGAGCGGGAGTGCGACTTCCTGCTGATCTCGGGGGACCTCTTTCACGTCCCAGTCCCGGATCCGGGCGAAGCGGAGCCGCTGGCCCGGGCCTTGAAACGGCTCACCGACTCCGGACGGCGGATCTACGCCATCTACGGTTCCCATGACTATGTGGCCCACCGCATTAGCTGGCTGGATGTCCTCGCGGCGTCCGGGGTCTTCATCAAGGTGGCCCCGGAAGAGGTCCGGGCCGAAGGGCAACGCTGGACGCTGCCCTACGTGACCGACCCACCGACCGGCGTGCGGATTGCCGGGGTCAGCGGGCGGTCCCACGGCTACGACCGGAGCCACTTCTTGGACATGGACGCGACCGAGTTTCTCTCCGGCGACGCGTTCCGGATCTTCCAGTTTCATGCGGCCATCGACGATTACCTGCCGGAGGGGCTGCGGGAGCACCTCCACGGGATCCGGGCCGCCGACCTTCCGGCGGGGTGCGACTACTATGCGGGGGGCCACGTCCACCAGACCTACCAAGGGGAGGGTCCCGGAGGAGGACTCCTCATCAATCCCGGGGCGGTCTTCGGGACCAGCCGGACCGATATCGAGGCCATCGTGCACCACCGGACGGTGGCCGGACTGTCGCTCGTGGAGGTGGACGGCCGGAAGATCCGCCAGGAGATGGTCTCGGTGGTCCGGGCCGACCGGCTCCACATCATCGACGTGGAGGCCGACCGGCGGACCGCCGCCGAGGTGGCGCGGGAGGTCTCCGAAGGGATCGCGAGGGCCCAGGACCCGACCGGACTCTACTTTCCCCGGATCCGCGGGAAGCTGGACGAGTCGGACCTAATGTCGGCCGGCCTCCCGGCCCTGGTCCGGGAGCTGGGGGCAGGGCCGGGGGCGGTCGTCCTCGACCTCTCCGAGATGGACGCCCCCGCCAACGGGCCCAGCCTGCCCACCAGCGAGACCGAACTGGAGCGCAGCGTCTTCGGTCGGCTGCTGGCCGAACATCCTCCGGACGGCACCGAGTTGTCGACCCCGGAGGCGCTCGAGACATTGCGTCAGCTCCTTCGGGAGCTCGGGCTTCCGCCGTCGGAAGGCGAAAGCCGTCGGGACTACGAGGGGGCCCGGATCCGGGAGGCGATCCGCCTCCTCCGGCTGCCGGCCGAGGAGTGATCGTTGGAGATCCGTCGCCTCAAGGTCCGCAACATCCGCAGCTACGCGGCGGCCGAACTGACCTTCCCGAGCGGCACCACCTTCCTCTCGGGCGATGTGGGGGCCGGCAAGACCTCCCTGCTCCAGG
The DNA here is from genome assembly GCA_021791335.1 of Thermoplasmata archaeon. Taxonomy (GTDB): domain Archaea; phylum Thermoplasmatota; class Thermoplasmata; order Lutacidiplasmatales; family UBA184; genus Lutacidiplasma. The sequence continues at coordinate 20,676 of JAJYWS010000023.1, forward strand.
CCATCGAGATGGCCCTCTTCGGCTTTGCGGAGGTCGAAGCCGAGCACCTCGTGCGCCACCACGCCGCCCAGGCCGAGGTGGCCCTCTCCTTTGAGGGGGAGGGCCACACCTACGAGATCGTCCGCCGGTTCCGGCGCGTGGTCCGCCGGGGCCGGACGATCTTCGAGCTCGAACGGAGCAGCTTTGCGGTCGACGGAGCGACCGCGCAGTACTCCCAGACCGAACTTCGCCAGCGGGTCATCGAGCTGCTGGGGTTTCCGGACAACCCCAATCCCCGGGTCCCCTCCAACCTGTGGAGATGGGCGGTGTACGTCCCCCAGGAACGGATGCGGGAGGTGCTGGGTCAAACGCCCGAAGATCGGCGGGAAACGATCCGTCGGGCCCTCGGCCTGGACCGGTACCGGACCGCGGCCGACAACACCCAGCTGCTCGCCACCGAGCTGCGCCGGCGCTCGGCCGACCTGACCCGGAGCGCCGATGCGATGGGAACGCCGGATCGGCGGATCCAGGAGCTCGACGTGGAGATCCCCGCCCTGACCCGGGCCGGGGCCCAGCACTCAGAGCGGCTCCGGGTGGAGGAACTTCGCGTCCGGGAGCTTTCGGAGGCCGTACGGCTCGGTCAGGAGGCCCTGAGCCGGTTTGCCGCCGACCGGCGGGAGCAGGCCCAGACCAAGCAGGGCATCGAGCAGACCCGACGTGAGCTCTCCGACATCGAGGAGCAACTGAGGGAGGGCGCCGCACGACGGGTCGCCTTTGTCGCCCAACTATCGGACGCCCAGCGGCGATCGGAGGCCCGCCAATCCAAGGAAGAGGAACTGCAGCGACTCGAGCATGAGCTCAGTGCCGCCCGACAACGTCAGGAGGCCCTCCAGCTCTCGCTGCGCGAACTCGCCTCGCTCCGATCCCAGGCGAAGGAGTTGGCGGGGCAGCTTAACCGAACCGAGCGGCTCCTCAACGCGGAGCGTTCGCGGCTCGACCAAGGAAGGCGTCAGTTGGCCCGCTATGACGGGCCGGACGCGGTCGCCGAGCCTGCCGGGCCCGAACCGATGCCCCTCGAAGCGATCGAGCACCGGCTCGCGGCGGCGCGGGCGATCGAGATCGAGTGCCGGGAGGGGGAGGTTCAAGCCCGTCAGACCCTTCAGGAACTGGATACGCTCCTGAGCGCGGGGACCTGCCCCCGCTGCGGCCAGCCGGTCCGGCCCGAGGAGTTTGCGGAGCACCGGGCCTCCGCGGACCAAGAACTCCACCGGCGAGCCACCGCCACCCGGGTTGCGCAGGAGGAGGTGGCCCGGCTGGAATCGGCCCGGGGCGCCCGGACGGTCTACGAGCAGGACCGGGAGCGGTACCGGGCCTTCCGCACCCAGCGGGAGGCGGCCGCCCAGGCGGTCCGGGAGTCCGCCGACCGGGTGGAGGAGCTGGAGCGGGAGTACGACCCGGTGAAGGCTCGGACGGCCGAAGTCCAGCTTCGACTCCAGGAGCTGGCCCCCGCGGAACCGGAGGACGCGGAGGTCCGCCGGGCGCTGGATCAGATCGAGGGCCGAAGAGGAACGGTGCGGACGGCACTCGACCGGGCGCAACGCGCCGAACAGGAGGTCACCCGCCTTGCCGGCGCCCTCGAGGGGCTGGACGGTCAGGTCCGGATCTGGAGCGAAACCGCCGCCGCCCGACAGGCCGCCCTCGAGGAGGCGGAGCGGCGTCTCACCCGCTTGGAGTCCGCCCTGGCCGAGGAGCCGGCGGTCCGGCAGGCGCTGGAGTCGATGACCCGGGACCTCGATCTGACCCGGGACCGGACCGTTCAACTCCGTGAGGAGCTTGCACGGACCGACACTCAACTCACGCAGGCGAAAGCCGAACGGGACGCCGCTGTCGCGACCGCCCGCCGTCAGCAGGAGTACCGTACGATCGCCGGCCGGCGTCGTCTGAGCGCCGAGTGGGTCGGCGGCCCCTTGCGCGACGCCCTCCTGGAGATGGAGGCGACCTTGCTCCGGCAGAGTGAGCTCGAGTTCCAGCACCACTTCGGGCGGTACTTTTCTGCCCTCGTTGAGGACCCGGCCATCGTCGCGCGGATCGACCCGGGATTCACCCCGCACGTGCTCCTCAACGGGGTGTGGACCCCTCCGGAGGCGCTCAGCGGAGGCGAGCGGACCTCCCTGGCGCTCGCGTTCCGGCTCGCCCTGGGGGCGGTGGTCCGTTCACTCCGGACCCTCCGGTTGGGTTGTCTCATCCTGGATGAACCCACCGACGGATTTTCGGAGGCGCAGGTCCAGCGGATGACCGATCTCCTGGACCGGCTGGAGATCCCCCAGATCCTGCTGGTGAGCCACGAGGAGGGCCTCGCCCGGACCGCCCGCAAGGTCTTCTACATCCGCAAGCGGCAAGGCGTCTCCCACGTGGAGACGGCGCGCGAAGGCGCCGGTGCGGAGACCCCGCTCCCCGGCGTTCAAACCCCGGGCGTCGAGTGACGGCCGGGGGGCCGGCCCAGCCCGATCCGGGTCAGCGCGGAGGACCGCGGCGCTGGCCGGTCAACAAGGGGGTCGCCACCTCCTGATGGAAGCGGTCGGCCGCCCGCTCGAGACGGTCCACCACCCGGTCGGAGAGCTTTTGGCGGCTCCGCCGCAGGGCGGCATCGAGACGGAACCGGGCCTGCTCCCAACGATACAGGTACTCCGGATACGCCGCCTCATAGAGGAGCGTCGTTCCCCCCCTCCGCGGGGCGGCCCGCCGGTGGAGGAGGCGGTCCTTCACCCGCTCGTGGAACGCGGTCCCGGGCACCGGGACGGCGATCGAGACCGAGTACTCTTCGGGGCTGAATCGCCGGAAGAGCCGGATCGTCGCCTCGATGTCCTCGAGGGTCTCGCCCGGATAGCCGAGCATCAGGAACCAGTACTGACGGATCCCCTCCCGGCGGAGGACCGAGGCCGCACTCTCGATCTGGGTGAGCCGGGTGCCGCGGTTCATGAGGTCCAACATCCGCTGGCTGCCCGACTCGACTCCGACGTAGACCCGGGAGAGCCCGGCCTCCCGCATCCGGGCGAGCAGGTCCGGCTTCAGGAGGTCGACCCGGGCCAGGCATTCGAAGCGGAGGCCGGGAAGCTCCCGGATGAGTCCGTCGAGCAGCCGCTCCAGCCAGCGCCGATCGATGCCGAACACATCGTCACAGAACCGTACATAGTTCACCCCGTAGCGGTCCCGGAGATCGCGGATCTCCGCGAGGACCCGCTCGGGAGACTGCTGGCGGAAGGTCGTCCCGAAGGTGGGTTTGGAACACCACGAGCAGTGAAACGGGCATCCCCGGGAGGTGAGCACCGCGGTCCGGCGCTCTCCGGTCCGGCGCTCCCAGTCGGACAGGTACGCCTCCATGTCGATGAGGTCCCAAGCGGGGAAGGGGAGGGCGTCGAGATCCTTGAGGAACGGCCGGGGCGGGCCCCGGACCACCCGGCCCTCCCGGAGCACCGAGATCCCCGGGACTCCCGATGGATCGGCGCCCTCGGAGAGCCTCCGGACCACGTCCACGAGCACCTCCTCGCCTTCGCCCTGGACGACGGCGTCGAAGCCCCCTCGAAGGTAGTGCTCCGGTCGACTCGCGGCATCGGGTCCCCCGGCCAGCAGAAAGGCGCCCGAGTTCCGGGCCCGCTCGGCGATCTCGAGCGAACGGGCCGCGGTGAGCGTCTTGGTGTGGATCCCGATGACCCCCGGGCGGAACGACCGCAGGGCCGTGTCGATCGCGGCAAGACTCCGGGAAAACGTGAGGTCGACGACCGCCACCTCGATCCCCTTCGCCCGGGCGAACCCCGCCAGTTGGAGAATGCCCAAGGAAGGGTACCGTTCCACCTCCTTGCGATCCATCGGATCGTCCTGGGCCCGGTACGGGTCGACGAGGAGGACCCGGGGCAGCGTCGGCCGGGAAGAAGCGGAGCCGGTCACGGGTGTCTCGAGCGAAGGCGGCTGTTCGGTCGGGCGCCCGAAATCGCCCCGACCGGACAGAACGGTACGCACCATCCGCACTCCGTACAGTGCGGCAGCACCTCCAGCTTCTGGGGGGTCAGTTCCAAGGCGTTCGGTGGACAGACCCCGGTGCACAGACCGCAGAGTACGCAACTGGTTTCGTCAATCGTGACGACCACGGTTTCCCCCGGCCCCGGCTACCGGGCGGGCCCGGCCGGTGGGTGGGTCTGAGCCAGGGCTTTCCCCAATGCGGAAAAGCCGGTGAGGGCGCACTTGATCCGGACGGGAGAGAGCGAGATGCCCAAGAGGGCCACGACCTCCTCCTGGGTCAGGTGCTGGACCTCGGAGAGCGGACGGCCCCGGATCCGTTCGGTCAGCATCGAGGCCGACGCCATGCTGATGGCACAACCATCACCGGTGAACCGGACCTCCTCGACCGCCTCTCCGGACGTGCTCAGCTTGAGTTGAACGGTGATGTGGTCCCCGCAGAGCGGGTTGGATTCCTCCCCGACGGCGCTCGGCGAGTCGAGCGGCCCAAAGTTGCGCGGAGAGCGGTAATGCTGCAGAATCCGCTCCTGGTACATGTCATACGCCATCGATTCGTCCCCGCTCCAAGGACGTACTCGGCCACGGTATAAAGCCCGCGCGACCTCGCGGGCCGAGACCGACGCTCGACGGAGCCACGGTTCGGTCGGAACACCTTATAAATACACCGGGGTGTGTAAATGCCATGGCGCTCGCATCCGCCGAGGCATCGCCGACCCCCAGTTCTGATCACGTGGCCCGCATGTCGGAGCTGCTGGGGGATGCTCCGGAGCGCCGCTCGGAACGGCTCCGGGATCTTCGGCTTGCCGAGGAGTTGCCGATCGAACCCAATCCGCTCTACCGCAAGTACGGCTACTTTGCCGGCGTCGACCTGGCCCATTTGGATCTCGCCCGAGTCGGAAGTCCGGTCGCGGTTCCCTCCCCCCTTCCCGGAGCCATCCAACTGGTCCACGACATCTCCGGCCTCCGGGTCCACCTCCCCCCGGAATTGGAGCGGCTGGGCGTCCAACTGGCCTCCCCGATTCCTTCGTCGGCCGGCCGGACCCCCGCCGAAGATCGGCTCTCGGCGCTCGCCCAGGCCCTCGTCAACCGCAGCTACCGGCTGACCCTCCCGGACGGGCTCCCGACCCCGGTGCGGGTCCAGGAGATCTCCGTCCTCTCCGAGCCGGATCAGTCGCTGAGCATCGACCGAGAGATCCGGGTGGGCGCCGAGAGCCAGGTCCTCTTCACCGAGGAGATCTTCAGCCGTCCGGCGGGCGCCCACCAGAGGTTCTTGGGGTCGGCGACCCGGTGGGACCTGGGACTCGATGCGAAGGCCGTGCATCTGACCGTCCATGCGCCCGACTCGTCGGTCGTCTCGGTCTATCGCCGGGACGCCGTCGCCGGTGAACGGGCCCGGCTCGCCTGGATCTACGCCGGCCTGGGGGGATTCCGCACCAAGATCCGCAACCGGACGCGGCTCCAAGGCACCGGCGCCGCCGTGGACGACCTCCAGACGTTCTTTGGCGCCGGCCAGCAGTCCTACGACAGCGCGATCGACATGACGCATCAGGGGACCGACACCCACGGCCGCTCGATCACCCGGGGCGTTTTCCGGGATGAGGCCCGGGGCATGAGCCGGGGGTTGGTCCGGATCGAAGCCGAAGCCCGCAAGACGGTGAGCTTCATCTCGGAGCACGCGATGCTCCTGTCGAAGGGCGCGCGCTCCGACACGATCCCGATCCTGGAGATCCTCTGCCGAGACGTGAAGGCGACCCACTCCACCTCCGTGGCGCCGGTCGACCCCGAACGGGTCTTCTACCTGGAGTCCCGGGGCCACCCGACCTCCAGCGCGATCCGGATGATCGGGGAGGGATTCCTGGCGTATGTCCTGGAGCACGCCCCGATCGCTTCCCTGCGCGACCTGCTCTACCCGACCCTCTCGCGCCGCTGGGACGGCGAGAGCATTGCGTGGGGCCCCCGAGAGTTCCCGACGCTCCCGGAACTGTCGGTGGTCGGGACCGAAACCGACCCGGAGTGGCGGTTCGACGCCAAACTGAGATAGTCGGCCGTCGATCCGACGACGCTTCAAGACCGACCCGGCCCGGGAGTGGGCCGGTCCGTCTATCCGACGGCGCCGATCATCTCGAGTTGAATCAGCCGGTTGAGTTCCAGGGCGTAATCGACCGGGAGCTCCTTCGCGAACTCGGCCAGGAACCCCATCAGGATGAGGTGGATCGCATCGGACTCATTAAGCCCCCGGCTCATGAGGTAGAAGATCTGCTCCTCCCCGATCTTCCCGACCACGGCTTCGTGGGTGATCGTGGCGTCTTCCTCGTGGATCTCGTTGTAGGGGTAGGTGTCCGATCGGCTGCTGTCGTCCGGCAGCAGGGCATCGCACCGGACGGCCGCCTTCACGCCGGTCGCCCCCTTGGCGACGTGGAGAAGTCCGCGGTAGCTGGTCTGACCTCCCCGGATGGCGATCGACTTGGAGATGATCTTGCTCGAGGTGTCCGGCGCCGAATGCACCGCCTTGGCGCCCGAGTCGATGATCTGGCCGGCCGAGGCGAAGGCCACCGAGAGGATGTCGGCCCGGGCCCCGCGTCCCTTGAGGTAGACGCTGGGGTACTTCATCGTCACCTTGGAGCCCATGTTGCCGTCGACCCACTCGACGAGGGCGTTCTCGTAGGCGGCGGCCCGCTTGGTGACCAGGTTGTAGACGTTCTTCGACCAGTTCTGGACGGTCGTGTAGCGGATCTTGGCGTACGGCTCGGCCACGACCTCCACTACCGCCGCATGGAGCGAGTCGGTGGAGTAGATGGGCGCGGTGCAGCCCTCGATGTAGTGGACCTTCGCCCCCTTGTCGGCGATGATCAGCGTCCGCTCGAACTGGCCGACGTTCTTGGCGTTGATCCGGAAGTAGGCCTGGAGCGGGATCCCGGCGTCGACCCCGGGCGGGATGTAGACGAAGCTGCCGCCCGACCAGACGGCGCTGTTGAGCGCCGCGAACTTGTTGTCATTGTACGGGATGGTCTTGCCGAAGTACTTCCGCAGCAGATCGGGGTGCTCCCGAACCGCCGTGTCGGTGTCGCAGAAGAGAATCCCCTTCTGGGTGAGATCTTCCCGGATCTTGTGGTAGACGGTCCCGCTGTCGTACTGCGCACCGACGCCGCCGAAGTAGTCGCGCTCGGCCTTCGGAATCCCGAGGCGGTCGAAGGTGTTCTTGATGTCGGCGGGAAGGTCCTCCCAGCTCTGCTTCGGCCGGTCCTCGCCCATCGGGTCGGCGAAGTAGGTGAATGCATCGAAATCAATCTCCTCCAGGCTCGGGCCCCAGTCGGGCATCGGCCGGTCGACGAAGTGCTTGTAGGCCCGAAGCCGGTACTCCCGCATCCACTCCGGTTCCTTCTTGAGATCGGAGATCTTCTCGACGACCTCGACGCTGAGCCCCTTCGGAATCCGGACCCGGTAGGTCTCGGGATTCTTGAAATCGTAGCGGGTATAGTCCAGCGGGGTAATCGCCGGTGCCGTCTGTGCCATGGAGCGCCTCAGGTGATTCCACCACACCGGTGTATTTAAATCAACGGTCTCTTGGCACGCGACAGTTCCTGGGCCGGCGGATAAGGCCCCGACGCTACCGGGCGAACAGCGTGCGGATCCGGACGAGGGCGTCGACCAGGGCGTGGATTTCGTCGGGGGTGTTGTAGACGTAGGGGCTCGCCCGGGCCAGGGCCGGCACCTTCAGCCGTTCCATGAGGGGTTGGGCGCAGTGGTGGCCGGCCCGGACCGCGATCGCATCGGCATCCAGCAGGCTCGCGATATCGTGGGGATGGACCCCCTCGAGCGCGAAGGAAAGGAGTCCGAGGCGGCCGTCGCTTTCTTCCGGGCCGAAGATCCGGATCGAGGCTCCGAGCCGGTCGGCCAACTCCTGCCGCGCCTGCCGGTAGAGGGCCCGTTCGTGGTCGGCGATCGACTCCCAGCCGAGCCGTTCCAGGTAACTCAGGGCCGCGTCCAACCCCACCGCCCCGGCGACGTTGGGGGTGCCCGCCTCGAACCGGGCGGGCGGGTCCGCGAAGCGGACCGACTGCTGGTGGACCTCCCGGATCATTTCGCCCCCGCCCATGTAGGGCGGGAGGGTGCGGAGGAGCTCGGCACGGCCCCAGAGGACCCCGATGCCCATCGGGCCGAGCATCTTATGCCCCGAGAAGGCGACGAAATCGGCTCCGAGGGTCGTGACGTCGATCGGCTGGTGGGGGGCCGACTGGGCTGCGTCCACGACCACCCAGGCGCCCCGATCGTGGGCCATCTCGGCGATCTCCCGGATCGGGTTGACCGTGCCCAGCACGTTCGACGCCTGAGTGACCGCCACGACCCGGGTCGACCGGTCGAGGAGGCGATCCCAGTCGGCCGAGCAAAGCCGGCCGTCCTCGTTGATGTCCACGAACTGGAGGTCGATCCCCCGGGTCTCCCGCAGCCGCTGCCACGGGACGATGTTGGAATGATGCTCCATCACCGTCGTGAGGACCCGATCCCCGCGGTGGAGCCGCGACTCCCCGAGGGTCGCCGCGACCAGATTGAGGGCTTCAGTCGCCCCCCGTACGAAGACGATCTCCTCGGCGGTGCCGGCGCCGAGGAAGCGGGCGACGTGCTCCCGGGCCGCCTCGTACCGCGCGTCGGCCTCCTGGCTCAGGGCATAGACGCCCCGCCGCACATTGGCGTTCTCGTGGGTGTAGAAGTGGGCCTCGGCCTCGATGACGGACCGGGGCTTCTGGGAGGTCGCCGCCGAGTCGAGGTAGACGAGCGGCTTCCCGTGAAAGGTGCGATCGAGGACCGGGAAGTCGGGCCGGATCCGCGCGAGGTCCATGGACCACCCTCGGCGGATCGGATCAGCTCGGACTCACGAGGCCGACCCGAACCCAGTCGTAGCCCTTCGCCTCAAGTTCCTCGGCGAGGCTCCGGCCGCCCGAGAGGGCGATGACCCCGTCGACCATGACATGGATCTGGTCCGGTCGGATGTACTTGAGGATCCGCTGGTAGTGGGTGATGACGAGCGTGCCGGTCTGGGGGTTATGGAGCTTGGCGACCGTCTCCCCGACCGCCCGGACCGCATCAATGTCCAGCCCGGAATCGGGCTCGTCGAGGATGGCGAAGTGGGGCTGGAGAATGCCCATCTGCAGGACCTCGTTGCGCTTCTTTTCCCCGCCCGAGAAGCCTTCGTTGAGGGACCGCTTGAGGAGGGCCGGTTCCATCCCGAGCATCTCCAAGGTTTGCTTGAGCTGACCGTCGAACGCCGCCATGTCGGCGGTCTCCGCCGTGTGCCGTTGCATGTACGACGTCCAGAGGAACTTGGACAGCGAAAGCCCCGAGACTTCCTGGGGGTACTGGAAACCCAGGAAAAGGCCGGCCTTGGAACGTTGATCGACCGGTAGGGTCAGGAGATCGGTCCCGTCCAGCCGGGCCTCCCCGGCCGTGACCTTGTACTTCGGGTGCCCCATGAGAGCGTAGGCGAGCGTGCTCTTCCCCGACCCGTTCGGGCCCATCAGAGCGGTCAACTCGCCGCTTTTCAACGTCAGCGTGACCCCCTTCAGGATCTCCTTCCCGGCGACCTCCACATGGAGGTCCTTCACCACAAGGGAATGCGCCGGCGTCGCTGCTGCGGTCATTGGCGAGTGTGCAAAGTCGCCCGGTTTATTTAAGCATGGCGTTGTGTTTAAATTATATACCTCCGGCGGCTCTATTGAGGCGAGGGTAGACGGGCGTACCGAATTCGTCCATGCCGACCGATCTGCTGGAAGGCACCCGGGGCCGGATCCTCGAAGAAGTGGCCCGGTCCCCTCGGACGGCCCACGACCTGGCCACGAGCCTCGGCATCCAGGAGAGCGCGGCCCGGGGCCACCTCGAGCGGCTGGAGGAGCGCGGTCTGGTCTTGGCCTCCTTTTCCCGGGAGGGCGTGGGTCGTCCCCGGAAGCGCTACTCCCTGACCCCTCAGGGCCAGGAGATGTTCCCCAAGCGCTACGAACTTCTCCTCGACGCGGTGGTTGATGAGCTCCTGGAGCGGGAAGGGAACGAGTTCGTCGGGCGGCTCTTCAGCGGCGCAGCGCACCGGATGGCCCGGCAGGTCGTCCAGCAGGTGGGCACCTCCCCGGCGCCGGAGGAGCGCGCGCTTCGCCTCGTCGATGCCCTCAACGGGCTCGGCTTCCGGTGCACCCTCGACCGGGACCCCGAAGGGAACCTGCGGATTGTCCGGACCAACTGCGTCTTCCGCCATACCGCCCTCACCCACAGCCACCTCCTCTGCGACATCTTCGATCGCCAGTTGACCCGGGCCCTGCTCGGCGAGCTCGACGTCGACCTGCAGGACTCCATCGGCCGGGGAGGCGTCCGATGTACGCATCTCATCCGGCTCGCCTGAAGGCGGGCGGATCGTCGTCGGAGGCCGGGTGCAGCCCCCGTTCGACGGCGATCGATGCCTACGTCGCCCGGATCGGCGGAACTCCGCTGCTGAAGCTGGCCCGGCTTGCCCGCGGCCTCACCGGTATCGAACTCTGGGCCAAAGGCGAGTTCTTGAACCCGTCCGGCTCGGTCAAGGACCGGGCCGCCTGGGCGATGGTCCGGGACGGCCTTTCCCGGGGAGAGCTGGGCAGCGGCCGTACGCTCCTGGACGCTTCGAGCGGCAACACGGCGATCGCCTACGCCCACCTGGGCGCCCGCCTGGGTTTCCCGGTGGAGCTCTGCCTGCCGAAGACCGTCCCGGCCGAGCGGCTCGACCGGCTCTACAGTCTCGGTGCCCGGGTCGTTTTGACCGACCCCCTCGAAGGCACCGACGGGGCCCAGGCCGAAGCCGAACGGAGGGCGCGGGAGTCACCGGCGGACTACTACTATCCCGACCAGTACCGGAACCCCTGGAATCCTCGGGCCCACTACGAGACGACCGGGCCGGAGATCTGGGCGCAGACGAGCGGCCGGGTGACCCACTGGATCGCCGGGGTCGGGACCGGCGGGACCCTGACGGGCACGGGAACGTACCTTCGGGAGCGTTCCCCGGGTGTCGCGATCGTGGGGGTGGAACCGGACCGCCCCCTGCACGGGATCGAAGGCCTGAAGCACCTGCCGACGGCCCGGGTGCCGTCGGTCTACGATGCCTCGCTCGTCACCCGGACGGTCCGGGTATCCACTGAAGAGGCGATCGAGATGCAGGGCCGGTTGGCCCGGGACGAGGGACTGTTGGTCGGACGGTCGTCCGGGGCCGCGGTGGCCGGGGCCCTACAGCTGGCCCGGTCCCTCGCCCACGGCGTTGTGGTGACGGTGCTGGCCGATCGGGGGGACCGATGACCGATCCCCCCTGGTCCCTCGCCGCATCGGCCCTCGCCGTGATCGAGGCCCACGGGCGGACGTCGTACCCCGAGGAGTGCTGCGGCTTCCTCGTGGCGCCGGCCGCGGAGGTTTCCCGCGGTGTCCGGCGGATTCGCGAGGCGATCCCCACCCCCAACCGGGCCACCGCCGACCGGCACCGGAGGTACGTGATCGATCCGCTCGAACTCGCTCGGGTCGAGCGGGCGATCGCCCCATCCGCCCTTCTTGTGGGGATCTACCACTCCCATCCCGACCACCCGGCGGTCCCGTCGGAGTTCGACCGGGAGCGGGCGTGGCCCTGGTACACCTACCTGGTCCTTTCGGTCCCGCAGACGGGGGCGCCCACGTTCGGAGCCTTCGAATGGGATCCTACGACCCATCAATTTCATCCGCGCCGGCTCCGGATCGAGGGAGGGGCTCCCTCGGACCCCCCCGGGGGCCGGGAGGATGGAGAGGACAACCGATGATGGCAACCGGGACGGTACGGGTGGAGATCCCCACCCCCTTGAGAGGGTGGGTCGACGGACAGGCCGCGATCGAGGTCGAGGGGAGCACGGTCGGGACCGTGCTCGAGGCCGTGGCGGCCCGGTATCCGGCGCTGCGGCCGCATCTCTTCGGGCCGACCGGAGCGCTCCGGGGATTCGTCTCCATCTACCTGAACCAGGAGGACATCCGCTACCGGGAGCGGGAGGCGACCCCGGTCCGACCGGGGGACGTGATCTCGATTGTCCCGGCGATCGCCGGCGGCGCGGGCGAACCCGCCACGGTCGGCTTGTCTCGGGAGGAGATGCAGCGCTACAGTCGGCACCTCCTGCTGCCGGAGGTAGGGCTCCGGGGCCAGCGCAAGCTCAAGGAGGCCCGGGTCCTCCTGGTCGGGGCCGGGGGCCTCGGCTCCCCGACCGCCACCTACCTCGCGGCGGCCGGCGTCGGACGCATCGGGCTCGTCGAGTTCGACACCGTCGATCTCTCCAACCTCCAACGGCAGATCCTCTACACGACCGAGGATCTCGGACGGCCCAAGCTCGAGGTGGCCGCCGAACGGCTGCGGGCGCTCAATCCCGAGGTCACGGTCGAACCCCACCCGGGGCCGCTCACGAGCGCCAACGCTCTCGACCTCCTGAAGGGCTACGACGTGGTGGTGGACGGCACCGACAACTTCCCGACCCGCTACCTCGTGAATGACGCGGCGGTCCTCACCGGAATCCCGAATGTCTACGGGTCGATCTACCGATTCGAGGGCCAGGTGACGGTCTTCGGCGGCCGCGCCGGACCCTGCTACCGGTGCCTGTATCCGGAACCGCCCCCGCCGAACCTGGTTCCGTCCTGTGCCGAGGCGGGGGTTCTGGGGGTCCTCCCGGGCGTCGTCGGGCTCCTCCAGGCGATCGAGACGCTGAAGCTCCTGTTGGGGGTCGGCGAGCCGCTCATCGGCCGGCTCCTGCTCTTCGACGCCCTCGCCCTGCGGTTCCGGGAACTTCAGGTCCGGGCCAGCCCCGACTGCGATCTCTGCGGCCCGAAGGCGACCCAGCGGGGACTCATCGACTACCCGGAGTTCTGCGGGGTGTCCGCCCCGGGGGCCCCCAATGCGTCGGAGATCCCGTCGATCCTCCCCGCAGAGCTCGTCGGGCGGCTCCGCGACCGCGACCCGCCGTTGCTGCTGGATGTCCGGGAACCGGAGGAGTGGGCGATCGCCCGGATCGAGGGGGCCCGGTTGATCCCGCTCGGCGAGCTCGCCGAACGGGTCGATGAGCTCACCGGGGCCCGGGAGATCGTCGTCTACTGCAAGATGGGGGGCCGGTCGGCCCGGGCGGTCGCCCAACTGACCGAACTGGGCTTCCGTGGGGTCCGGCACCTCGACGGCGGAATCGACCGCTGGAGCCGGGACGTCGATCCGTCGATGCCCCGCTACTGACCCGGCCCGTGGGGGACGTAGATCCCCTCGGCCGGGTTCGCGCCGTGGGATCGCGCGCGCCGGGACAGCTCCCGGATGAACTCCTCGGGGGCGATCGGGGAGATGAAGATCGGAACCCCGTCCCCGTAGATCAACATCCCGTGGACATCGGAGTACACCGCATCGAACGCCCCGATGAAGGGGCTCCACATGCGGCCCCGGTAGCCCCAGGACCCCGTGAAGCCGACCGGGGAGAGATCCCGCAGCGTCGCCCGGTCGATCCGGTAGATCGATCCGAGCGGGATCCTCCGCGTCCCGACGAGCCGGCGCGCGCGGAGCGACTCCGCGTCGAGCAGGTAGGAGGTCGAGGCGTACCGGAGCAGGAGGAAGAGCATGATCCCGACGAGCAGGTAGGGGGCCCAGGTGTAGTGGGTGAGCGCGCTCGACGGGGCGACGGCCAGCACCAGCAGGATGAGCACGATGTACACCCCCACGATGGGAAGGCTCAGCCGCCCGTGGACTCGGTACCGTCCCTCGGCATCGATCTGCGGCGGCGGGGGGTCCGGCACGGGCCCCCTAGGCCGCGGGCTCGTAGTAATACTCTCCGATGGCCCGCTGCTCCCGGTCCAGGACCGACCCCTCCTGGTTGATGCGGGGCCGACGGGTATCGGCATCCCGTCGGAAGGTGATCCCGATCTCCCGCAGGAGCGCGTTCATGCCGGTCCGCATGGGGAACGGTCCGCGCCCCACGCCCGCGTTCGGGGTATCGGCCGGGTGGAGGAAGACCATCAAGCGATCGCAGGCGAGGTCGAGGAAGTAGACGTCGTGGTCCACCACGAGGGCGGTCACCGCCTGCCGCTCCACCTGCCGTCGGATCAGCCGGGCCATCGACATCCGCTCGTCGGCGTCGAGGTATGCCGACGGTTCGTCGAGGAGGTAGACCGACGCCCGCCGCGCGAGCGCAAGGGCGACCGCGCTCCGTTGGAGTTCGCCCCCCGAGAGCGCGGCCAGATCCACATCGAGGATCTCCTCGAGGTGCAGCCCGGGCACCAGGTCCCGCTCGAAGAGCGCGAGATCGAAGCCCGGATCGGTCCCCAATCCGGCCGCCCGTTCCCGAAGGTTGGTCCCCTTGGGCGCCTTGAGGTACTGCGGCTTATAGCTCACCGCGACCCCGGCCGGAGGCGTCCCCTCGGTCGGGGGCTCGGCGCCGGCGAGCATGCGTACGAAGGTCGTCTTGCCGGTGCCGTTGGGCCCCACGATGCCGACCGTCTCCCCGCGGCCCAGGGTGCCCGGGTCGGTGGCGACCCGGAACTGGGGATAGACCCGGAGCAGCGCCGGAAACTCGAAGGCGACGGTGCCGGCGGTCGGCGGTTTCGGGGGGTGGGCCACGAACCGGACGGGTTCGCTGCGGAACCGGACGTTCTCGTCCTTGAGGTACCCGCCGAGGTAGGTGTTGACCGCCGAGCGCATCGGTAGCGGGTGGCTGACCACCCCGAAGGCCGAGGCCGTGCCGTAGATGAGGTGGGCCTGGTCGGCCAGATAGTCGAGGAGCGCGAGGTCGTGTTCGATCACGAGCACGCCCGCCCGCTCCCCCAGCCGGCGGAGGTGGCGGGCGACCTCCAGGCGCCGGACGATGTCGAGGTAGCTCGACGGTTCGTCGATCAGGTAGAAATCCCCCGGGGTGGCGAGGGCCCGGGCGATCGCGGTCAGCTGGAGTTCGCCGCCCGACAGTTCGGAGAGACGACGCCCGGCCAGCGGCGTGAGGCCGACGTCGGCGAGGACGGTGTCCGAACCGACATACTCCCCGACGGTGCCGGCCACCTGTCCGATGGGCTCGACATACTGGGGCTTCACCACCGCCCGGAGCCGCCCGTCCGCGATCCGCTTGAGGTGGGCCCAGATCGCCGTGCCCCGGTAGTGGTCGAGGATCTCGGGCCACTCGGGAGGGGCATCGTACCGGCCCAGATTGGGCCGCTCGGCGCCCGCGAGGATCTTGAGGGCCGTCGACTTTCCCGTCCCGTTGGGACCCAACAGGCCCGTGATCCCGCGGGTCGGCGGGAGCGGTAGGCGGTAGAGCCGGAATCCATTGTAGCCGAAGCGGTGGACGATCTCCGACTCCGAGGCCTCGGGCGTGTTGAGGATCTTGATCGCGTCGAACGGGCATTTGTGGACGCAGATCCCGCACCCGATGCAGAGCGTCTCCGAGATGACCGGTTTCCCCAGCGGTCCCTCGACGATGCACTCCTGGCCCATCCGCACCGGGGGGCAGTACTCCCGGCACTCCCACTGGCACTCCTTGGGGTGGCAGCGATCCGAGAGCAGGATGGCAATCCGCGCCATCTACGTCGTCTCCCCCTCCCGGACGTCCGATTCGACCCGCCCGTCCCGGAGGGTCAGGTGCCGACGGGCCCGCCGGGCCACTTCGGGGTTGTGGGTGACGACGATGAGCGTGGTCTGTCGCTCCCGATGCAGGGCTTCCAGGAGGTCCAGAACCTTACCCGCGTTGTCGCTGTCGAGCTCGCCGGTGGGCTCATCCGCGAGCAGCAGGGCGGGCGAATTGACGAGGGCCCGGGCGATCGCCACCCGCTGCTCCTCCCCCCCGGACAGCTGGCTGGGATAGAACCCGGCCCGGGCGCTCAGCCCGACGCTCTCGAGCAACTCGACCGCCCGAGCGCGGCGTTCGGCCCGGCCCCGAAGGAGGGGGCGGAGCGGCAACTCCACATTCTCCCGTACGGTCAAGGTCGGCAGGAGGTAGAATCGCTGGAAGACGAACCCGATCGACCGGAGCCGGAACCGGGCCCGCTCGCGCTCCGAGCCGTCGGCCACGTTGACGCCGTCCCAGCGGACCTCGCCCTCGGTCGGCGTGTCGATCAGGCCGAGGAGGTTCAGAAGCGTCGTCTTGCCGCAGCCGCTGGGGCCTTCGATGCTCACATACTGACCGGGCCGGAACCGGAGGTTGATCCCTCGGAGGGCCCGGACCCCGGCGGGTCCCGCGCCCCCGTAGACCTTGGTCACCCCGGCCAGCTCGATCACGGCCCCCGACGTCATCGCAGCGCCTCCGGGAGTGGGAGCCTAAGGGCCCGGCGGACGGCGAACGCGCTCGCCACCCCGGCCAGCGCGAGCGCGCCCACGCCGAGCGCGATCAACTGCACCGGCGAAAACACCGCGAGCCGGCTCGCGGCCTGGACCGGTGCCGATCCCACCCGGGCGAGGACGGTGACGGTCCCGATCCCGCTCGCGACCCCCAGTAGGGCCCCCGCCCCGCCGAGGAGCACGGCCCGGGCCACGATCGTCGCGGCGATGGAACGGGACGGGAGCCCGAGGGCCCGGCGGATCCCGATCTCCCGTCGCTCCGCCTCCACCCGCCGCACCAGGACCAGCGTCAGGAACACGAAGCCGATCGCCAACCCGACCGACGAGAGGACGAGGTAGAAGCCGTTCAGGATCGACGCCGCCCCCTCGAGCTGGCTCGCTTCCTGGCTGAGCGTGCTGACCCCGTAGTACGGGAGGAGGGCGTGGAGGGCGGCCACGACACGGGCGATCTGGGTCGGGGAGGTCGAGGCGGTGCCGGTCAGGCCGACATGGATCGAGTCGGCCGCATCCAAGAGACCTCCGGGGCCCGGTCCGGTGCGGGCCAACCCGGTCAGGACCTGGAGGTTGGAGAGCGGGAGGTAGATGCCGTAGTTCCCGCTCGTCGAGAACAGCGAGGCAACGACGTTGAAGGTCCCGGTGACCGTATAGGTGACCGCCCCGGAGCCGTTCGCGGCCGGGGCCAGGGTCACGGAATCGCCGACCGTGAGGTGATCGGCCTGGGCCAGGGTGGTGTTGACGAGGACATCGGGCGACACCGGTCCCGCGTAGCTTCCGTTCTGGTAGTGGATCATGTCGGTGGGGTCCCCGAGATTGGGCGGCGCGGAAAAGACCTGCGACGCGGTCGATCCCAACGTCGCGTAGTAGGCCGAGGGGATGATCCCTTCCGCCAGCAACGGGACCCACCGGCCACCGGGACCGCGCAGGTCGAGCGGTCGGGTCAGCGTCGGCGAGACCGCGCCGACGCTCGGAATCGCCGCAATCTGGCCGACCCGCTGATGGGCCAGGTCGATCCCGGCCGTCCCGGGTCCCGAGACCACGATCTGGTAGCCCGACGCCTGGAGGCGGGCGATCTCGTGCGACGAAACCCCCCCGCCGACCGACAGCAGGACCACCGGGAGGGTGATCGCCGCCGCCATCGCCACCACCGCCAGGATGCCGGGCAGGGCTCCGGGCTTCCGACCCCCTCGCCGCTCCCGTTCGCTCATGGGGTTCGGAGCTCCTCACTCACCGGGATCCAGGAGGCGCGGAGGATGGGCGCGATCGATCCGACGAGGCCGAGGGCGAAGACGACCCCGAGCCCGGTGGCCGCCACGGACGGATCGAACCGGATGAAGGCAAACCCGCTCGGGAGCCCGGTGAGGAACCCGGTGAGGAACCGGTTCAGGCCGAGCCCCATGAGATAGGCCAGTGGAAGCCCGACCGCGAGCCCGAAGACGGCCAGGAGAAGGGACTCCTCCACCACATAACCCGCGACCGTCGCCCGGGGGTAGCCGATCGCCCGCAGGATCGCGATCTCCTTGCGTCGATCGTCCACGCTCATCAGAAGAACGGTGGTCGTGAAGAGCGTCGCGACCACGAGCCCGGTCGCGCCGACCAGCTCCCCGAAGACACTGTAGAGGTTGATCTCGCTCTGGATTGCCCCGAGAATATCCGATAGGGTGAAGAACCCGATCCCTGGAAACCGCCCCTGGAGAAACGACTGGGTGGCCGCGGCGTTGGCGCCGGGAACGAGGTGGATCAGGATCAGGGAGGCATAGTCGGCCCCGGCCGAGGCCGAGCCGGTCAGGCTCTGCAGCTCCGACAGGTAGAACATCGCCAGGGCGGCGGTCGGGATCAGGTAGTACGGCTCCGTGATGCCGACGACCCGGAACGCGGTGGCATTGGCGTACCAGCCCTCGACCTCGGCGGGGCCGGCGACCGACCGGGGGCTCGCCCAGAGGAGACTTCCCACCGTGACCCCCAGTTGGGTCGCGAGCCCCTGGTCGATCACGATCTCATGGGTGAACAGGCCGTCGTAGCTCCCGTTGGCATAGTGCGGGTCCCCGGGGTACGTGAAGCCCGTCCCGTTGACCAGGAGGGGGGTGGTAATGCCGGCGTTGTCGCTCGGGATCCAGCCGATGCTCGTGCCCGAACTGGGGCCCCACCCGGCGGGGATGAACTGACCCCCCGACGACTGGTTGGCCCGGTCCCAGAGGGAGCTGTTGCCGAAGAGGAGGCTCGCCAGGAGCCAGGGACTCGCCGATTCGACCGAGGCGTCCGCGCGGGGAATCTCCTGGGCGAGCGGGTGGGCGGAGGCGATGGGGGGGAACTGGGTGCTGGGGGGGGCCGCCCCCGGGCTGACGCCGATGAGGTCGACGCCGCTTTGGGTGGCCAGGTAGCCGGCGCTGGAGCTGATACCGGCCCCGACCGCCAGGAGGACCACGACCAGGGCGACCGCGAGCCCGATCCCCAGGGCGGTCACCAACGAACGGCCCGGCCGTCGTCGCACGGCGTCCCAGGCGAACCGCATCGGGGCCCTCCGTCCTCAGGCCGGCCCGCCGCGCCGGAGCTCGCCGAGGGTCGTGCGATGGGCGGCCACCACATTGTACTTGTGGATCGACTCCTCGCTCACGGTCTCGGCCCGGATCCCGACCGCATCCGGCAACTCGGCAAACCGGTCCGGAAGGCCGGTGAGGAGGCTGCGGAGGACATCCTCGACGAACTTGGGGTTGCGGTGGGCTCGGACCACGACCGCGGCCTCGTCCTCCCGCTTGAGGATATCGAAGGTTTCGGCCGACTGAGCCCCCTCGATCGCGGCCAACATACGGTCGACCTCGGTGGTGCAGCCGGCCGGCATCTCGAACCAGAGCCGGGTGCGGTTGCGCTGGTTGTGGGTGATCATCGGGAGGTCCTCCAGGCTCGGGTCGGCCAACCTCGGATACTCCCGGAGCAGCAGCGCCCGGCAGCTCTCCATGGCGCACGGGCAGGCGGTCATCCCGACCGCCTCGGCGCCCACCGAGTGGGTGGTCGTGACCGCGCCGCCCGGCCCGCGGACCCCCTGGGCACCGGCCAGCAGGGTATACGCCTCCAGGCTGGACCGTTCGGGCGTCGGGCCCTTGCGCAGGAAGTACTCCGCCCGGGCCCCGACCGACGAGCGCTGGGCGGTGGGATGCCGCGTCAGGAGGTCCCGGGCGATGTCGGCACACGCGGCCTCGAGGCTCGTCGCCGGCCGCTGCGCGGTCCGGTCGACGATCTCCGCCAAAAGTTCCGAGTTTCTCGAGAGATCGGAGCCCTTTCGGTCCGCGGGGAGGTCGACCGCGAGGTCGAACTCCACGGTCAGCACGACCGCCCGGTCGGGCCGGTCGACATGAAGGGGCTTGCGCACACCGGCGAGCCCGACCGAGTGGAGCCCGATGCGGGCCGAGTCGACCGGGGCCATGGCGTGGACGTCCTTCATGCGCCGGACACGAGCGGCCCCCCTTAAACGGGTTGCCCGGCCCCTCCCGGGCGCCGGAGAGGAGTCTTATACGATTTACGGGAATACCGGGGCGATGACCGAAGCCTCCGCTCCGTCCGCCGGATCCCCCCCCTCGATCCCCGCCGCCGGCCCCGCCGATGAGCGGGAGCGGGCGATCACCGAGAACCTGAAGAAGATCTACGACCCCGAGATCCCGATGAACATCGTCGACCTCGGACTGATCTACGGGTTTGAGTGGAAGGGGGATGATGTCACCCTCCACATGACCCTCACGGCCCCGGGCTGCCCGGTCGCGGGCATCCTCGCGGAGGAAGTCAAGGCGGCGATGGAGAAGGTCCCCAACGTCCGCTCGGCCACGGTCGACCTGGTCTGGGAACCTCCCTGGACCCCCGACCGGATGAGCGAGTTCGCGAAGCGTCAGTTCGGCTACATGTGACCGGCACCGGGACGGGAAGCGTTTAAGCTACGGGCCGATGGCCGGCCGTGCCGACGGTCGACGCCTACACGCGCGAACTCCAGGAGGAGCGAAGGGCCCGAGACGAGTTCATGGGCCGGGATCGGGAGTCGCCGTTCGTTTCGGCGGGCGTGCCGTTCCATCCCCTCCGCTACTTCCCCATCTCGAAGCGATACGTGGTCGAGGCCCGGCTGGTGCGCAACGACCGGCCGGTGGAGGCCTACCTGCGGACCAATCGGGATGGGCAGTCGGTGGTCCGGTATCTCGGCGACCTCCGCTTCACCCTCCGGGCCCAACCGCTGTCGTTGCGGCTCTTTCATGCCGGGGAGGGCGTCGGAACCTCGGTCTTTGTCCCGTTTCGGGACGGCACCAGCGGGCGGCAGTCCTACGGCCCCGGCCGCTACCTGACCCTGGAGCTCACCGAGGACGACCGGTACCGTCTCGACTTCAACCGGGCCTTCAACCCCTACTGCGCGTACACCGACGCCTACGAGTGCGGCTTCCCCCCGGCGGAGAACGATCTTCCGATTCCGATTCCCGCGGGCGAGATGGTTTGGGATCCGGACCGGAACCCTCGGGGTCCCTCCACGGCAGTGCTGGAGCGGACCCGGGAGGAGCTCCGCCGCCGGGCCGGGGGCCAAGGGGGCCCGAAGCCGAGCCCCGCGATCGCTACATCCCGTGGAACACGCCCAACACGCCGTTGAGGACGAACTGGACCCCGACGGCCGCGAGCAGGAGGCCGAGGACCCGGGTGACCGCCATGATCCCCACCTTGCCGATGTAGCGGAGGATGCGCTCACCGTAGCGGAAGACGAAGTAGCAGACCACGGTCGTCACGGCGATCGCGATGAGGGTGCCGAGGAGCGCGTACGGATCGACCGACTGGGTGCCGGCGTAGATCATCACGGTCGAGATCGCTCCGGGGCCGGCGAGGAGCGGGATGCCGAGGGGCACGATCGAGATTTCGTCGCGCCGCTGGATCGCTTCGGCGCGGTCGGCCGGGGAGAGCTTGGTCCGGGCGATCTCGCCGTGGAGCATGTCGTAGGCGACGAGGAAGAGGAGGATCCCGCCCGCGACCTCGAACGAGTAGAGGGTGAACCCGAACGCGGCGAAGAGGTAGCGACCCACGAGCGCGAAGACGCCGAGGACCACTCCGAGGACGACCACGGCCTGGTGCATGATGATTCGGCGGTCGGCCGGGTCGAAGCCCTCGGTCAAGGCCAGGTAGAAGGGCAGGGTCCCGATCGGATCGACGATCGCAAAGACGCTCGCGATCACGGCCACGTAGAAGCCGGGCGTCACCATGGTCGCTCCGTGGCGGGGAGTCCGGCCGGAGCAGATGAAGCCTTGGGGAGCCCGCTACCGGACCGCCATCACGATCCGGTCGTCCCAGAGCTGCCAGACCACCTCCGCCTCCCGGAAGCCGGCCGACCGGAGGGACCGGAGCCAGCCGGGCAGGTGATCGTTGGCAACATCATGGTGCTCCCGCGGGTAGCGGCGCCGGCGCAGCGCGATCTCCGAGGCGAGCCGGGGATCCCGGGCGGCCGCCGCCCACCAGCCGTTCCAGGTCGCCCCCGGCCGCCGCTGGAGTTCCCGCCGTTGGTAGCGATGGCGGATCTCCCGGACGACCCCGCCGATCCGGGCCGCCTCGGGAGCGAACGGGATGTGATCGCCGTTCAGGAACAGGCCCCCGGGCCGGATCCGGCCGGCGAGATCGCGGTGGAGCCGGTGCAGGGCCGGGCGTCGCAGCCAGTGCAGCGCCGTGGTCGAAACGGCCGCATCGAAGCGGCCCCGGGGCAAGGCCTGGGTCCAGGTCGGGGCGCGGAGGTCGAGGTCCACCCAGCGGATCCGTGAGCCCGCCCCACGGAGCGACTCCCGGGCGATCCGAAGCAGGACCGGGTCGTGATCCACCGCGACGATCCGGGCGGAGGGCATCCGGCGGGCGATCCGTTCGGCCAGCGAGCCGAGCCCGGTTCCCAAGTCCAGAATCCGGGCGTTTCGTGGGAGCGCCTCGGCCAGGATATCACAGATGGTGGCGAACCGCACCTCCCGCTCGGGAACGTACCGCTCCTGCATCCGATCCCAGGTGGTCCGGTAGCGGTCCCACGTCGGTGGCGGACGGGAGCGTGCGGTCGGCATGACCGGACTTAGCCCCGGGCCGCCTTGTCCTTTGCCCTCCCCGAGGCGGGCTCGGGTCACCGGCGTATCAGGTTAAATTCCCCGTCGACTGACCGCCCCCATGGCAGCGAAGCGCACCGCTCACGCGGTTTGGGAGAACGACCTCTTGCACGGACACGGCTCGGTCGGGGGACAGACCGGCGCCTTCCGGGATCTGGCGACCAGCTGGTCGGCTCGGACCGAGGCCCCGGCGGGGAAGACGAGCCCCGAGGAGCTGTTGGCCGCGGCCCATGCGTCCTGCCTTTCGATGGCGCTCAGCGCGATCCTCGGGCGGATGGAGAAGACCCCCCAGCGGCTTTCGGTCGAGGCGACCGCCACGATCGACAAGATCGGCGACGGCTGGAAGGTCACGACCATGGAGCTGACCGTGAAGGGCAAGGTCCCCGGGGCCACCCCCGACGAGTTCCGGTCGGCCGTGGAACGGGCCGCCCAAGGCTGTCCCATCTCGGGCGCGCTCAAGGGCAACGTCGCGGTCTCGGTGACGGCCCACCTCGAGTAGGCCGACCGGTCACTCGAGGTCGAGATCGGCAAAGACAAACCCGTCCCGGGCCACGACCGGTCCGGGGCGGACCCGGATCGGGTGGGCGAAGAACGGGGCGCGAGTGACGCAGGTGTGAAACTCGCCGTTCTCCCCGCAGGGATCCGCCCCGTCGGGAAGGTCGGCGAGCAGGCTCCGGTCGAACCGGCGGCCCGCGAGGCTCGCGGGAATCTTGCGAGGGTCGACGCACACGAGCGTCGCCTCCAGACCGCCGTCGATCATCTCCAGGGCCAGTTCGCGGGTCGGGCGGCCCCAGATCGGGAAGATCGGAGAGAGACCGCTCGCCCGCATCTTCTCCTCCCGGTACGCCCGGATATCCTCGAGGAAGAGGTCCCCAAACGCCACATGGGTCACCGACTCGCTCCGTAGCTGCCGGGTGACCCCGGCCATCCGGGCCTCATAGACCGGATTGGGGCAGGGAAAGGGGATGCGGACCTTGTAGAGCGGAAGTCCCACGGCCGCCGCCTGGGCGTCGAGGATCGACTCCCGGACCCCGTGCATCGACACCCTCGAAAAGGTCTCGGTGATCGTCGTGAGCAGTCCGACCACGTCCACCGCACCGGCCCGGAGGAGCTCGCCCAGCGCGAAGGCCGAATCCTTCCCGCTGCTCCAGGACACCACCACTCTCGGCCGGTCGGTGCCGCCGGTCGGCGCCGGGGTCGAACTCCCCCCCAAGGTCATGGAGCTCCTCCGGCAAACTCCCCCAGGCTGCGCTGGACTCTTTTCCGGGACGGCCCCGGGGCGGCCTCGGGAGGAGCGAGGTCCGGGGGGGTTCGGGCGCCGGGCGCCTCCCCCCGGGGGGTGTCGGGCTCAGGCGAATCCGCCCGACGGGAGAGGAGGCCGGGTTCGGGTTCGGTCTCCGGTTCGAAAAGCTTCGCGATCTCCTCCGACTCGGGTGACTGCCGCATCAGGTAGCCGACCTCCGGCGCCGTAAGGCCGAGGAACCGGATCGGGAGGGGTCTTAGCGGAATCCCGGAGGCATCGAACAGCGAGTCCATCAGGAGAAGAAAGTCATCCCGGGCCTTGCGCCGGGAGACGTGGCAGTGGGCCCCGATCTTCGCGGCGATCGAATCCCGGCTCGCCCGGGCCGCCCGGCTGCGGCCCATCTCGCCCAGGTACTGGGGAAAGCGCAGCGGGGCCGGCGGAGGGACCGGAGCGTCATGGAGGGCCGTTCCCACCCCTCCCGTGAGAATCTCGGAGGCGTAGCTCCAGAGACCGTAGGTTCGGTAACGTCGGGCCCGCTGAAGGCACCGCTCGCCCTCCAACAGCATCTCGAATGCGGCCAGGCCATGCCGCGGATCGGGGGCTTCCCGGGGGAGGTTCTCTTCGACCCACGGCACGAGGTCGTCCGGGGCGGAGTCGGTGCGTTCCCGGACCTCGACCGCCCGGTAAAATCGCGCCGAACTGAGCGACTCCCTCAGGAGCGCTTCCATGTCGCCGGCCCGGTCCCGGTGGCCCACGAGCGGGGAGGCCCCGACCGCCAGGGGGGGTGAGCGGGCCATCGCCTCCAGGTCGTTGATGCCGGCCCGGAGATCGCCTTGGGCCCGATCGACCAGGGCGTCCAGGGTCTCGGGAGGGACGGCGATCCCTTCGCTTCGGGCGATCCGTCCGAGGGTCGCCCGCATCTCCCCGGGCAGGAGGGGACCGAAGGCAATCCGGGCCAGCGATCGGCGGACGGTGGGGGAGGAGCGCAGGAGATCCTGATCGTTGTTCACGGTGAGAATCACCGGCTGGAGGGTTTCCCGCACCAACCGGAGGATCGCCCCCAGACCTCCTCGATCCGTGAGGTCCCGTGGCCGGGCGCGGGAGCCGAACTCCCGCAGGTCGGCTTGGGCGGCCGGATGGCGGGTCCAGGCGGCAGCCCCCGCCGACAGGGGCACCGCCTCCCAACGCGGAAACGGGCGCGGGGCGCCCGGTTCGCCGAGTCCCCAGGCCCGGTTCAGCTCCCCGATGGATCCGTATCGGCCCCGGAGAAACTCCCGGAGGGAGAGGGGAGGCGGGCTCCGGGCCCGTTCCTCCCCGGCCCGGCCGGTCAGGCAGTCGGCTTCGTCCAGGAGAATCAGCACCCGGTGCCGTTGGGCGTCGACCGGTCCCGCCGTCAACGGATGGGTCCGGGACGCCCGGCCCGCGACCTCGTCGATCGCCGATTCGTTCCGGGCGTCCGAGGCGTTCATCTCGACCACGTCCCAGCCGAACTGGTGCGCCAGCGCCAAGGCACTCGAGGTCTTCCCGACCCCCGGGGGGCCGGAGAGCAGGGCGGCCCGGACGGCCGGAGGGCTCCGGGATCGGGCCCAGCTTTCGCCGAAGGCGATGAGTTGGGCGCGGGCCCGGGGGTTGCCCACCAGGTCGCTCAGCCGGCCCGGCCGGGTGCGCTCCGCCAGGGGGAGGTTGGGACGAGACGACGCCATTCGTCGGGCCAGGGAGTGAGCGCACTTAAGCGCGGAGCGGACCATCCGGTCACGGGGCCCCGCCGGTCCTCCCGGGCCGGCGATCGGCGCAATCGAAGGAGTATGGACCGACGTACGCTGCCCGTCATGGACCTCGAGGTTTCGAGGTTGGGGCTCGATCTCACCGGTCCGCTTCCCCCGTACGGGGAATCGGTCCTCCACCGGGCGCTCCACGACGAAGTCACCCTGTTCCGGATCCCCCTCGGGGATGCGGGCCGTGGGGCTCGACATGGATTGCGGAGGGTCGGGCTCGGCTCGGAGGTCTCCCTTGTCCTCGTCGGGGTGCTGCCGCCCGGCTCGGCCGCGGAGGCGGCCCGCCTCCTCGACCGGGCCCGCCAGGAGCTCTCGATCCCTCACCGACTTCTCCTCGAGGTTCGTGAGCCCGATCTGACGCTGGTGCGTTCGACCCTTCTCGCGGAGGAGGCGTCCGTCGCCCCAGCCCACCGCACCGGGATCGGAGTCGGGATCGACCCGCCTCTCACCGGGGGGGCGGGTGAAAATCGGGCCGACTTTGTCTCGGTGCCCCACTCGCTCTGGGGACCGGGGATCCGCCTTTCGCCGGATTCCGGTTTCAGGGTGGGCATCCTAGCGCGGGACCCTTGGGGGGGCCCCGCGGGCCTCGTGGACCCCCTGGAGTACAGCCCGAACCCAACTCGACCTCCCCTGCCCGTGCCGGTCTCCCGCCTCCGTAAGGAAGCCGAACGGTGGATCGGCTGGTCGGATCTGGTGCGGCTGGAAGGACGGCCCCTGCCCGAGGTCGCCGTTCGTTATGCGCTCGATACCCCGGGAGTTTCGGCGGCTCTGCTCCCGCTTCCTACCCCGGAGCTTTGGTTGGCCGCTCGAAATGCCACGACCAACGGCCCCCTCTCCGCTAGGGCGCGGGAGTGGATCCTCCGCCAGGGCCCGGCACCCGACCCCCGATTCTCACCGGAGGGGGCGCAACCGTAATCCCGCCCGGGCCACTGTCCGATCGATGCTCGCCGTCGGAGATGCCGCCCCCGACTTCACCCTGCCGGCCCCGGACGGCAGTTCGATCACGCTCTCCCAGTATCGGGGGAAGTACGTCGTGCTCTACTTCTACCCGAAGGCCAACTCCCTCGGCTGTACGATCGAAACCCGAGAGTTCCAGCGGACCCTGCCCGAGTTCGCTTCCAAGAACATGGTGGTCCTAGGGATCAGCGTCGATCCGGTCGGCGAACAGCAGCGGTTCGCCCAGCGCTGCGCCCTCGATTTCCCCCTCCTCGCGGACGATCGGAAGGAGGTGGCCCGCCGGTATGGCGTCCTCGGCTTCCTCGGGTTCTCCCGTAGGGTCACGTTCGTCCTCGATCCCCGCGGCACGGTCGTCGCGGTCATCGAGACGCCCCGTCCCAAAGAGCACATTCGACGCGCCCTGGAGATCGCTCGCGCCTCGCCCAACCCCCCGGAGGCGCCGGCGGCCGGCCCGATGCCGCGGTGAACCCATCTCCCGACGCCTCGGCCCCGACGCTGCCCTCCGGGCGCCCCGGTACGGCAGGATCGATCGAGACCCCGGGTGGCCGTCACCCCCTATCGGGTGAGCCAGATCCTCGCGAGCGGCAGGCCGGATCGATCCCGGGGTGAGCGCCCGGGCGCGGACGGCCGGCAACCCTCTAATGCCCTGGAGACATGGGCCTCATGACCCATGAAGATTCAGAGCGTTGAGGCCATCGAGGTCGCGGCCCCGGCAGACGAACTTTCCTCCCCTTGGAGTTCGACGGTTGTGCTCGTCAAGGTCACCACCTCGTCGGGGGCAGTCGGCTGGGGCGAGTCGCCGACCACCCTGATGACCCACCCCGTCCGGAGCAGCGTGCCGGAGGTGGCGCGCTTTTACGAGGGTCGGGAGCTCCACGACCACGGCACGGGCCGGCGGGAATTCGAGCGGTACTCCTTCTACCGGTACCATTCGATGGAGGCGACCAGCGCGCTGAGCGGGGTCGACATCGCCTGCCACGATCTGATCGGCCGGGAACTCGGCACCCCGATCAGTA
The DNA here is from genome assembly GCA_021791335.1 of Thermoplasmata archaeon. Taxonomy (GTDB): domain Archaea; phylum Thermoplasmatota; class Thermoplasmata; order Lutacidiplasmatales; family UBA184; genus Lutacidiplasma. Next base: position 48,056 of record JAJYWS010000023.1, read on the forward strand.
CCCTGCTCGGTGGCCGGCTCCGGGAGCGCGTCCGGGCCTACTCCAACGGTTGGTATTCGGACTGCATCCGCCCCGAGGAGTTTGCATCGAAGGCCCGGGCGATGGTCCGTGCCGGGTTCACCGCGCTCAAGTTCGATCCGTTTGGCGACCAGTATCGGGAGATCTCCCCCCAGGGACTCCGGGCGGCCTCGGAGCGGGTGGCCGCCGTGCGTCGGGCGGTCGGACCCGACGTCGACCTGCTCATCGAGTACCACGGCCGGTTTTTGCCGTCGGCCGCCCTCCGTGCAGGCCGGGAGTTGGACCAGTACTCCCCGCGCTTCATGGAGGAACCCATGATCCCCGAGTACAACGATGCCCTGGCCGAGTTCCGCCAGCAGGTCCGGACCCCGGTCGCGCTGGGGGAGCGGCTCCTGACCGCCGCCGAATTTGCGAGCTATCTTAGACGGGGTCTCGTGGACATCCTTCAGCCGGACATCACCAACTCCGGCGGGTTCAGCTACGGCCGGGAGATCGCCGGCGTCGCGGCGGCCTTCGGCGCCCCGGTGGCCTACCACAACGCCTTCGGCCCGGTCCAGACCGCCGCAACGCTCCAGATGGACGCTACGCTGCCGACCTTTTTCCTCCAGGAGAGCTTCGAAGCCAGTTGGCCCGAGTGGAAGCGGTCGCTGGTCCGCGGGTACCGGATCGAGAAGGGTCACTTCGAGATCCCGGACGGACCGGGGCTGGGGGTTGAGGTCGACGAACGGCAGGTCGAACGGTATCGGTCCGACCAGATGGATCCCATCGGTCCCGAACCCCCCTGGGTCATTGCCGGAACCTGGGTACCTCGCTCCGTGGGGCGACCGAAACGCGGCCGGCGGAGCTGACCCTGCCGGGAGCAGCGACTCAACCGGGCGGGCAGATCCCGATCGTATGACGCAGGTTCCTCCCTCGCAGTGGCGCAAGCTGACCCGGGCCGAGGCCGCAGTGATCGAACACCGGGGGACCGAACGCCCCTTCACGGGCGAGTACGAATCGTTTCGGGGTGTCGGCACCTACCATTGCCGTCGCTGCGACACTCCCCTCTATCGCTCCACCGACAAGTTCGACGCGGGATGCGGCTGGCCCAGCTTTGACGACGAGATTCCCGGCGCCGTCGTCCAGCTGCCGGACCCGGATGGGGCCCGGACCGAGATCCGATGTGCCGGCTGCGGAGGGCATCTGGGACACGTCTTCCAGGGTGAGCGGTTTACTCCCAAGAACACCCGCCACTGCGTCAACTCCATTTC
>JAJYWS010000009.1 GCA_021791335.1 Thermoplasmata archaeon
CTAGGCCGTAGCCGGGCCTGAACCTTTTCCCTTCCCGGGGGCGACCAGAGCCCCCGGGAGCCGGGCCAGGAGGTGCCGGCCCGATGGCCGACATCGCCTCGATGGCCGAAATGGGTAGCCCCCCACCGGAGCAGGGGCACGTCCCATCCCCGGGGCGCGATCACGCCCAAGCCGACCGGTCGGCCCGAACACTCCCCGATCGGAACCACCAGTTCCGGGCAGCCCGAATGGCCGGCGATGGCCCCGAGCGGGAGGGCGAGCTCCCGATGCTGGGTGCCCCGGACCGGCGCGGGGGTCGCCTTGGGCAGGGCCGCCGTCGGCGCGGCCGGCACCAGCAGGATCCGATCCTCGCCCAGATGACGGGCCACCGACCGACCCAGGGTTGAGGCGGTCCGGTCGGCCCAATCGGCCTCGGCTCGGGTGACCCGGGCGGCAAAGGCGAACCGCTCCGCGATCTCGGGGGCGAACCGGGGATGTACCCGTTCGATCCAGGGCCCGTGGAGCGCCCAGGCGGAGCGGCCCTGGCGGAACCGGTAGGCGTCGAGCCACCGTCTCCGGCCCCCTTCGAACAGCCGGAGGCTCCGCCGACGGGGGAACCGCTGCTCGATCGCTCGGCTGAGGAGCCGGCGCTCGGCCTCCGGGAGAAGGTCGAAGGCGTCCCGGGCCACTCCGATCGAGGCCACCAGACGATCCTCCGAGGACCCGAACAGGAGCTCCCCGACCCGGGCCAATGTGGCCGCATCCCGGGCGAACCACCCCACGGTGTCGTACTCCGGCGCCAGCGGCACGACCCCGCGCATCGAGATCCGCCCGTGGGTGGGGCGGAACCCGAAGATCCCGCAGTAGCTCGCCGGAAGCCGCACCGATCCGCCGGTGTCGGTGCCGAGCGCGAAGTCGACCCACCCCCGGGCGACGGCCGAGGCCGACCCGCTCGACGAGCCCCCGGGCAGGCAGTCCGGCGCCCGGGGGTTGAGGGGCGTGCCGTAGTGGATGTTCCGCCCTTCGAGGCTGAAGGCCAGCTCGTCGCAGACGGTCTTCCCCACCAGCGTCGCGCCGGCCCGGAGCAGCCGGCCGACGACCGGGGCCGTGCGGCGGGCGAGGGCATGGGTCAAGCTCCAGTCGGGGGTGCCGGCCGTCGTACGGGCGCCGGCGACATCGATGAGGTCCTTGACGGCGAACCGGTGCCCCGAGAGCGGGCCGGGGGCCTCGGCCGCGCGCCTTAGCCGCGGCCCAGGAACCCAGGCCGTCGTGGCGGTGGACCCCGATCTGGCCTCCACGGCCGCCTCAAGGGCGGGCCGGGATAAAGCCCCCGGCGTCCGCCCGGACCGGGCCCGGCGCCTTCCGCCTTCCGCGGGCCCGCACGGGGGAACCCCCGGCGGCCCGGGGGGTGCGAAGGTTTCATAACAAGGAGCGGATAGGCGGCCCTCGATGCGGACCAAGTCGGTCGAAGGGGTGCTCCGCCTGGACGTCGTCTCCCTCGACCCCCGTCCGGCGATCTACCTCTCCTACGACGGCCTCGCGGGGCTCACGCAGCGGCCGATCCTCCACGACCTCCTGGAGGAGATCCAGCGGAAGGGGTCGGAGAGCTACCGGGCCTTCCTCGACGCCATCCGCCGGCACCATGCCGGACAGGTCCACGTCTACTTCTCCGATTACGTGAGCTACGGGATCGGGGGCGGCGATGCCACCGCGGAGTTCTTCTTCGGCGCCTTCCTGGTGCTTCACAACCCCCGCAGCGACTCCGGCCCGGAGGGTCCCGTCCCCGAGCATCTCGCGCTCCACCGACCGGGGTTCGTCGAGCGGATCTCCTTGGAAGCCCCGGCCAACTGAATCCCCGACCCTCGTGGGCACACGCTTTTGCCCCCCAACGACTGGGGGAGCCCGGACCATGGACGAGACCCCGCTGGAGCATGAGCGGCGCGGCAAGGTCCTGCGGCTCCGTGCCGCCGGCATCGAGCCGTACCCGTGGTCGTGGCCGGACCGGGTGCGGTCGGGCGAGGTCCGTCGGCGGGCCGAAGCCCTGGCCCCGGGCGAGACCGATCCGGGCTCCCCGGTCCGGGTGGCCGGCCGGATCCGGGCCTTCCGGACCCACGGGCGGACCGCGTTCGCCGACCTCGAGGACGCCGACGGGCCGCTCCAGCTCCTGCTCCGGGCCGACGACCTGGGCGAGGAGCCGTACCGGGGCTGGCTGCGCGACCTCGACCCCGGGGATATCGTCGGCGCCGAGGGCCACCCCGCGAGGTCGAAGCGGGGGGAGGTGTCGGTCCTCGTCGGCGCCCTGACCCTGCTCACCAAGGCCATCGCCCCGCCCCCCGAGAAGTTCCACGGGCTCAAGGACGCCGAGGAGCGGCTCCGGCGCCGCTACCTGGACCTCATCGCCTCCGCCGAGAGCCGCGAGCGGTTTTCGGCCCGCAGCCGGATCGTCTACGAGCTGCGGCGGTTCCTGGACGAGGCGGGCTTTCTCGAGGTCGAAACCCCGATCCTGACCCCGGTCGCCGGCGGCGCCTCCGCCGAGCCGTTCGTCACCCACTCCCGCTACCTGGACGAGGATCTCTCCCTCCGGATCTCGATCGAACTCTACCTCAAGCGGCTGCTGGTCGGTGGCTTCGAACGGGTCTATGAGATCGGCCGGTGCTTCCGCAACGAGGACGCCGACACGACCCACAATCCCGAGTTCAGCCTGCTCGAGCTCTACTGGGCCTACGCCGACTACAACGACATGCGATCCCTGGTCGAGCGGCTCTACGAGCGGCTCGGCGGGATCGTGGCGACGCTCCTGCCCGACCGGCCCGGGGCCCAGGCGGCCGCCCGGGAGTTCCGCCCACCGTTTGCCCAGATCGACTTTGTTGAGGCCCTGGAGGAGACGATGGGGGTCCGCGGGCTCCTCGAGCGGAGCCCCGAGGAGCTCGCCCGCCGGGCCCGGGAGGCCGGGGCCCATCTGCCCCCCCACGCCTCGCCCGGCCGCTGCCTCGACAAGCTCTTCGGTCACTACGTCGAACCGACCCTCCGGTCGCCGACCTTCGTGATGGACCATCCGGCGCTCACCACGCCGCTCGCCAAGCGGCACCGCCGGCTCCCGGGCCGGGTCGAACGGTTCGAACTGTTCTACCAGGGGGTCGAGCTCGCCAACGCCTACACCGAGCTCAACGACCCCGACGAGCAGGAGCTCCGGTTCCGGGACCAGGTCGGGGAGTCGGGCGAGGATCGGTACGCCTACGACGCCGACTTTGTCGAGGCGCTCCGGCACGGGATGCCGCCGTCGACCGGCATCGGGATCGGCATCGATCGCGCCGTGATGGCGCTCATCGGCGCCCCGTCGATCAAGGAGGTCCTCCTCTTCCCGCAGACCCGGCGACGGAGCGCACCCGCGCCATGACCGATCCGGCGCGGTCGGAGTTGCCCTCCCGCTTCGAGCCGGGCCCGATCGAGGCCCGTTGGCAGTCCGCGTGGGAGCAGTCCCGGGTGTTCCGGGCGCCGGACCGGCCCCAGGGCCCGACCTACGCGCTCATCCTCCCTCCGCCCAACGTGACCGGGATCCTGACGATCGGCCACATGCTCGGTGGGACCCTGATGGATGTCCTCGCCCGGGTGCACCGGATGCGGGGCCGGGCGACGGCCTGGGTCCCGGGGGTCGACCATGCGGGGCTCGCGACCCAGGTCGAGGTCCGCCGGCGGCTCCAGCGCGACGGGATCGCCTTCGAGCGGCTCTCCCGGGAGGAGGCGCTCCGGGAGATCGAGCGCTGGCGGGCCGACCATGTGCCGACGATCGTGGCGCAGCTCAAGGCGGCGGGATTCTCGCTCGACTGGTCGAGGTTCCGCTACACCATGGACCCGGGGGCGATCCGGGCGACCCGGGAGGTCTTCGTCCGGCTCTTCGAGCAGGGCCTCATCTACCGGGGGGAGCGGATGGTCAACTGGGACGTCCGGCTGCGCACCGCGATCTCCGACCTCGAGGTGATCCACTCGGAGGAGGACGGCCACCTCTACTACCTGCGCTACCCGGGCGACGACGGGAGTGCGGGGGTCGTGGTCGCCACGGTCCGGCCGGAGACGATCTTCGGGGATGTCGCGGTCGCCGTCCATCCGGACGACGAGCGCTACCGCGCCTGGATCGGCCGCCACGTCCGGGTCCCGCTCGTCGACCGGCCCGTGCCGGTGATCGCCGACCCGGCGGTCGACCCGAGCTTCGGCGCCGGCGCCCTCAAGATCACCCCCCGGCACGACCCGGTCGACCACGAGATCGGCCAGCGTCACCCCGAGCTCGAGTCGCCCCCCGATATCCTGGACGAGGAGGGGCGGCTCACCGGACCCTGGGTCCCCGAGGAGCTCCGAGGCTCCGACCGGGAGGCCGCCCGGACGCAGGTCGTCGAGCGGCTCACGGCCGCGGGCCGGCTCGAGCGGATCCAACCGTACCGCCATTCGGTCGCCCGGTCGGAGCGATCGGAGGCGGTGATCGAACCGAGGCTCTCCCGGCAGTGGTTCGTCCGGATGGGCGGCCTCGCCGCCCCGGTCCGGGAGGCCGTGCGCCGGCGCGAGATCGTCCTCCATCCCGAGCGATGGAACCGGACCTTCGATCGCTGGATGGAGGGGATCCAGGACTGGTGCATCTCCCGGCAGATCCTCTGGGGTCACCCGATCCCCGTGGTGACCTGCACCGCGTGCGGACGGGAGATCGTCACGGTCGAACCGCCCGACCGTTGTCCGGCGTGCGGCGGCGCCGAGCTGGCGCCGGACCCGGACGTGCTCGACACCTGGTTCACCTCCTGGCTGTGGCCGTTCGTGGCGCTCGGCTGGCCCGAAGCCTCGGCCGACCGGGAGAGCTACTACCCGACGCAGGTCCTGGTGACCGGCCGGGACATCATGTTCTTCTGGGTGGCCCGCATGATGATGGCGGGCTACGCCTTCACGGGCCGTCCCCCCTTCTCGGACGTCTATTTTTCGGGGATGCTGCGCGACGAGCAGGGCCGGAGGATGTCGAAGCACCTCGGCAACTCCCCCGATCCGCTCGCGGTCATCCGGGAGCGGGGCGCCGACACGCTGCGCTGGGCGCTGGTCTTCCCGAACCCCACGGACGAGGACGGGCCGTTCGGTACCGCCGCGCTGGACGGGGCGCGCAACTTCCTCACCAAGCTCTGGAACGTGACCCGGTTCGCCCTGCCCCTCCTCGGGGGCCCCGAGCCGCGACCCCCTCCGCGGACGGCTCCGCCGGAGGCGTTCGAGAACCGATGGATCCTCTCGCGCTGCCACGCCACGCTCCGGGAGGTCGACCGGGCCCTCGCCGACTTCGAGTTCACCCGGGCGGCGACCGCCCTCCACGGGTTCCTCTGGCACGACCTCGCCGACCAGTACGTCGAACTGGCCAAGGATGCCTTGACCGGGCGGCGACCGGGGGCCGATCCCCAGGAGTACCGCGAGGTGTTGCGGCGGGTGCTGGACCGGACGCTCCGGATGCTCCATCCGTTCATCCCCCACGTGACCGAGGAGCTCGGGCATGCCCTGGCTCCGACCGGGGGCCTGCTCGCCCAGGCGGCCTGGCCGACCGCGGACGAGGGCGACGACGACCCGGTCGCCGAGCGGGAGATGGAGACGGTGCGCGAGGCGATCCGTCTGCTCCGCAACCTGCGCTCCGAGGAGAAGCTCCCGCTTGACGCGACCCCCCGGGTCTGGGTGACCCCGGCCGATCCGGCGCTCGGCCGTCTCCTGGTGCGCGAGGCGCCCACCATCGTCCGGGCGGTCCGTCTTGCCGCCTTCGACGTCGGCGGGAACGGGCCTCCGACCGAAGGGGCCCGGGCCCGCCGGGTCGCCCCGTCCGGGGACTATCAGATGGAGCTACCGGCCGAGTCGATCGACCGGGTCAGCCTCGAGCGGGAGCGGGAGAAGCTCGCCCAACTGTTGGCCAAGGCCCGGGGCCGGCTCGCCGACCCGACCTTCCGGGCCCGGGCCCCTCCCGCGGTGGTCCAGGAGGCCGAGTCGAAAGCGGCCGAACTGGAGCTTCGGATCCAGCGGCTCGACGACCATTTGAAGCCGGCCGGTTCCTCGCCCGGGCAGCCATGACTCCCCCCCGACGTGCCGCCCGAAAGCCTCCGTCGGTCCCTCCCCCGGGCGACGAACCCTCCATCCCGCTCCCGAGCGGAACCAAGGCCCACCCTCCGATCGGGCTCGGGCTCTGGGCGCTGGGCCGGTGGACCCGACCGGACGAGGAGCGGACCCGGGCGGTCTTGGAGACCGCGGTGGCCGAGGGCCTCCGCTGGTTCGATACCGCCGAGGTGTACGGCAACGGACGTTCGGAGCGGCTCCTGGGCGAGGCGCTGGAGCGGTCCCCGACCCTCGCCCGGGAGGGGTTCATTGCGACCAAGGTCTCCTGGGAGCACCTACGGGCCCACCAGGTCGGCGCCGCGCTGACCCAGAGCCTGGAGCGGCTCGGCCGGACGAGCGTCGACCTCTACCTGGTCCACGCCCCCGACCCCAAGACCCCGCTCCGGGAGACGCTCGCCGCGCTCGAGGAGCTCTGGAAGTCGGGCCGGGTCGGGGCGATCGGGGTCTCCAACTTTTCCCTCGAAGAGCTGTCCGAGGCGGTCGACCTCCTGCCCGAGGCGAAGATCGCGGTGAACCAGGTCCGCTTCAATCTCTTCGATCGCGGCGACGCGGAGCCGATCCGGGCCTTCTGCCGGGAGCACCGGATCCTGATCGAGGCGTATACCCCGCTCGCCCGCGGGCTCCTCCAGGGGCGGTTCCTGGACGGGCGGAAGGCGCCCCCGGAGGTCCGCCGGTTCGCCCAGCGATTCTTCGACGGGGACCGGTGGCCCGACTACGTGGCCCGGGCCCGGAAGCTCAAGGATCTGGCCGACCGGGCCGGGGTCCCGATGACCTCGTTGGCGCTCCACTGGTTGCGCTCCCAGGGGGCCGCCCCGGTCTTCGGGGCCAGCCGGCCGGAGCAGGTCGCGGAGAACCTCGCGGCCTGGCGGGTCCGCCCGGACGCCGCCCTGCTGACGGAGGCGGACGCGATCGCTCGAGGCGAACGTGCTTAGGCTCGCCGCCTTCGACATGGACGGGACGCTCGTCGACGTCGGCAGTTCGTGGAGGGTCGTCCACGATGCCTTTGACGATAGCAACGACGAAGCGCTCCGGCTGTTCCTGGAGAACCGGATCGACGACCGGGAGTTCATCCGTTCCGATATCCGAAAGTGGCACGCCCACCGGCCGCAGCTCTCGACCGCGGACCTCGAGGAGATCCTGGCCCGGGTCCCGCTCATGCCGGGCGCGCGGGAGCTCTTTGACGGGCTCCGTTCGCGGGGGGTCGCGACGGCGATCATCAGCGGGGGGATCGACCTGCTCGCCCGACGGATCGGCCGGGAGCTCGGCGTCGATCATGTCCTCGCCAACGGGGTCGAGACGACCCCCGAGGGCCGCCTCACCGGGGAGGGGATCGTCCGGGTCCCGATCCGGGACAAGGAGTCGGTTCTCGCCGCCCTCCAGGAACGGACCGGCATCCCCCCCTCGGCCACCGCCAGCGTCGGCAACTCCGAGATCGACGCGGGACTTTTCCGCCGCAGCCGCCTCGGCATCGCCTTCCTCCCGGAGGACGAGACGGTCCGGCGGGCGGCCGGTCGGGTGGTCGAGCTCAAGGACCTCCGTGAGGTCGCCCGCCTGCTCGACGGATTCCCGGCCTAGGCCGGCGGGGAGCCGCCCACGCCCGGCCGGGAGGCCACCGTCGGCAAGGAATCCTTTTACGGGGGGGTCGGCTGGATGGGGTCGTCATGGAGGGATACGAAGCCCTGCTCTCCCGCGCCCGCGCCCAGCTCCCGCCCGTCACCACGAGCGGGGAGCGGTTCCAGGTGCCGGAACCGGACGTGATGGCCGACGGCAAGACCACCGTCATCCGTAACTTCCAGGAGATCGCGGGGGTCCTCCGACGCGAGCCCGCCCACCTCATCGGCTACCTGGCCAAGGACCTCGGCTGTCCGGGGGTCCTGGACCTGCCGCGCGGGGTCCTCAAGTCCCGGGTCTCCCGGGAGCAGGTCGCCCAGCGGATCCGCGACTACACCGAGAAGTACGTCATCTGCTCCGAATGCAAGCGGCCGGACACCCACCTCAAGAAGGACGGCCGGCTGACCCAGCTCATCTGCGAGGCCTGCGGCGCCCAGCGGCCCGTGACGGTACGACGGGTGGTCACCCCGGAGAAGCCGAAGGCCCCGGTCGTCGTCGGGGAGGTCTACCGGCTGACCATCGAGGACCTGGGTCGCCGCGGCGACGGCGTCGCCAAGAAGGAAGGATTCGTGATCTTCGTGACCGGGGCGACCCAACGGGGCGCGACGATCAACGCGAAGATCACGAAGGTGCTCGGCAATAACGCCTACGCGGTCGTCCAGCCGTAGCCGGCCATGCGGAGCCTGCGCTGGCTGGGCCTGCTCGCCCTCTATATCGGCGCCCAGCTGACCGGGCTCGCCCTCGCCTTCCCGTTCCGATCGGAAGGGCTGGCGACGACCTCGAATCCGTCGAGCGTGACGGCCCCGCTCTTCATCATCGCGGTGATCGTCATCGCCCCCCTGTTCATTCTCCTGCTCGCCCGGCGGCAGGGCGGCGTGGTCGCGCTCCGCCAGCTGATCCTGCTGGGGATCACCGGCTCGCTCTACTTCACCCTCTACGCATCGATGTCGCTGGTCCTTCCGGGGCCCTACCCGATCCCCCCTGTGGCGGCCGGCATGGTCGCCGACCTGGCCCTCCCGCTCGCTGCGGTCGTGAGCGTCGGCCTCTATCTGGCCCTGCTGATGGAACCGCAGTGGTATGTGGTCGACCTGGTCGGGTTCCTCGCCGGGGGCGCCCTGATCGCCCTCCTCGGGATCTCCTTCGCCCTGCTGCCGGTCCTGATCCTCCTCAGCGTCCTGGCGGTCTACGACTATATCGCCGTGTACCGGACCAAGCACATGATCCGGCTCGCGGACGTCGTCACCGACATGAAGCTCCCCATCCTGATGGTCATGCCGGACCGGGCCGGTTTCGACTATACCCGGGCGCGGTCGCTCGCCGAGCAGCGGGAGCAGCCGACCGAACAGCGGGCGGCCCTCTTCATGGGCTTGGGCGACGTGGTGATCCCCGGCGCATTGGTCACCTCGGCGTTCGTCTGGCTTCCCGCGACGCCCTTGGGCGGCGGGGTGGGGGCGAACCTGGTGGTCGCGTTGGGGGTCCTGATCGGCTCCCTGGTGGGCTATGCCCTCCTGATGCAGCTCGTCCTCCGGGGGAAGGCCCAGGCCGGACTTCCGTTCCTGAACGGATTCGCCATCTTGGGCTACGTCGTCTCCTTCCTGCTGGTCTACCATTCGTTCGGCTTCGGCCTGAGCGGAGTTCTCTAATCCTCCCGCCCCGTGGGGGAACCCATGCGCCGCCCGGTGGAGGACATCACGCTCGACGATCGCCCCTCGCTCGATCTCCTCATGCGCCGGATCGAAGCCGGGGGCGGATTCAGCGCGAAGGGTGTCGCGGAGGGCGTCGATCTGCTCGCCCGGATGCTGAGCGACCCTGAGATGACGCTCTTCCTGTCGTTCCCGGCCGACATCGTGGCCACGGGGACCCGGGGGGTCCTCGCCCACCTCGTCCGGGAGGGGTTCATCGATGCGGTGGTCACCACCTGCGGAACGCTGGACCACGATCTGGCCCGGGCGTTCCGACCGTACTACCACGGGGCATGGACGCTGGACGACGCCGAACTGTTCCGCCGGGGGCTGTATAGGCTCGGCAACCTCGTGATCCCCCAGACCCACTACGGCGGCATCATCGAACGGAAGATGCGCCCCCTGTTGCGCCGCCTCTGGGCCGACGGCCAGCGGAGCCTTTCGAGTCGTCAGCTGGCCCAGGCCCTCGGCGAGATCATCCCGGCGGGCGCCCGGACGAGCCTGTTGAGGGCCGCCGCCGACCGGAAGGTACCGGTCTACGTGCCGGGCCTCACGGACGGGGCCGTCGGTTCCCAGCTCTGGCTCTTCTCCCAGGACCATCGCGGGCTCACACTGGACCTCCTCAAGGACGAGCAGGAGCTCTCGGACCTCGTCTATGGGGCCCAGCGGACCGGCGCGATCATGCTCGGCGGGGGCATCTCAAAGCACCACACGATCTGGTGGAACCAGTTTAGGGACGGCCTCGACGCCGCCCTCTACATCACCACCGCCGTCGAGTGGGACGGGAGCCTCTCCGGCGCCCGGACCCGGGAAGCGGTTTCCTGGGGCAAGGTGAAACCGTCGGCCCGGCACGTGACCGTCGAGGGGGATGTGACGCTCCTCCTGCCGTTGATGACCGCGGCCGCCCTCGAACGGATCGGCGCTCCGGCATCGGCGACCCGGCCCACGCGACGACCTTAAGTGGAGGGGGCCAAGTGGGCCCGCCGTTGGGCCCGTAGCTCAGCCCGGTAGAGCAGGCGGCTCTTAACCGCAAGGTCAGGGGTTCGAATCCCCTCGGGCCCGT
>JAJYWS010000032.1 GCA_021791335.1 Thermoplasmata archaeon
GGTCACCTACAACGTGCGCCGTCTCGCCTATCTCCGTTGGATCGAGCCGACCCTCCCGCGTTTAACGCAGACCGCCGGCTGAGCGGGACCGATCGCGAGGAGTTTTGTCCCAAGCTCCGACGGACCGGCCCATCCGAAACGGCGTCGCGGCGGCCGGCGGCCCGGGCACCGGGGGCCGCCGATTTTCGCCGTGCGGTTGGAGCGGCGTCGGTGGCACGGATCGGGGTCGGACGACCGGGACGGGATGGGTCCGAACGGGGGCGGAAGCCGTGACTTTCTCTCGGCCGACCCCACTCGAACCGCGGTCCTAGCTTACCTCTTAAATACACGGCTCGGCTGAAACGGTCGGGGCCGGCTGAGGGCCCCGCTCGAGGAGTCCATGAGCATTTCCAGTGCGCCTCCCACCCCCGCAGTCCGCTCGCCGCCCGCGCCCCATCCCGTCCGTGAATTGGACGACGTGAGTGTGATGATCGGGGGCCAGGGCGGCGACGGAACCCTGACCGTTTCCGATCTGCTGGGTCGGTACTTCCGGACTCAGGGACTCTACGTCTACACCTCACGGACGGTGCTGTCGAGGATCCGGGGGGGACATGCCGATGCCTCCGTACGGGCGAGCCGAACCCCCATTGCGGCCGTCAAGCCGGCCGTCGATCTCATCCTCGCCTTCGATCAGGAAGCGGCCGAAATCGGGCGGACCGAGCTCTCGCCCGAGGGCTGGATCCTCTACGACTCGTCGGTCTTTCAGCTGAACGACTCCCGGGCCGTGGGATTCCCATTCGCCACCCTGGTCGGCGGGGCCATCGGTCAGCCCATCTACAAGAACACCGCCGCCTACGGCGCGATCTCGGTCCTGATGGGATTCGACCCGGTCCTCACCCGCCGGGTGATCGAGGACCGGTTTCAACGACGCGGGGGGGAGGCGCTGGCGAAGAACCTACGCGCCCTCGAACTCGGCCAGACCTCCGCCAAGGGGGCCGGGGTCACGGCGCGATGGAGCATTCTGCCGGGCGCCGCCCATGACCTCATCCTGACCACGGGGAACCAGGCCGCCGCCCTGGGTTTTGTCGTCGGCGGAGGCCGGTTCTTCGCCGGCTATCCGATCACGCCGGCGACCGAGGTGATGGAGTATCTGATGCGGTATCTCCCGGCCTACCACGGGGTCGTCCGGCAGGCGGAGGATGAGTTGGCCGCGATCAACATGGTCATCGGGGCGGCGTACGCCGGCGCCCGGGCCATCACCTCCACGAGCGGTCCCGGACTTTCCCTGATGACGGAAGGGATCGGCCACGCCGGCGCGGCCGAGATTCCCTTGGTCGTCGTCGACTGCCAGCGGGTCGGCCCGTCCACGGGCCAGCCGACCCGTCATGAGCAGTCGGATTTGACCCACCTGGCCCACCTGGGCCACGGAGAGTTCCCCCGGTTCATCCTCTCCCCCGAGAGCCCCGAGGATGCGTTTTACCTGGCGGCCGAGTCGCTCAATCTGGCCGAACGCTGGCGACTCCCGGTGATTCTTCTCCTCGACCAGGCCCTTTCCCAGAACACCATCACCTCGCCCCGGTTCGATGCGTCCAAGGTCCGGATTGACCGGTCCGGGATGTGGACCCCGGAGGAGCTCGCCCAGCGCCCCGAGTACAAGACCTACGAATTCTCTGAGAGCGGGCGGAGCCGCTACATGCCCCCCGGGACCCCCGGCGTCTGGGGGGAGGTGACCGGGAACGAACATGACGAGTGGGGCCATGTCTCGGTCAACCCGGTCAACCGCCGGAAGATGATGGCGAAGCGGATGGGCAAGATGGCCGCCGCTCGGACCGAGCTCCCTCCGTCGCGCATCTACGGCTCCGAGAAGGCCCGGATCGGCCTCATCGGCTTCGGCAGCACCGGTGGACCGGTCCGGGAGGCGCAGCAACTCCTGAGTGCTCAGGGCGTCCCGACCCGCTACCTCCAGCTTCGAACCCTCTGGCCGCTGCCGACCCATGAGCTCGGCCCCTTCCTCGACTCCGTCGACATCGCCCACGTCGTCGAGCACAACTACACCGGCCAGCTCGCGGGCCTGATACGGGAAGTGCTCCCCCAGTATCACGCCAAGCTCCGATCGCTGGTGAAGTACGATGGCTTCACCTTCCGAGCCCCCGAGATCGTTCGACCGGTGACGGAGGGCCTGTAGATGGTGAAGTCGTTCCAGCCGGTCCAATCGACCTGGTGTCCGGGCTGCGGCGACTTCGGGGTTCTGGCGGCCCTCAAGCGGGCGGCGGCCGCCCAGAAGGTGCCTCAGCACGAACTCACGGTGGTGGGCGGCATCGGATGCTCCGGCGGGATCCACAACTTCCTCGAACTCAACGGCGTCCACGCCCTCCACGGCCGGCTTTTGGCGCAGGCGGTCGGGGTCAAGCTGGCCAACCCGCAGTTGACCGTGGTGGCCGCCGGCGGGGATGGGGACGGGTACGCCATCGGCATGGGGCATTTCATCCACGCGTTCAAGAAGAACGTCTCGATCCTCTACGTGGTCATGAACAACGAGACCTATGGACTCACCAAGGGTCAGGCCTCCCCCACCAGCGTGGTGGGATTCGAGGGGAACGTGGAGCCTCCGTTCGACGCGATCCTCACCGCGCTGTCGATTCGAGCCGACAATTTCATCGCGCGGACCTTCTCGGGGGACCCGAAGACCATGACCAAGATCCTCGAGGAGGCTTTGGCCTTCAACCGCGCGGGCCGGGGATTTGCCTTTGTGGAAGACCTCTCCCCGTGCGTCACCTACAACGACACGTTCAAGCTCTGGCGGGAGAAGATCCTGGACCTTTCGACCCTCCCGGGGTACGACCCTACCGATCGGGCGGCCGTCTTCCGGCTCTATACCGAGACCCTCGAGTCGGGACGGATTCCGGTCGGAGTCATGCACCGGCCGGCGGAGGCGCCCTCCGCTCCGGCGTCCCTTGAACTCAAGCTCCTGCCCGATCGGGTCGGGCCGGCCAAGGCCGCCATCGGCCTCGAGGAGAACCTCCCCGAGTACCAGAAGCTCCTGAAGACGATCGGCTAGGGCGCGACGCGCGCCCGGGGGTGGGAGCCATCTGGATCGCCCTGGACGACACCGACTCCCCCCGGGGGGGCTGCACCACCTACGTCCTCACCGAGGTGATCCGGACGGCCCGCGAGCTCGGCCACGACCTCATCGGTCTGCCCCGGCTCGTGCGCCTGAACCCCAACATTCCCTGGAAGACCCGGGGCAACGCCGCTCTCGCCGCTCGATTCGGTCGGGGCCGGGGGGCCCGCCAATTGGTCGGTCGCCTCGGGGGCCGGCCCGTCTGGGCGTACGCGAAGGGCGGGCGCCTTTCGAAGGACGCCGCGGCCCGACTCCGGGCGGCGGCCTGGGCCCGCGTGGTGGCCCTCGCCCCGACCGGAGAACCGGACACCGACCCGGCGATGGTCGCTTCGGAGCGTCGGCCCCCCTCCGGGCTCTACGACCGGGCGGTGAGAAGCGTCGTGGAGCCCCGGGAGGTCGAACCGGAACTCCTCGGGATCGGGGCCGAACTCCGGACGCTGGGCAGTCGCCGGGGCCTCGTGGGAGCCGCCGCCGCATTGGCGTGGCCCGCCCGTCGGGTCACCTTCGAACTCATCACCTACCGGCCCCCCGAGCGGTGGGGCACCCCGCGGAGGGTCGACGCCCGGGAGGTCCGCGCGGCCGCCGCCCGGCATCCGGAGCTGTTCCTCTGCTATGACCCCAGGACCCGGCGTCTCCTGGTCGCGCCCCACACCGCGTGCCCGATCCTCTACGGGCTGCGCTCGGTGGACCCCCGCGTGGCCCGCCGGGCCCTCCGGGAGCTGACGCACAGCGAGCCGTGGGAGCGCTGGATCCTCCTCGTGACCAACCAGGGCACCGGAGATCACCTGCGCCCGGGGCGCTTTTCCGGCCTCGGCCCGTACGAATCGGCCCGAGTGGACGGCCGGCTCGCCCGGGACCCCGTCGCCCGGCGCGGGGGGCACGTTGAGTTCGACCTGACCGACGACGACGGTACGACCCGGACCTGCCTGGCCTTCGAGCCGACCAAAACCCTCCCCGGGGCGGCCCAGCGGCTTCGCCGGGGCGACCGGGTCCGCGTCTGGGGCAGCCGGGGGGCCTCCATGGAGGTCCGCCTCGAGGGGCTCCAACTTCTGCGGCGGGCCTCCCCGGTCGCCGGCGAACGGCCGCCCGCCTGTCCGACCTGCCGTCGACAGATGCATTCCCTCGGCCGGGGCCGGGGATTCCGGTGCGAGCGCTGCCGGAGTCGCCGGCCCCCGGAGGCCGCCGTACCCTTCGGCCGACCTCCCCCGTTCCCCCGGGGCCGGATCGACCCGACCCCGTCGGCCCGGCGGCATCTTGCCCCCCTCGGGCCGGAGCCCTGAGGGGCGCGCCCCCGGACGGAGGACGGGCGAGGGGGTAATCCGGAGGCAAACCGCTTAAGGGAGGGAACGGCTGGAACGAGCGGATATGGGATACCCTCGGGCGAAGAGCCTCCTCCTGGGCGCCGTGATCCTGGCGCTGTTCGTGGTGATCGGGTCGATCGTCGGGGAGTACCTCTTCGGGAGCTGGATCGCCGGTCTCGCCATCGCGCTCGGCCTTTCCCTCGCCTTGAATCTCGTCACCTACTTCGCGTGCGACCGGATCATCCTCTGGTCCAGCCGAGCCCAGATCGTGACGCCCGAGGAGGCCCCCCGACTGGGCCGCGCGGTGGCCGCCCTCGCCCCCCAGTTCGGGCTCGTGGCCCCCCGGCTCGCGATTCTCCCGACCCAGACCCCTAACGCCTTCGCGACGGGCCGCAACGAGCGGCACGCGCTGATTGCCGTGACCGAGGGGCTGCTCCGGCTCATGAACGACCGTGAGCTCACCGCGGTGCTGGCCCATGAGATGGCCCACATCAAGGACCGGGACATCCTGGTCATGACCTTCGCGGCGACCCTGGCCGGAGCCATCAGCTACGCGGCTCAGATGGTCTTCTTCTCGATGTTCTTCGGCGGGAGCGGTTCGGGCCGGTCCGGCGTCAACCCGCTGGTCCTGATCCTGGCCGTGGTGACCGCCCCGATCGCGGCGATCCTCGTCCAGCTCGCGATCTCAAGGTCCCGGGAGCTTCGGGCGGACGAGGTGGGTGCCCGACTGCTCGGCGATCCGGGCGCCCTCGCCGACGCGCTCGAGAAGCTCGAACGGTCCAACCAGGCGCGCCCCATCAACGTGGGCTCTCCCGCCCACGCCGGGCTCTACATCGTGAACCCGTTCCGGGGGGGGAGCCTCACCCGGCTGTTTTCGACCCACCCCCCGATCGAGGAGCGGATCCGCCGCCTCCGCGCGATGGCGGCCGACACGACCTACCGGCCCGCGATCCGCTCGCCCGTCTACCCCCGAAGCGCCGGAACGCCCCCCGCGGGCTGGTAAATACCCCGGCCGGGTGGCCGGGTGATGCCGCCGCAGCCGCTGCGAGGGTTCCGGGACTACCCGCCGCCGTCCGCCGGCGCCCGCTCGGAGATCCGCCGTCGGATGCGTTCGGCGGCCCGTCGGGCCGGCTTTCAGGAACTCGAGACCCCGAGTGTCGAACCGCTCGACCTGTACCGGGAGAAGAGCGGGGACGAGATTGCGAGCCAGGTCTGGGCGTTCCGGGACAAGGGCGACCGGGAGGTGGCGTTGACCCCGGAGACGACCCCTTCGCTCGCCCGTGTTTTCGCGGAGCGCGCGGTCGCCGAACCTCTGCCGGTCAAATGGTTCACGGTCGCCCGGCTCTGGCGCTACGAGGAGCCGCAGGCCGGCCGGACCCGGGAGTTCCTCCAGTTCAACCTCGACATCCTGGGCGTCGCGGGCCTCGAGGCGGAGATCGACCTCCTGGCCGCCGCCGGTCTGGTCCTGGACGCGGCCGGCGCCGAGGGGCTGTATGCGTTCCGGGTCAACGACCGGGCCCTGGCGGAGGGGATCGGCCGCGCGCTCGGAGCCCGGGAAACGGCCCGGTTCTTCCGGGCGGTCGACCAGTTCCGCAAGATGGACCGATCGGCCTTCCTTCGGGAGCTGGAAGCCTCCGGCCTCTCCGACGACCGGGCCCGGGAGCTGACCGAGCTCTTCACGACCGTGGGGACCGGCCTTCCGGCCTCGGCCCTCCCGGCCTACTTCGAACGCCTCCAGGACTGGGGGCTCGACCCTGCGGCTCGGGCCGGAATCGACCGGCTCCAACGGATGGCCGCCGGGGCCGGCGCGGCGGGCCTCGGGGACCGCTGGGTCTTCGACCCGACCGTCGTCCGGGGACTCGCCTACTACACCTCCTCCGTCTTTGAGGCGTTCGCCCGCTCCGGCGATGGCCGGGCGCTCTTCGGCGGAGGCCGCTACGATCGCCTCGTGGAGCTGTTCGGCGGCCCCCCGACCCCCGCGGTCGGGCTGGCGATCGGGGACCAGACGCTCGAGCAGCTGCTGCGGTCGGCCGGCCGATGGCCCGACGGGGAGCCCCTGCTCGATCTCTACGTGGTCGCGATGGCCCCCGAGCTGCGGGCGGAGGCGATCCGGCTCACCGCCGAACTCCGTTCGGCCGGGCGATCGGTGGACCTGGATCTGATGGGACGATCGGTCGGGCGGCAGCTCAAGGAGGCGGGGCGTCGCGCCCGACAGGCGGTCCTGCTCGCCCCGCGCGAACTCGAGCGGGGCGTCGTGCTCGTCCGGGACCTTACGACGGGGGATCAGGTCGAGCGGCCCCGGTCTTCGGTAGTACCGTCGGCGTGAGACCCTCGATCATCGGGCCGTCCCAGAGGAGGACCCCGGGCGGCGAGTCGGCCCCTTCGACGAACCCGTACCAGTAGACGACGGCCCCTTCCCCGAACAGTTCGGTATACGGGCCGAGCTGGCGCTTGAGGTTCTTGCGGAGCTCCACATCGTCCCCGAAGTTCGCCTTCGATTCGATCCAGCTGAGCTTCTGGCCGAGGAAGACGATCGGCGAATCGAGGAGCGCGTCGGGCGTCTTCGCGAACTTGCCGCGGAGGTCCTCCTCGGTCCGATAGCTGATCCCATGCCGGTCGAGCCACTGATGGAGACGGTCCTCCCCGCGGCGTCCCCGCTCCCGTTGCAGCTCCATCCCGTGGGGCGAGTAGATCATGTCGGCCGCGAGGAGCGCCTCGACCTCGCTCCGCATCCGGGGGTCGGGGACCTGGTCCGGGTGGAGGAACGCCTGCCAGACCTTCTTCCTCGGCACGCCGAGTTCGCCGAGCAGGATCTGGCCCATCAGCACCGGGGGAAACTTCCACTCCCGGGCGATATCGAGGATCGTCCGGCCCCGGCGGTACTGGGCCGCAAGCTTGGGGACCTGCCGCTTGACCACATAGAACCGGCGGGTGGCGTCGCGCGTCACCCGGTGGGTGTGGATGACAAAGAGCAGCTCCTCGTCCCAGTGCTCCTCCTGGGTGAGGCGACGGACGTCGTCGAGGGTGGCGAGGGCATCGTAGAGCCGTTGGTAGGTTGCGCGATCCATGGAGTCGAAGCCGGAATTCGGACGGTCTCATGCAGCCGGTCGAGGGTAAAAGGTTGTGCGACGCCGTCGGGTCAGGTGGGGGTCGGGGGGAGGAGCCGTTTATGGCGATGGCGTTGCACCCGGTCCCCCACCGACCGGACCTCCTCGGGAGGAAGGCCGGTCCGGGCGGCGATCTCCGCCGGGGTCAGCCCCCGATCCAATCCCGCCAGAATCGGATCGAGCCGCGCGTACGGGAGCCCGAGTTCGGCCTCGTCGGTCTGGCCCTCCCACAGGCCGGCCGTCGGCGCCCGTTCCTGGATCGCCGCCGGCAACCCCAGCCGGCGGGCGAGGGCCCGGACCTGCGTCTTGTAGAGGTGCCCGAGGGGCAGCAGATCGGCGGCACCGTCCCCGAACTTGGTGAAATACCCCAACTCGAGCTCGGATCGGTTGCCGGTGCCGATCACCAGTCGGCCGAGCGGCCGCGCCCGAGCGTAGAGCAGCAGCATCCGGATCCGGGCCTTGACGTTCCCCCGATCGACCGGAGCAAGCGAGCCCCCGAGTGCGGCCACCACCGACGATTCGATCGGCGCAAGGTCGATCACCTCGAAGGGAATGCCGAGATCCCGGGCGTAGCCGATGGTCTCCTCCCGAAGCGCGGCCGGATAGGACCGGTCCGGTAGGAGCAGCCCGAGGACCCGGTCGGGGCCCAAGGCGTCCCGGGCCAGCCGGGCCGAGAGGGCGCTGTCGATACCTCCCGACAACCCCAGGACCACCCCGTTCGCGCCGGCGGCCTCCACCTGACGGACCAGGAATCGGTGGATGCGTCCGGACTCGTCGGGGTCGATCGCCGGGACCAGGTCCATCATGCCTCGATTCCCAGGGGCTCGAGCGCCCGCTGCGCCGCCCACTCGGCCCGGCATCGGCAGTCGAGCCGCTCCAGGCCGTCGAACGTCTGGGTCAGGGAGGCCGACTCAATCGCCCCCAGGACCTCCCGATCGCATCGCCCGCAGTTGTGGGGGCCCCGGGGAAGTCCCCCGGCGGTGGGGAAGGAAACGAGCCGGGCGGAACCCCGCAGGGCCGACCCCTGACGGAGGGCCTCGACCACGCTCCAGAGCCAGGGGGGCCGGTACCGGCGGCGCCGGTAGAGGTGCTCGACCACGGTCCCGTTCTGGATGTGGACCGGGTTGATGGAGAGGGCATCGACATGCGGGGCCGCCTCCCCGACCGACCGGAGGACATCGCGGATCGACTCCTCCTCGGTGAGGTACGGCGGCTTCAGCAGGAGATAGGCCTTGGCGCGCAGACCGAGGGACCGGATCCGGTCGGCCGCGGCCAGGTACTCCGACGGTGGGGAGCCCTTGTTGATCAGCCGTTCCAGGATCACCGGATCGGTCGACTCCAGCCCGAGAGCGACCTCGAGCTCGCCGGGAAAGTGGTCGCGGAGCGGGCCGAGGGTCGCGGGCTGGGCAAACTCCGGCAGGGTCTCGAAGAGGAGGCGGCGGGCTCCGCGGAAGGCCCCGAGGAGCCTCAGCCGGCTCTCGGGGTCGACTTCCCGGTCGTCCAGAAAGCTGCCCGAGGTGTAGACCTTCACGTACGGCTCGCCCCGATACTCCTCGGCCAGCCGATCGATCTGGCCGGCGAGTTCCTCCGGGGTCGCCGACCGACCGAGGGTGTCCTTGGCGTAGCCGCACATCGAACAGCCCTTGAGATCGGCCCAGTAGCAGCCCCGGGTGCGCAGGATCATCACGAACGCGGTGACCGTCTCCGTGCCCAAGGCCTCCGGCTCCCGCCATCGGTTCACGTACCGGCGGGCGTCCGGCGGGGCGGCGGGCGGGGGACGACGGTCGATCGCGACGCTCCGCGCCAGCGTCGTCATCTAGGACTCCTCGAGCTCGATCGCCACCCGGCCCCCGTCGATGAGACCGAGCGCTTCGCGCAGGCAGTCGCTCGAGATGAACTCGACCACATCCCGGTAGTGGGTCCGGTCCGGATGGATGAGGTGACAGTCGTGCCCGTTGAGCCGCGCCCGGAAGCATTGGGCCCCCCCAAAGCTCCGACCGCCGGCCTCAAACCCATCGATCCGAACCCCGGTCCAGTGCTTGAGCAAGCCGGCGGTGCGCAAGGCATCGCCTTCGAGCCGGACGTTCAGGGTGCCGGGATACGGCCGGTAGCCGAGCCGCTCGGCAAACTGGAGAACGTAGCCCGGCTGGCTCAGGTAGTAGCGTCCTTCCCCGAGGCCGCTCGCCACAGCGCCTTCGAACCGCACCCGGCTCGGGCCCTCGAAGAGGCGTCGGTAGAGGTGGTACTCCCCTTGAAGCAGTTCCAGCGCGGCGGGCGTGAGTTCGACCCGCTGGCGCCGGGCCGCGAGGGCCCGGACGATCAGCCCCCGCTGGGCAAGGTCCACCAGATAGCGGTCGGCCGCCTGCTGGCTGAATCCGACCCTCTCCCCCAGCTCGCCGGAAGTGACCGTGATCGGGCCGCGGTCGGCCCCGTCCAAGGCGAGCCGGCGGAGGATGTAGATCTCATCGCCCTTGAGCCGTCGGGGGCGCGTCCCAGGGGACGGCCGGGCCCCGGAGTCCGACGCCGTCACGGTGCCTTGGAAATGGCTCCGTGCGGCGCATTGAGCGAGATGACGTTGGAACCCCGCACCACCACCCGGCCCAGGTGCCGGTTCCGGTCACCGTCGCGTTCGTGGGCCTCGGCCAGGACCATGTTCATGTGATCGTCGAACCCCATCAACTGGCCCCGGAGGGACCGGTTGTCCTTCAGAAGGAGCTCGACCTCCTGGCCGATGGCCCGGGTCAGGAGGCCCGAGGGGGTTAGCGTCATGAGCCGGCGAACGCGGGGCCTCGGTTTTAACCTTTCTCCCTCGAAGGCGGGCTCGACTTCTCGTCCCCGGTCCGTTC
>JAJYWS010000026.1 GCA_021791335.1 Thermoplasmata archaeon
AGTTCACCACGGGCTACGAGACCTACCAGACGGGGGTCGGGAACTATACGGTCGTGGAACGACCGGCCGCCGGCTGGACCTTCGCGGGCTGGGGGTCGACCTCCGGCATCCGGATGATCACCTTCGGAAGCACGTCGAACTTCGTCCTCGAAGGCACGCAAACCTACTACGGGATCGTGGCGGCGTTCTTCTCCCCGGCGGTCAAGATCGTCGATTCGCCGACGTCGGGAGGCGAGGTCGCCTTGGCCAGTCAGGGTGACCTACCCCAGCCGTCCGGGCTCACCTACCTCATGTCCCCGGGCACGTACACGCTCGCCGCGGCGCCGAACTCCACCTACGTGTTCAGCTCCTGGTCGGTCAGCAGCCCGGCCGCGCTCTGGATCACCAGCCCCAGCCGGGCGATCACCAACCTCGTGGTCAACGAGTCCGGCACGGTGACCGCCAACTTCGCCTCCATGTCCGCCGGCGGGCTGGAACTCTGGCTCAACGACACGGCCGCCGCGGGGGGGCGGATTCTCTTCAACTATCAGCTCTACTCCGACGGCCAGTCGAACGGTTCGGTCGGGGCCGGGGAGTATACGGCCTTCGCGATTCCGAATGTGGGGTATCTCTTCAAGGGGTGGTCGACCCATGGCGGAATCACGATCCAGGGTAACGTGGCCACCATCGCCTCGGCGAGTGGCACCGGTTCGTTGACCGCCCTGTTTGTGACCCGACCGGTAATCGTCGGGATGATCGGGTACGGAACCATGGAACTCAACCACGCCGTGGTGGGGACCGGTACCTCGACCCCGCTGACCCTCGGCAACTACAGCGTCTCCGTGGTCCCCCCCAACTCGACCCGCTTCCTGGGCTGGGTCGCTTCCGGAGCCGTTTCCGTGCTGAATCCCGGCGCCGAGAATACGACCGTCGAAGTGAGCGGACCGGGTACCCTGACCGCGCAGGAGCGGGGAGCCCCCCTGGTGGCCGGTGCGGTCGGCACCCTCACGGTCGGTCCCATAACCCTCGGCACCAACCTGACCCTCTTCGTCAACGCGACCGGTTCCGGGCCGTTCAGCGTGCTCTGGGCCGGCCTGCCCGGATGCACCGGCCGCGGGGGCAGGCTGTTCACCTGCGCTCCCACCCGGTACGGCATCTACAACGTCACGGCCTACGTCACCGACGCCTTCACCAACGGGGCCTACGCGCTCCCCTTGGAGCTCGAGGTCGTCTCACCGTTCGAGATCGTGAGCTTCCTCGCGGCGCCCAGCACCGTGGACCTCGGAGCGAACCTCACCGTCCAGGTGGTCGTTTTGGGCGGCACGTCGCCGTACACCTACTCCTTCAGCGGCGTTCCGGGGTGCACGGCGATCAACGGGTCCACCGACGTCTGCGCCCCGTCGGCGGTGGGCGCCTTCAACCTGACCGTGGTCGCCACCTCGGGGAACGGGCTCATCCGGAGCCAGAGTCTGCCCGTACAGGTGAACCCGGCACTCGAGCTCGTTTCCTTCACCGCGACTCCCCGGGCCCTCACCCTCGGCGCCCCCCTGCATCTCGCGGCGCGGCTTTCGGCCGGGACCACCCCGTACCACTTCGAATATCTCGATCTCCCGGTAGGCTGTCACACGGTGGATGCCTCGACCCTGGCGTGCGTTCCCGGGGTGGCGGGGATTTACAACATCACCCTCTACGGGAACGATTCGGGTGGGGGTTCCGTCTCCCAATCCCTGGAGGTGGCCGTCAATCCTGCGCCCTCCATATCCAGCTTCGTCGCCGTGCCCAACTCTGTGAGTGCCGGATCGCCGATCGCCCTCACGGTGAACGTGAACGGAGGCACCGCCCCGCTGACGTACAACTATACGGGGCTCCCGACGGGCTGTGCGAGCCAGAACAGCTCGGTCCTCACCTGCACCCCCCAGATCCCCGGCCCGTACGTGGTCCGGGTGACGGTCACCGATGCGGACGGAGTGACGGCGACCAGCATCGTCGCGATCTCGGTCTCTTCGGCACCGGCGAGCGGGTTCTCGCTCTCGGGGAGCACGCTGCTCATCCTGGGCATCGTCATCGTGGCCCTACTGGTCGCCGTGGTGGCGGTGCTCCTCTTCCGCAAGCGCAGCCCGCCCGCTGCCCGAGCAACGGGACGACCGGCATCCCCCGCCCCCGCGGTTCCCCCCCGGAGCCCTCCGGGCGCGAACCCTCCCGGCCCGAGGAGCTGAGGCGACTCTTCCCGCACCGAGGCGCCGTGCGGCCCAAGGACAGCGTCGCGGAGTGAGGCCGGATGCGCCGGGGCCGGACGGCCGAACTGGTCTACGGCTACCTCCAGCGGCATCCGAGCCTGCGCCGAGGACTCGAGGAGGGCATCATCAGCCCGACTGCTTTGGCGCAGTGGATTGGGTCGGCCCACCTCGCCCCCAGCTCCCGGGAGGCCCTCGCGGTCGGTATCCGACGCGTCGAGGTGACGCTCCGGGAGGAGCACCGGACCGCGGCCGGCCGGATCCCGCTCCGGGACGCCCGGCCGCGGCTCTATGAAGGCTACACGCTGACCCGAATCCAGGACCACCCGTCCACCTGGAGCGCGCTTGATGTCTGCGCCCCGGCGGTCGAGGCCGCCTTGGAGTCCCCCCGGGCCTTCATGGCAATCCAGCAGGGGGCCCCATCGTTGCTGATCCTCGCCCCCTCCGACCGGCTCGCCCCGCTCCTGGCCCGGATCCCGCCAGAGCTCCACCAGGGGATCTGGCCGGGGCTCACCGTGGCCGGGATCGACCTCGAGTCGGTGGCGCCCGAGACCCCGGGCGTCATCGCCGCTCTGGACGACACCCTGGCCCGGGTCAACCTGATCCCTCGGCTGATGCTCGGGGTCGGTCACGAGTTCCGATGGGTCGGCTCGTCGGAGTCGGCCCGCCAGATCGAAGAGTCGATCCGACAGCGGATGGAGGCGCCGGGCGCACTCTCTAAAGCGGCCCGGCGCCTGCCCAAGAACCGGGGGGCCGTGGTGGAGGCTCAGAACGACGCAGGGGCCAGTGCGGCGGAGGTGGCCCGGGCCTACATCGACCGGCACCCGAGTGTCGCCGACTGCCTGGCCTATGGCATCGTCAATGTGACGCTCCTCGCCCGACGGATATCGGAAGAGACCCGGGATCCCCGGATCGACGCGTTGGAGATGGCGATCCGACGCTATCCGGTCCTGAGCGACCCGTCCAAGACCGTCGAGGGTCGGCTGCTGGAGGTCGTCGCGGCCAGCCGGGTGGAGGTCCGGACCCGGGTCGCCCTGGTCTCGATCCCGCCGTCGTCGGAGTTGTTGCGGACCATTCTCGCCCGGGAGGCGATGGAGGCCCGAAGCCAGCGTCGGCTCTTCCAGATCCTGCAGGGGCCCTCCCAGGTCACCATCCTCTGCGAGTCGGAGTACGTTCCCCTCCTGCGGGAGCACGCCCGGAGCCGTCGGGAGGTTGCGGCGATCTGGGACGGCCTCACGGCGCTCACCGTGGAGAGTCCCCGGGAGGTCTATGAGACCCCGGGGGTCGTCGCCTACCTCGCCGGGACCCTCTCCCGGCAACAGATCAACTGCGTCGAACTCATGAGCCTCAACACCGAGTCGACGTTTGTCGTCCACCAGGCGGACGGGCCGCGGGCCTTCCAGGCCCTGTCGGAACTGGTGTTCGACCTCAAGGGGAGTTCCCCGTCCCGGGAGGGGGTCACCCCCCGACGGACCGCCCGGCGCCTCCGGGGCCGGCCGTAACGCCGCCCCGTCGGCATCCCGCCCGAGCCTTCGGCCGAGGTCGAAAGGAAAAATAGCAACGGCGCGATACGTGGGACGAGGGGCCAGTTCGGGAATGAGGTCGAGGCTGGGCCGGGGGGCGCCGACGACGGGGGGTCGCTGCCCTCCGTTTTCCGTACTGGCGCTGTCCGTGGTCCTGGTGATCTCGGGCCTTGCGGGGGTCCAGACCGGCCCGACCGTTCGGGCTCCGTTCCGGGGCCCTGAGTTGCCGGCCATCCCGGACTCCTCCCGTGCCGGGTCGTCTCGGCCGGC
This sequence comes from Thermoplasmata archaeon, assembly GCA_021791335.1. GTDB lineage: Archaea > Thermoplasmatota > Thermoplasmata > Lutacidiplasmatales > UBA184 > Lutacidiplasma. The sequence continues at coordinate 4,007 of JAJYWS010000026.1, forward strand.
CGGGCCCGGGGCCTCGGAGGGGTCGGACGGGGAGTACCGGGTCACCGAGACGCTAGTCTTGCCGAACGATTCCCTCCGAGCGGGCGAGTTCGCCGCCTCCAACGGGCTTGGGCCGGGTGCCCTGGTCTACGACTCGGGCCGCCGCGAGGTGTTCGTCGCCAACACCAATTCGAACTCGATCACGGCGGTCAACGGCACGACGGGCGCGATCGTCGGATCGCTGGCCGTCGGTCCCGGTCCGGCCTCGCTGGCCTACGATCCCTCCTTGGGGACCATCTATATCGCCAACGGGAGCTTCGGCTCTGTGGCGACCTCCCAGAGCTCGATCTGGGAGTTCAACGACACGACCTACCAGGGGTCGGCCATTCCGACCGGGACCGAGCCGAATGCCGTCGCCTACGACCCCCAGAACGAGGAGGTGTTCGTGGCCAACTCGGGGGCCAACACGGTCAGTGTCATCAACGCCACCAACTCGAGCTTGGTTGCGACGGTCGCCGTGCCCTCCGCGGCGTGGGGGATCGCGTACGATGCGTGGCTCAACGAGGTCGTTGTGGTCCTGATGGCCACCGGCAGCGTGACCTTGATCGACGCCGGCAACCTCACGATCCGGGCGACCGTGCCGGTCGGCCTCAACCCCTACGTCGCGACCGGGGCCGGCCCGGGCGGCGCCATCGTGGTCGGCAATGAAGGGTCGGACAACGTCACCGTCCTCAACGGGACGACCGGTCGGACCGTCGCCTCGATCCCGGTGGGATCGGTCCCCGACGCCGTCCAATACGATCCCCTCAACGGGGAGGTGTTCGTGGCCAACGCCAACTCGGACAACCTCTCGGTCGTGAACATCTCCCGCGATACGGTGGTGGGTTCGATCCCGGTCGGCAGCGGACCGGACGCCTTGGCCCTCAACCCGACCCACCAAACGCTCTACGTGGCGGAGGGCAACGGCAATGCGCTCACCTTCGTCAACGCCACCACCTGGGCGACCGGGAAGAGCTACCTTTTGGGTCTCCAGCCGGTGGCCGCGACCTTCGACCCCGTCCAAAACCAGCTCTACATTGGCGATAGCGACTCGGACCTGGTCTCGGTCGTCAACCTGACGGGACCGAACCTGGTCGAGAATATCCCGCTGCCCGACGATCCCGCCGCGGGCGCGTTCGATCCGGCGCTCGATCAGATCGCCATCGCGGAGTCCAACGGGACCGACCTCGCCCTCCTGGATGGCGCCAACCTGAGCCAGGTCGGCCAGGTCGCGGTCGGGGCCGACCCGGATGCCGTCGCCTACGCCGCCGCCCTCGGCGAGTGGATCGTGGCGAACGGCGGCTCGGGGACGGTTTCGATCCTCAATGCGACCGACGACGCACCCGTGGCCAACCTGACCGTGGGGATCTATCCCGACTCGATCGCCCTCGTGCCCGGCCAAGACCTCGCCGTCGTCGCCAACGGCTACTCGGACAACGTAAGCGTCCTCAATCTGAGCCTCAACCGGGTCGTCGCCACCCTGGCGGGCGGGCTGGACCCGGTCGATGTCGCATACGACCCGATGACCGCCCAGGTCCTGGTGGCGGATGCGCTCTCCGGCCAGATCGAGGCGTGGAACCTTACGGGGGGAAACTTCAGCGCGGCGAGTGTGGGGGCGACCCCCATTTCGGTGGCGGTCGATCCCGCCACCGGGGCCTGGATCGCCGCCGATCAAGCCTCCAGCAGTCTGGCCATCGTGCCGCCGGGGAACCGGTCGGTCCAAGGCCGGGTGACTGTCGGATCCGACCCGACGCAGGTGCTGGTCGATCCGTTGACCGGGACGATCTACGTGGTCGATCTGGGGAGTGCCTCGCTCTCCGTCGTCGAGCCCCAACTGTATCCGGTGAACGCGAGCGAGTTCGGGCTCCCCTTGGGCACCGGCTGGAGCCTGAGGCTCGCCGGCGGGCCGACCGTGGATTCGACCGCCCGCACCCTCGCCTGGAACCTGACCAACGGAACCTATCGGTATCAGGTCGTCTCGCTCTACCCCGACCGGATCGACCCCGCCCCGGGCAGCTTCGTCGTGGACGGTGCGCCCCTCGAGCTTCAGTTCCTCTTCCGCCAGCCCTACACCATCTCGGTTGCGGAGATCGGCACCCCGAACGGCTCGGCCTGGTGGTTTAACCTCTCCGACGGGCAGAGCTTCGTCTCCCGGGGCCCGAGCCTCGAGTTCCCCCTAGTGAACGGGACCTTCGCCTACCTCGCGACGACCTCGGTGCCGGACCGGGCCCCGGTCTCGGGAGAGCTGAACGTCTCCGGAGCCCCCCAGAGCCTCCGGGTGCGGTTCCGTTCCCAGTTCCCCGTGACCGTGCTCGCCGTCGGCCTCCCCCCAGGGGCCGCCTGGACCTTCAACCTGAGCGGCGGCGGCGCACGAACGACCGACGGCCTTTCGATGAGTTTCCCCCTCGTGAACGGCAGCTACGCCTACCGGGCGGGCGCTCCGGACTCGGGACGGATGTCGGTGTCGGGTCGCTTCAACGTGAGCGGAGCTCCCTTGGCCCTCACGATCCGATTCGTACCGTTCTTGAGCCCGGTGACCCTCACCGTGTCGGGACTTCCCGCCGGCATGGGCTGGTCGATCCAGTTCGAGAATGGGACGACCCTCACCTTCAGCACCAACCCCGTGGCCCTCGACCAGCCCAACGGGAGCTACACCTTCTCCGCCTCGGCGGCCGACCCCAACTACGGGGCTCCGAGGGTCACCTATCGGGTGGACGGAAGCCCGGTCCAGCTCAACGTGGCGTTCCGCCTTCCGGACTACTCGGTCCGTTTCGTCCCGGTGGGAATCCCCGCGGGGACCCCTTGGTGGCTGGCCCTTCCGACCGGCACCTGGAGCAGCCCCTCGGGAGGCCCGATCGTATTGAATCTGGCCAATGGGAGTTACGCCGTGCGGGCCGGCTCCCAAACCGGTTCGTTCGAGGCTCCCCTCCATCTGTCGGTGGTGGAGGGTGAGAATCGGACCGTGATGCTCAGCTTCTCACCGGTCCTCTTCGAGGTCACCTGGGTGGCCATTGGGCTACCCAACGGCACCCCGTGGTCGGTCGCGGTCGACGGCGTCCCGGCCGTCTCCACGAACCTCTCCATCGAGGCGGCGCTGATGAACGGCAGTTATCCGTTTTCCATCCGCGCACCGGCCGGCTATCGCGTCGAGAACCTTACGGGCGTCGTTCAGGTCCAGGGCCGGTCGGTCGTGGTCCAGGTCGACTTCCGGGCCAACGCCCCTCCCCCGGGCCCCGGGACCTCGGGCTGGCTCGTTCCACTCCTCGCGCTACTGGGGGTCGGTGCGGTCGCGGTGGCCGCCGTATCGCTCAGCCGGTCCCGAACCCGCCGGTTCCACGAGAATTGGGAACCCCCACGCCGCCGGTGATGAGGAGCGTCAGGCCCCGGTCTAGCGGTATATAACCCCGGCCCACTATGCCGAACCGTGGCTCTGCAGAGGTTCCGCCCGGGCTGGGGTGGACGGAGTAGCCTTGGATTTGGGATCGTAGTGGCCGTGACCCTCCTCATGATTGTAGGCGGGTCGGGGTGGCTCCCGACAGCGGGAACCTCGGGGGCCGGCTCGGCCGCGCCCACGACGGCGGCGGCCATCTCCTCTCCGGGAGTTGTGGGGGCGGGATCCGGAACATCCGCCGCGCTGGTCAACGGCAGCTTCTACGGGGTCAATGATTCGGTCAACCCGGTAGCCAAGGACCATGCTCTGTGCGGCCTGGTGGGATTTACGTCGTACAACTTTGGAACGGTGGTTGAGAATTTTACCTATCGTGATTGTGCCTCCGGTGCCCAGAACCCTTCGTTGGTCAACTTGGCCAACGGCAACGTCGGGGTCGGTTACTCGGTACTCACCAACCTGACCACCTCGACCTGCGCCGGCGCCCAGAACCACACCCTGAGCACGGTGGACTTCCGGGTTTCCGCGAACGACGGCACCACCTTCGGGCCTGCGGTGCAGATCTCGAACTCCACCTGCGACTACCTGCAGTCGATCGAGCCGGCCTTTGCCACCGGCCCCAACGGTCAGATCGACTCGGTCTTCGTGGAGGAGAACCAGAACAATTTCTCGCTCTGGAACCTCTCCATGAACTATATCAACCGCAGCGCGGACGCTTTGGGCTTCACGGTCTCCAACAACAACGGGAGCAGCTTCCAGCCGGTCCGCACGATCCTGGCCGGCTCCAACATCGCCCGGCCCCAGATTGCGACCTTCGGGCAATCGATCTACATCCTCTACTATGGCATCAACAACTCGACGACCAATCCATTGCCGGCCTCTCCGCTCTCGGTCGGGTCGTATAGTCTTCCCCCTACCTATCCCGTTACCCTCCGGATGATCTATTCGAACGACAACGGAGCGACTTGGAGCACCCCGATCACGATGCCCGGGCTCAACAAGGCCTACAATTACAGCGTCTCCTCCGCCTCGATGGCGGTCAACGCGACCGGCGTTGTGGGCGTGGTGTACGCCACCAACCTGAGTTGTGCCGAGTTCGTCTATTACTCCTTCAGCGGTTCGACCTACTGCGAAGCCTACGGCTATCAGCTGGTCAGCACCACCTCGTCGACCAACGGCACCAGTTGGACACCCCTCTCGCTCATCGCGGGGCCGACCGAGGTCGGTGAGGTGCTCTGTGGTCAGTACACCACCGGGGTCGAGATCAACTTTGATTGCTACGCGAGCCCATTCCAGTGGGGGCCGTACGTCTCCTTCGAGTGGGGCGCCTCCAGTCCATCGACCATGTATGTCGCATGGAGCGGGGCGTACATCTACGACACGAACGGAACCATCTACGTCCCCCAGACCCGTGAGGGCTCGAACGAGACGGGGGCCAATGCCACTACCGCCACTTACTTCTACGGTGACGCCGGTCTCTTTTCGGGCGTCTCCTCCAACGCGGGCCGCTCCTGGAATACCACGGTTGTCGTTGCGCCCACGCCGATCGGAGGAATGGGGGACTACTACGTCAGCCCTTCCATCGCCCAAGGCAACGGCAAGTTGTACCTCACCTACGGAGTGCAGAACAACACCTACTGCTATGGGGGGTCGTGTAGCCCCGTTTCGGATGCCTATGCCTACTACATCGCCACGGGGACGGGCGGGCTCCACTGGAACTCTCCCGTCCTCGTGACCTACGCCCCGGGAGCCTACTTCTACGGGATGGAAGGTTCCTGGGCCGGGTACAACACCGCCAGCATTATCGACTCCAACCAGCTGGCGGTCTCGGCTTTCGCCCTTCCCCAGCCGTATCTGTTCAACTATTACTATGAGTACAAGATTATCGGAGGAATCTACTACTACAACTATTTCTACAACTACAGTGGTTCCGATAACCTGACGGTCGCCCACAGTTGGGATGGTGTGATCCACCCCATCACCTACCAGGAGGTCGGTCTGCCGACCAACAAGACCTGGTCGATTACGCTATCGGGCAATGTCTTCTCGACCAACCGGAGCTCCATTACGGTCCAGAACTTCCCGAACAACACGGGAGTCCTCTTCTCGACCCCCGCCCTCCCCGTCGGTTTCTGGTCGCAGTATGAAGCCCTCTCGCCAACCGCGGGCTTTTATGCGTACAATCAGACTCAGACCGTCAATGTCACCTATCAGGCCTTCTATGGGATCGAATTTTACTATAACCCCCTGTCGGTCCAGTTTGCCGACCTCTACTTTACTGTCGGGTCGGCATACTATGAGTACTATCACTACGCCACACCGGGCTACACCTACAATTATGTCTACCCCGCATTCCCGTGGTACTTCGCCAACGGGACCGCGTTGACGTTGGGCACGGCTGGGAACTTCAATGCTTATGCTCCAGTCTCCTACTATACCGGGACCGGGCAGGGATCTGTCAATGCCACCGGCGCCACCGCGACGGTGCACACTGACGGCCCGATCAACGAGACCCTATGGTTCGGGGCGTTTGGAGTCTACAATGTGACCTTTATCCCACGCGGCCTTACGAATGGGCTCGCGTATTCGTTCCAATTCGACGGTCAGACCTACTCGGCGGTCTCCCCCGCCAACGTGACCATCCACGACGTCTATACCGGCTACTACTCGATCTCAGACCTCAAGGCCAACTCCTCGACCCCCGGGTGGATGTACTTTGGTCAGGCTTCCTCTAGCGGCCTTTTGGATGTCCCGGCCTCGCCCTACGTTTACCTGAACTTCTCCTACGCATATGTCGATGTGGCGGCCACCCCCGGGACCGTGAGCTTCCACGCGAGCCAGTTGCGGAGCGGCGATGTCTGGCGGATCGCCTTCAACGGGACCAGCCTGAGCTCTACGACGCCTTGGATCAACATTACCACTCACCCCGGTACCTTCCAGGTCACCGCGTATCCGGTCGAAGCGTCGGCCAACGATACCGTAGCCTACGCACCGATCAACCTCCTGCCCGGGACTTTGCTGTCCGTCACTCCCGGAACCACGTACAATTTGACCTATGCGCTCTCGTACCACGTCATGGCGATGGGCGCGTTCGGCGGGTCGGTGAGTGGCCTCACCAACGGGTGGGTGGTCCCCGGTACCGTTCTCCACTACACCGCTTCGCCTCACGCGAACTATCAGTTTGGCGGCTGGAAAGGTGTCGGTGCTGGATCGTACACCGGGGCGAACACTACCATGAATGTTACAGTCGGAGGACCGATTACCGAGACTGCCGCCTTCACCGCGTTACCCGCGAACCGGTTCAACCTGACGTTCGACCAGACCGGCATACCCAACGGGACGTATTGGTCGGTCCAGGTGGGCACCCAGGGGTATTCCTCGGACCAGCCCACCCTCGTCGTCCCGGACCTGTACTCCTGTTCAGCGGGCAGTTCCGGTCAGTACGCGATTGCGGTGCCCGACGCCTATCTCAATTCCAGCGTGAGCTCGGGAACCCGGTGGGTTCCGGGAACTGTGCCGTCCTCGACATGTACTTCGGGCTTTACCGTCGTCCCGATCAAGTACACGACCCAATACCTGGTGAACGTCATTGCCGGAAACGGTGGGTCGGCCGCCCTGACCTTGAACGGCGTCACCACCGCACAGCCGACTTGGGCCAACGGGCTGGCCACGGTCAGCCTGGTCGCCCAGCCCTCGCCGGGTTACGCGTTTGCGGGATGGGTCGGCACGGGCACGGGAAGCTACTCCGGTCCAAGCCAGGTCACCAGCATCTTCCCCGGCTCGCCCATATCGGAGGTCGCCAGCTTTGCCGCCATCGTCATTCCACCCCCGCCGAGATATGTGGTCGAGCTGCACGATCTCTCGCCGTTGGCTGCGGGGACCAGCTGGTCGATCACCTGGGAGGGCGTCGGTTATACTTCGCTCACCCCATGGATCAACGTCACCAACCTCCTCTCGGGCACCTACTCGCTGGGGGTCCTGACCGTACTCTCTCCGGACGGCTCGACCCAGTACGTTCCGCAGTTCTCCCAGAAGGCGATCAGCGTTAACTCGAACAGCACTGTCGGGATTTCGTTCAGCACATCGTATCACGTCGTGATCCAGTCGACACCGGGCGGAAACATCACCTCGCCGGCCACCTCCAACTCCTTTGTGCTCTCAGGGACCTCTCTTCTTCTCAATGCCACCCCCCTGAAGGGCTACTACTTTGTGGGTTGGGTCGGAACCGGGAGCGCCTCGTATACGGGCTCTTCTCCCAACTGGACCATCGTCGTGAGCTCGCCCATCTCTGAGGTTGCCACCTTCGCCAAGCTTTCGCCGCCCGCCAGTACGAGCGGGTTCCTCTCCTCGGTCAGTTCCCCACCCGCCATCGCTGGCCTTGCCGGGGTGGGTCTGATCGTAGGGTTGGTCGTCGGACTCCTGGTCTTCCGACGCCGCAAGGCCACGCCGCCCTCGGCTCCGGGCCGCCCGAACTCCGTTCCACCGGCGAATCCATCACCGAAGGGAGGAAAGCCATGAGTCTTCAGAGCCGGCTTCAGGTCTTCGGGGGGCGCCGGATCCATGGTCGCCTCCCGGACTGGGCCAGTACGGCCGTCTTGCTCCTCTTGGTCGTCTCGATGGCGCTCGGATCGATCCAGGTTTCGGGCCCGACGGCCACCGTGGCCACAACGCCGACCGTCACGGGGAGTCACAGCCTTTCGGCTCTTTCGTCCTCCCCTCTGCCGTCCACGGGCCGCTCTCTGAGCGCCTCTCCGGGACAAGCCCCTGTCCTTTCGAACCCCTTGACCACCGGCTTGGTCCCGAGCGGCGGCGTGGTCAATTCCACAGGCCGCGGGGTGTTCTTTACCAACCAGCAGTTGGCGAATCCAACACCCGGAAACCAGACCTGCGCCAACATCTACGTCTACTACAACGGGGTGTGCACGAACACCACGAACTCTCCCGTGATCGTACACACGTCAAACGGTTACTACGTCACCGCTTACAACGCGATGACCAACCAGACCGGTTGCCCCACCACCCGGCCCTACACCACGAGCGAGATCGGGGTTTCGGTTTCCAAGGGATCCCCGAACAGCTGGTCGACGCCCACCTACCTAGTCGACTCTACTTGCTCCAATTCGACCCACGCTAACGACTATCCGAGCGCCTGGTCACCGACCATGGTGGCATTGCCCAACGGGACACTGGCCTTGGCGTACATCGAGTACAACTGGTCGATCGGCAACCTGACCAGTCCGACCTGCTATGACGTGTTCCCCGAACTTCAATCGCTGCAGTGCCTGACCTATGATCGCCTGGTCTTTACCGAGAGCTTCGACAACGGCACCTCCTGGACCACGCCCCAGGTGATCAACCAATCGGCCCCGAATCTGAACGGCAACAGCACGGGGATGCAGGACCCCCAGGCTCCGAACCTGGCCGTCTTCGGCAACACCCTCTACCTCGCCTGGGAGAACCTTACCTCGCCCGATTACTACTTCATTTCGTCACAGATTCACCTTGTCGTCTCCATTAACGGCGGCCGGAGCTGGGGTTCGATGATCAATCTGCCCGTCCAGCCGGGAACCTACTACGGGACCCAGACCTCGGGTGCGACGGCCGCGAACATGCTGGTCAGCCCCTCCGGTGAGTTGTTCTTGGCGTATATCACCAACTACACATCGGCCCAGTTCTGTCAGGGATTCAGTTGTACGACCGTTTTCACCGTATCGGTGATGCTGGCGCGGTCCACCAACAACGGCAGTTCGTTCCACTATTCGCGCATCCAGGTCGTTCCCGCCAACGACCTCATCGGCTACTGGTACCCCTTGGTGGCCACGGCGCCCAAGCTGGCCTATTCCCCGTCGACCCAGCAGCTCTACGCGGTCTACTCGGGCGGCATCTTTGGGACCTACTGCTATTACTATGCAAACCCCCCGTACTGCTACGCCGACGAGACACCGAACACCCTGTGGTTCTCCCATTCGTCCAACAACGGCTCGTCCTGGGCAACTCCGAAGCTGGTGTTCCCCGGGATTACCGACTCGAGCTATAGCGCCGAGTCGGCGATCTACAATCCCTCGATCGCGGTATCGTCCTCCGGCGAGGTGTATATCCAGGCCTCCTACCTCAATGAGACCCAATGTTTCACTCTGTTCGGCTACTCGGGCTACTGCGGGGAGACGGTCCAGCTCTTTACGACCTCGACGACCAACGGAACCAGCTTCGGCAACCCCTACTACGTCTCTCCCGAGCTGGCCCGGGTTTCCCCGGATATGTGGGACGGATTCCAGTCCTCGATGGTTATGGTCAATTCCACTCCGACCTTGGCATGGAGCCAGAACTCCTGTCCTGTCTGGAACATCACGGGGGGCTGTTTCTGGCCCTACAGTTACGGGAATACTCACATTGAGATCTCTCAGTTGTTCAACGGTACCGGCGCCACGCTGACCTTCCAGGAGGCCAACCTCAAGGCTGGATTGAACTGGTCGGTCGATGTCCTCGGCAACGCCCGACAGGGCAGCGCGGGCACCCGACTGGTGATCAGTGGCGTTCCGCTGAACCAGTCCTATCCGTTTGCGCTACCTTGGGTCAATCAGAGTTACGGCGTGGCCTTCCAACCGACGGCAACGCCCGGCTCCCCGGTCAGCGTATCCTCGAACTCCACCACGGTCTCGGTGGACTTTGGTGAGGCCTATCTGGTTCAGGTGTCCACTACACCTCCGCCCATCCCGGGCGGGGATGGGTTCAACTGTCTTTATGCCACGTACAACTACGAGTGCACGAATTATATCGTCAGTCCCGACATCGGGAGCACCTGGATGCCGGCCAACTCCAGCATGGCCTACTCGATCACCTCGAATAGTGCGGTCATGCCGACCTGCTTCATGTGCCTCAACCTCAGCTTCCAGTCGTGGACCGGAACCGGTACCGGAAGCTTCACCACCACCAACCCCAACGGGAGCACGACCGTCCGGGGACCGATCAATGAGTCGGCCAACTTCCAGCTTCTCAGTGTGTGCGACGCCGGGGTCTGCAGTCCCATCAATTACACCTACAACTTCACCGAGTCCGGGCTCCCCAACGGGACACTCTGGGCGGTCTCGATCAACGGAAACGTGAGCTATTCCAATCTCACTTACCTAGATTATAACGGTAGTGCGGGGCCCCTCAACTACTCTGCCTGGGCGGTCTATTACAACCAGACCGATTCCTACATCCCGACCTCGAGTCCCGCCTCTCCGCTCAACATCATGACGGGATCGATCATCAACATCCACTACCGGCTTCAGCCGACCGCCGGTCGGACCGTGAACCTCACCATCCAATCGGCCGGGCTTCCGGCCGGAACCAGTTGGTCGGTGGGATTTGGCGGGGGCAGTTCTGGGTATGAGTTGAGCACGAGCTCGACTCTCTCCGTCTCCGTCGTGGCGGGCACTTACCTTCTCAACTCCTCGGCAATCTACACCCAGACGGGCGTGGCCTACGTGCCGTTGTTCTTCTACATCGCGACCCACGAGACCGAGCTTGTCAGCGCGAACTACACGAGGGGTCCAGTCCCGACGCACTTGACCTTCTCGATCTCGTCCACTGTCGTCATCGTCTACACGCGCGAGTATCAGGTGTCAGCCTCGGCCGGGCCGGGGGGATCGGTGTCACCGACCCTCCTCTGGGCGTCCTTGGGTCAAACGGTTAACCTTACCGCGACCCCCTCGACGGGATACGAATTCGTTGGGTGGAGTGGGACCGGGGCCGGAGCGATCACCTCCACCAATGCTTCGATCCTCTTGGTGGTCCGGGGTGTTGTCAGTGAGACCGCCACCTTCCGACTTATCGTGCCCACCTTTACGGTCACGGTGACCGCTCAAGGACTTCCCTCGGGCACCAGCCTGACCGTCCAGCTGGGCAGCCAGACCTACAGCGGTCCGTCGCCACTTACCATCGCCAACCTGCTGAACGGCTCCTACGCCTTCTCGACGCCCACGGTCTACTCCCCAACGCTGACGGGAACTCGGTACCTGGTCAGTGCGGTCTCGACGTTGTACGGCATGACTCCCTCTGGCCTGGTCATCTCTTCGAGCGGAAACATCAGCCTGACCTACACGACCCAGTATCTGGTCCAGGTCGGATCCGTGATCAACGGGAGTTCCCAGCCGTCCCCCGGGAGCTACTGGAACAACTCCGGGACCCAACTCAACCTGACCGCTCTCCCGAACAGCGGCTACTATGCCCTCGGATGGAACGGAACCTACAACTCGACGGGAACAGTGCTTTCTGTCACATTGCACGGTCCGATCTACGAAGTGCCGAACTTCGCGGTCTACTACCCGCCGGCACCAGCCACGTATACGCTGACCGTCAGTGAGACCGGCCTTCCCAGCGGAACCAGCTGGGGGGTCGTTGTCGGAGGCATGGGCCTGTCGACGGTTTCAGGTAGCCTGACCTACAATGGGCTCAACGGCTCCTACCCGCTCTCGGTGCCGACGGTCTCGGGAGGCGTTGGCGTCCGCTACGTCGCCGGGGCCGCCACGCCGCCGGGAGTCACGGTCGCTCAGAACGCCTCTCTGACGATCCAGTTCGTGACGCAGTACTTGGTCACCTTCCAGAGCTCCGCGGGCGGGAACCTGACCCAGGCCACCCAGTGGGTCCCTGCGGGGACCACGCTTAGCGTCTCGGCGGTCGCTCAGTCCGGATATCGGTTCAGCAATTGGACGGGCCAGGGGGCTGGAAACTACACGGGGACCTCCTCGACGGCCAACCTGACCGTCAATGCGCCGATCACGGAGCTCGCGGCCTTTGTCCCGACCAGTTCGGGCGGTTCCGGGGCCTCGTCCGGCACCTCCTCGTCGAGCATGGCCGCGATCTCCTTCGGACTGCTCGCCGTGCTGCTGGTCGTTGGGCTGGTGGTCGCCTTTGTGATCCGCCGTTCCCAAGGCTCGAAGCCGGGCGGAGGGGCGCCGAAGACGTCGACGACCCATGCAGCTCCGGCCAGCCCCTCCTCTGGAGCCGGTTCCAAGCCGGCCGGTGCCCCACCCGCCACTCCGAGCGAGCCGATGACGATCTACCAGGGCCCCGGGTCGAAGAAGTAGATGTCGTGAGGGATTCAGGGGACAATCTGGTCGGAAGGAGTTAGAACCATGGATGTACCGTTGTATGCGCTCGCTCTGGTCGCTTTCGGCATCCTCTTTCTGGTTGTCGGGATGTTCCTCGTCTGGGTACTGCTGATCTGCCTGATTTTGATCTTTCTCTACCTGGCCCTCCGGTACCACCCGCTCCCAGACTCCTACCCGTTCGGGGCGGGAGATACCTTGGTCACTGCGATCTTTGTGGGGGTGACCTGGGGGATTTTCACGCTCCTCGGTCCCAAGAGCCCTATCCCACTCATCGGGAACGGGCTGACCTACACCTCCAGCACGGCTATCCCGTACTCCGCGATCATTGGGATCACCCTCCTGCTTTTGGTGGGATTCCTTCTGATCGGCGCCTTTGTGATTCCCCGCTTGACCTCCGGCGGGAGCTCGCAGGGCGGTGGCGATGGCGGCGGCGGCGGAACCCAGACGGTAGGGGCCCGGTAAGATCGGGACACGCCCCCGGTGAGGTTCCGCTGCGATCCTCACCCCATACGGCCGGTAGGTTTACCTCTCGGTGGGTTCGGGGTGGGGAGAGTAATCTTCGTCCAGCGCCGACAGGTCTCCGGAGCTACCGGGAGATGGGGCCAGCCAGCACGATCACGGCGTGTCGGGAATCGAACCCTTTCACCCAGGCTTCCAGGAGCTCCGCTGAAGTGATGGCCCGGATCCGTTCGGGCCAATCGACCAGGTAGCTCTCGGGGTAGCCGTACCGGCCGATCTCGATGGCCCAATGATGCGCCGTGGAGGTGGTCTCCAGATCCAGGGGGATGGAACCGATGGCACTCTCCCGGATGCGGCGAAGCTCTTCCGCGTCCGGGGCCTCCCGGGCCAGCCGTTCGATCTCATCTTCGAGGAGCCGGAGGGCCCGGTCGGCCTGCCGTGGGGAGGTACCGGCCTGGAGTTCCCAGTATCCTCCCCAGGAGAGGGCCGACAGCTGGCTCGAAGCGTGGTAGGCCAACCCCTCCCGTTCCCGGATCACCTGAAAGAGTCGGGAGAGGACCGGTCGCCGTCCGAGAAGCTCATCGGCGAGTTCCGCCGCCGGGTAGAGGGGGGAGTGCCGGGCGAGGCTCACCGACCCGATCCGGAGCTCCACCTGGGACTGCCCGGGGAGCGAAATCCGGGCCGGCCCACGCGACGGCGGCCGGCGCTGCCCCCCTGTGGGGGGAGTCGTCGCCGGCCGATCGGCCGGCCAACGGTCCATGATCTGGGCCACCGAGCGGACCAGCCGGGCGGCCGGCCCGGGGTGGGTGACGATGACGACCCCGCCCCGGCCTGAGTAGTGCCGCCGGTGGAACGTCGCAAGGTCGGACGGTCGGATTCGGGAGACGGATCGGAACGTCCCCGCCCCGGACTCCCGGTAGGGATGGCCCGGGGGGAAGAGCCGACGGTGGAGCTCGGTCTCGGCCCGCAGCGATGCGATCTGGCGCTCCCGCAGTTGGGCCTCGACAAGCTCCCGGCGGATCCGGTCGATCTCGTGCGGCGCGAACCGGGGTGAATTCAAAACCTCCGCGAGGAGCCCGATGAGCCGGACGTACTCGTCGGCCGGACCCTCAACCTGGAGGTGGACCATCTCCGGGTCGGTCGAGACCGCCAATGCTCCGCCCCGCCGGTCGATCTCCCGGAAGAGGGCGGCCCGGTCGAGCCGGGTGGTCCCCGCGAGCAGGGCCTCGGCGGTGATCTCGGCCAGGCCCTCCTGGCCGGCGGGATCGAACCCATGACCAGCCGGGCCCAGGTAGCTTGCCGCGAACCGATGACTCCCCTCCGGGCCCGGTTGGACGACCAGTCGGGCCCCGCCGGGAAGGTCATGGAAGGAGACCCGACGTGGGTCCCGGCGTTCAGGCATCCTCCGCACCTCCGATCGGTTCGTAGATCACCGTCGATCGGCCCTCAGCCACAAACAGGTGGCGGGCGGCCTCAAGGATCTCCTGTCCGGAAACCCGCTGGAACGCCCGGTAGAGGGTCCCTTCGAGCGCCCGGCCCCCGAGGGTTTCGAAGAAGCCGAGCCGGAACGCGGTCCGACTCGCCCCCTCGTAGGCGGCTTCCACCCCCCGACGGGCCCGCGTGCGGACCTCGGCCAGCTCCCGGGCCGAGGGCGGCCGGCGGGCCAGACGCTCCGTCTGGGTGAGGATGGCCTCCTCGACCTTCGCCGCCGGTACCCCGGGGGCCGCCTGGGCCTGGATCGTGAAGAGGCTCGGGTCGACCCGGGGGGGCCAGTGGCTGGTCGCCCGGACCGCGAGCCCGGAGTCGACCAGGGCCCGGTAGAGCCGGGAGTTGGGGCGGTCGGATCGGTGACCTCCGGCCCCGCCCCCCCGGAAGAGGGCCACCTCCCCGCCCAGCAGGGCGTCGAGGGCGAGCAGGGCCGGCGTGTCGGGGGAGTCGAGCGCCGGAGCCCTCCAGCCGATCTGGAGGAGCGGCGTGGTGCCGGGGCCCCGGAGCGTCGCCCGTCGCTCGCCCCGGGCCGCCGGTTCGGGCGGCAGAGGCGCGGGGATCTCCCCCGAAGCGGGCAACCCTCGGAACCGCCGCTCGATCTCCCCGCGCAGGGCGGCGGGATCGAAGGCTCCCGCGACGACCAGCGTGGCGTTCCGGGGGCCGTAGTACCGCCGGTAGTACTCCCGCAATTCGGCGGGCGTGATCCGCTCGATATCCTCCCGGCGGCCGAGGGCGTCCCAGCGGTACGGGTGCTGCCGGAACGCGAGCTGGTAGAGTTCCTCCTCGACCCGGAACTGGGGCCAGTTCTCGTTGCCTTCCCGCTCCGACAGCACGACGGTCCGTTCCCGCTCCACCTCGGCGTCCTCGAGCTGGGCGCGGGTCATCCGGTCCGCCTCGATGTCGAGGGGGACCGCCCAGAACTCCCGCGGGACGGTACTAAAGTACGCCGTAAAGTCACTGTCGGTGAAGGCGTTCAGGGTGCCTCCGACTTCGATGATCGCCCGGTCGATCTCGCCTTTGGCGTACCGGGGGCTGCCCTGGAACAGCATGTGCTCGATCCAGTGGGAGGCGCCGGTGATGCCGGGCCACTCCTGCCGGGATCCAACCGAGTACCAGACCCAGACGCTCACCGTGGGGCTCTGGGGGATGGGGGCCAGGAGGACCCTAAGACCGTTGGCGAGCCGATAACGGCGGGTCACAAGTGGGTGGGTCGCCAGCGCTCGCCCCATCGATCCCCCCTATCGCCGGCCCAGATAAGGAGCCGCCCGTCCTCCGTACACTCGGTCGTTCGGCGATGCCGCTCATGAGGACGCCTCTCCATCCAAACCGTTATGCGAGCCGGCCTCCCACCCCGGCGCATGAACCGCTGGCTTCGGCTGGCCCGGATCCCTAACGTTGCGGTCTCCGTGGTGGGTACCGTGGTCGGAGGCTGGGCCGCCCGGGGAGTGGGCTTCCAGTTGACCGGCCCGGAGTATCTCTATCTCCTACTGGCGGCCGCCTCGACGGGCCTCGTGACCGCGGGCGGCAATGCGCTCAACGACCTGCTCGACCGGGAGGGGGACCGGGCGAACCACCCCGACCGGCCGCTGGTGACCGGGGAGATCGGGGCGGCCTCCGCGCGAGGCTTTGTGATCGCGACGTTGGTCGTCGGGATCGCGGTGGTCATCCCCGTGATGCGGGCGGCCCCGGGGGTCGGCGTTCTGCTCGCCCTCGCCCTCGCGGCGGTCCTGAGCTATGAGTTCTGGTTCAAGGCGGTCGGCTTCCTCGGCAACCTGGAGGTCGCCTTCCTGACCGGCCTGGTCTTCCTCTACGGCGCGGCCAGCGTCGGCCCGGTCGGACCGGTGGCGGCGCTCGCCGGCATGGCGTTTCTGGCCACCCTCAGCCGGGAGGTGATCAAGGACATGGAGGACATGGAAGGCGACGTGGGGCGATCGACCCTGCCCCGGCGCTACGGGTTGGGCGTCTCCAGCTGGGTCGCCCGCGGCGCCATCGCGGGGGCCATCGCCCTGAGCGCCGTTCCGTTCTGGGGGCTCGTGCGCTGGGGCTCCCCCGCCGGGATTATGTACCTCGCGCTGGTCCTCGCTGCCGATGCCGTCTTTGTGGTCTCCGTCGCCGGCCTGCCCCGCCGCCTCCATGGGTGCCAGACCGTGAGCAAGCTGGCCATGGCGATCGCCCTGCTGGCCTTCCTCGCGTTGGCGTTCCGGTAGGTCGGGCAGATGGTCGGTGCCGTCGAGCGTCAACTCCAGGTCCTCCTGACGGGGGGGCCCTTGCATTTCACCCTCATCGATCCCGAGAAGTCCCCCGGTCCCCGGGCGGCCGCGATCGCCCGGGCGGCAGCGGGGGCCGGAAGCCATGCGATCCTGCTGGGGGGATCGACCGGCATCTCCCCGGAGGGGATGGGGGCGGCGGCCCGCGAGATCCGGGCCGCGGTCCCGCTCCCGACGATCATCTTCCCGGAGGGCCCGGGCTCACTGACCGGCGAAGCCCACGCGGTCCTCTTCATGAGCATGCTCAATTCCCGGAACCTCGGGCTGGTCATTCGGACCCACGCCCGGGCGGCTCCGGTCGTCCGACAGCTGGGGCTCGAGGCGATCCCGATGGGCTACCTCGTCATTGCCCCGGGGATGCGGGTCGGCGAGGTGGGCGAGGCCGATCTCGTCGGCCGAGAGGAGGTCGAACGGGCGCAGGGTTTTGCCCTCGCCGCGGAAATGCTGGGGATGCGGTTCGTCTATCTGGAAGCGGGTTCCGGAGCGCCGGCGCCGGTGCCCGCGCCGATGGTCCGGGCCGTCCGTTCGGTGCTCTCGATCCCCCTGGTCGTGGGGGGAGGGATCCGCAGCGGTGCGGAGGCGGCCCAGTTGCTTTCCGCCGGGGCGCAGATCCTGGTCACCGGTACCATTACCGAGGAGGAGGGAGTCGGCTCGGGCTTCCGGTCGATTCTCGCGGAGGTCCAACGTGCCCGCCGAGGGTAAGATCCCCCCGGACCCTGTGGGCTCTCCCCGGAGCCCCCATCTTCCTCGATCGGTCCGCAGCCACTTCATGTTCCGGGCCCCGCCCCCCTGGGCGACGGCCCTACTGCTGATCCCGGTGAGCCTCCTCTTGGCGGGTCTGGTCTGGTGGCCCGGGGGGGGGTGGATCGAGCTAGCGGAGGGTTTTCTCTGGGTCTTCTTCGCCCCCGCCCTCATCGCCACGCTGCTCACCACCCCCATCGCCTCGGCCCTAGGGGGCCGGCTCGAGTGGCGCCGGGCCGCCCTCCTCGCCCTCTCGGTGCTCCTGCTCGAGCTCCCCCTCGCGGCCGTCGCCCGGCTCGCCTTCGACGGGTTCCCGCAGTACCTCCCCGCCCTCGCGATGCTGCCGCTGTTTCTTCAGGGACCGGCCACCTGGTTCCGGCACATGACCCTCTTCGGGGTTTCCCGGGCCAGCCACCCGGCATCGATCCTCCCCACGCTGATCCAGCCGGCCCTGGCCGTTGTCGGGGTGCTCGCGATGTACGGCGTCAGCCCCGCCCTTCTCCTCGCCGGCGTCGTCTTTGTCCTGTTGGGGTTCCTGTGTTCGGCCCTGCTGCTCCGGGCGGCCGATCGTCCCCTGCAGCGGGAGTTCCACACCTCGGGGGTGGCGCTGATCCGGCCGATGCTCGATCATGTCAACGGCCGGGACCCTTCGGCGACCCGGGAGCTGGAGGCGTTCTTTTCCCGGTTCTCGATCCCCGCCAACCTGTCGGTCCGGCTCCTGACCTTTCCGGGGCCGGACCGGGTCCGGGCCTCGATCGCCCTCCCCACCGTCCATCCGGGGCCCTTCGCCTCGCTCGGGGCGAGCGACCTGCCGCGCAAGGTGGCGGATCGGTTGGGACCGGCGGCCGGCACGGTCTTCGTGCCCCACACCCCGTGCGATCACGATCTCGACCTCCCGAGCCGGGCGGAGATGGACCGGGTGTCCGACGCCTGCCGGGAGCTGCTCGAGGGTCTCGGCCCCGTCGGCCCGGTCGAACCCGTGCGGGCGAGCCCGCTCGTCTCCCCGTACGCCGGAAGCCTCGCCCGGGCCCAGCTGCTCGGCGATACGGCGTTGGTCCTGGTCACGCAGGCGCCCGAACCGACCGACGACATTGCCTTTTCGGTGGCCGATCGGGCGGTCCGTGAGGCCTCCGGCCGGACCGGCCTCTCCGTGGCCCTGATCGATGCCCACAACTCCTACATCAAGGACCAGGGGGACATCAGCTACGGGACCCCGACCGCGGAGCGGTTGATCCGGGATGTCGCTGCGGCGGTCGAGGCCGCCCGGACGGCCGCACAGCTCTCCCCGCTCGAAATCGGGACCTCGGCCCGCACCCACTACCGGATCGGAGCCGACGGCATCGGCCCCCTCGGGATTCGGGTGCTGGCGATCCGCACGGCCGGGTCGACGTCGGCCTACGTGCTCATCGACGGCAACAACCTTCTGGTCGGTCTCCGGGATCCGATCGTTCGTGCCCTGGAGACTCTGGTGGACCACGCCGAAGTGCTCACGACCGACAACCACGTCGTCCACGAGGTGGATGGGGGGATCAACCCCGTCGGCGAGCGGGCGCCGCTCGAGCGGTTGACCCGGGAATCGACGGAGCTGCTGCGGGAGGCGATCCGGGACCTGACCCCGGTCGGGGTGCGCAGTGCCTGCCGGGAGCTCCCCTCGGTGCCGGTCCTCGTCCCGTCGTTTACCGCCCGGCTCCTCACGTCCCTCAGCGACACGATGGCGATCTTCTCGAATGCCCTCCTCTCGACCCTTTTCCTCCTCCTGGCCGTCTCGACGGCCGTGCTGCTGGTGAAACCATGAGGCGATCCGCCCCCGAGAGTCCCCCTGCGCCGATCACCCTCCCCGAAGCCGATGCGCGGCTGGGCGGACCGACGGCCCGCGAGTGGCTGACCGAATTGGTCGCGGCCCAGCCGACCAACCTCGAGGATCCGGCCCATGGTCGCTGGGAGAAACCGAACTACCGGGAGGCGGCCCGCCTCATCGAGGCGAAGGCGCGCTCCCTCGGCCTCTCCGTACGCCGGTACGACCCGAGTGTCGAGGCGGCCGATCCCACCCCCTTCCGGGGGATCCCCCGGCCGAACCTGATCCTGGATCTGGACCGTTCGGCCCCGCGAACCCTGCTCATCCTGACCCACTTCGACGTGGTGCCGGTGCCGGCGGAGCAGCGGGATCGCTGGAAGAGCCCTCCGAACACCCTGACGTTCCGGCCGGACGGACGCTTCTACGGGAGGGGGTCAAACGATGATCTGGGCAGCGGGGTCGTCGCGACCCTGATCGCCCTTCAGCGGCTCCGTGAGCGGCCCGAACTCGGGTGGAACATCCGGACGATCGTCGCCTGCGACGAAGAGACCGGCGGCGAGGGGGGGATCGAAGCGCTCAAGGAGCATGACCTCGAGCTGGCGCCGGACGATCCCGGCCGGTTCCTGAGGGCCGACGCGGCCCTCATCCCCGACGGGAGCCCCGAGGTCACCGCCGGCTCCTCCGGCCTGGCGTTCCTGAGCGGGGAGTGGCCCTCCGCGGCGCCGCTCACGTCGATCGTCGGGTTCGGTCGGTGCCTGATCGAACTCCATGAGTTCGTCCGTCAGTGGAAGTCGGTCTACGCCTCGCCCGACTGGCCGGATCACGGGGCCCCGGAACCGGTGCTGACCGGGCGGGCCACGCTGACCCAGTGGGATGTTGAAATGCTCCCGGCCCCGGAGGTCCGGCCGCTCCGGCTGCGCCGGGCGCATGCCGAGACCGACGCCGGAAACCAGATCCCCGGTCGCGTGACCCTGCTCTTCGAGGCCACCGAAGAGGGCCGCGCGTGGGTGGCGGCGGAAATCGATCGTCGCCGGGGAACGGCCCACCCGTTGGAGTTCGCCCGGACCAGCGCCCTCAGGATCCCGGCCGACGCTCTCGCCCTGCAGGTGGTCGGCCGCGCCGCCCATGGAGGCTACCCGCACCGGGGGGCCAACCCGGTACCGGCGGCGCTCGACCTCCTCTCGGATGCGATGGCGGCCGGCGTCCTTGACCCTCAGGCCACGGGCACGGCGACCTCCACGATCGACCTCCGTCTGGTGCCCGAGATGGAGCTCGAAGCGGGACTTTCGGCGGCCCTGGGCCATCTGGCCCCCCAGATCCGGGCCCGATTCCCCGGAGCCCGGGTCACCGCCCCTGCGAATCGGTCCCGGTCGGGCTACGCCTTGGCCCCCGGGCATCCCCTCCTGCTTCGGCTCGGGCCGATCATGAGGGAGACCCTCGGCGCCCAGGGGGTCGTCGGGGAGTACGGCGGTACCGACGCCAGCGCGCTCCGGGGCCTGCGGACCCCCGCCGGCGAACCCCTGCCCGCGGTCGTCTTTGGGTCGATGGACCGGGACGCCCATATCCACGACGCCGAGGAGAGCGTCGACCCCCGTCGGCTCGCCGGGGTCATCGAGACGATCGTGCGGTTTGTGACCGACGTGTGAATGGGGGCCGGGATGGGAATCCCCGCACCGTGGAACTCCCTCGCCGCCGTGATCTGGGTCCTCCTCCCGGCCCTGATCGCGAACGCCCTCGCGACCCTTCCGCGCGGGCGCGGACCGCCGATGGACTTCGGCCGGAGCTGGCCCGGGGACGGCCGGAGGATCCTCGGCAGCTCGAAGAGCTGGTCCGGCTTTTTTTTCGGGTCACTCGCGGCCGCTCCGTTCGGCCTCCTTGAGGCCGAACTGATCCTCCTGGCGCCGCCCTCGCTCCAGCTCGTCCCGAGCCTCGGGTCGAGTCTGGAGGCGGCGCTGCCCTTGGTCCTGATGGTGAGCTTCGGCGCGATGATCGGGGACGCGCTGGGCTCGTTCTGCAAGCGGCGTCTGGGCCGTCCGAGCGGGGCCCGCACGCTGCTCCTGGACCAGCTGCCGTTCGTGCTCCTCCCGATCGCCTTAGGGCTCCTCTTCTATCCGACCCTCTTCGGGAGCGTCTTTGGAAGCCTGACGGCGATCTTATGGCTCCTCGTGCTCACCCTCGGGCTGCACGCAGGCTTCAACTGGATCGGATTCAAGGTCGGTCTCAAGAAGGTACCATGGTAGACGCCGCCTCCCCCCCCAGCCCCGAAGCGATCGCCCGGACCCTGCTCGATTCGGGGTCGGTCCGGTTCGGGCAATTCACGCTCGCGTCGGGGCAGACCTCCGATGTCTACGTGGACGTGAAACGGGCCTGGACGGTGCCCGCCCGGCTCCGCCTGCTGGCCGAGGCGTTGGCCGACCGGGTCGGGATCGCCGACCGGCTGGCCGGGATGGAGCTCGGCGCGGTGCCCCTGGTCGTCGCGACCGCGCTTCGCACCGGACATCCGTTCGTCGTCATTCGAAAGGCCTCGAAGGAGCACGGCACCCGGCAACGCTTTGAAGGAGAGATCCGGCCCGGCGAGCGTCTCCTGCTGATCGAGGATGTGGCCACCACGGGCGGAAGCTCGCTCGAGTCGATTGCGGTCCTCCGGGGCCAGGGCGCGATCGTCGACCGGGCGCTGGTCGTCGTCGACCGGGAGAGCGGCGCCGTCGACCGCCTCGCCGCGGTGGGCGTCCGTCTCGAAGCCTTGGTCACCCTGTCCTCCCTGAGGGGCCGCCAGCCGTGACCGGCCGCTTGCGTTCTGACGGCACCGCCGAGTGGAGCGATCCCGCCGAGGCCTCCACCCTCTATGCCCGGGGCTACTTCGGCACCCTGCAGCCGGGCGGCGGACTCCGCCTGGACCGCTACGAGACCGCGTACCTGACCGAGATGGGTCGGGCCGAGGTCCAGGGGCCGAGGGCACCGGCGACTCCCTGGCCGGAGGTGTTCCGCCGGGCCGCCCGGGCCGAACCGGGGTTCGGGGTCCGCTACCTGGTCTACCGGGACCTCCGGCAGCGCGGCTATGTGGTCCGCTCGTCGCCTCCGCCCATCGCATTTGCGGTCCTGCCGCGAGGAGGGACCCTGCACAAGACGCCGGCCCGATACTGGGTGGACGCCCTGAGCGAACGGAGTCCGTTCGACCTGGGCCATCTCCTCGGGTTGACCGACCGGGCCCAGGCGACCAAGAAGAGCCTCCTCCTCGGCGTGGTCGACGAGGAGTCGGATCTGACCTACTACCGGTTGAAGCTGAGCCAGCCGACCGGTGCGCTGACCGCTGCGCCGCTCGACACCGTCGCCACGGGCTGGCTCTCGGAGGATCGGGTCCTGCTCTTCGACCCCGGCCCGGTGGCCAGCCTCGGACGGAATCTCGCCTACGGTTCCCAGGTCGGGGCCCGCCTCGAGCTGAGCCTCCTCGAGGCCGCCTACCTGCAGGAGACCGGCCAGTTGGTCCTGCGGGATGCCCGCAGCGGGCGGGCGATCCCCCGGGCCCAGTTCGACCGGCGGGCCGCTCGGCTCGACCGACGGTTCAACGAACGGCTCGCCACCTACCGGCACCTTCGGGGGCGCCGGCTGGTCGTGAAGACGGGGTTCAAGTACGGGGCCCACTTCCGCGCCTATCCCCGGAACCCGGAGCAGGTCCACGCCCGCTACCTGGTCCAGGCGGTTCCGATGCACCATGTCGCCGCCTGGTCGGAGATCGCCGGAGCGGTCCGGGTGGCGCAGGGGGTCCGCAAGGAGTTTCTCCTGGCGGCGGTGGACTCCAATGCCCCACCCCGGTTCCTGGCGATCGAGCGGATCCGCCCGTAGGTGGAGCCCCGGCGAGTCGCGCCGAACGGCGCCTAATCGGCCCGGCGCCGTGAGCGCCGGGCGACGGGCGCGGGGCGCTTGGGCGACGGTCCTTCGGGCTCGGACTCGAGCGTGCGGAGGTGTTGGAGCAGCGCATCGTGCTTGCGTTCATCCGCTTCCATGCTCTCCCAGAGGAGGCGCATCACCCCCCCGAGTTCAGCGCCGAGCCCCGCGCCGGAGGCCGCCTCCGCCCGGTGTTCCCGGGCGATCATCCGGTCGACCTCCTCCCGTCGGACTCCGGAGGGGGCGGTCCGGCTGATCCCCCGGGCCAGCTGGCTTTCGATCGAGGCGGCGATCTCGGCGTGGCGGAGGCTGTCGGAGGCGATCTGGCGGAAGACGGCCCGGGTGAGCTCGTCCCGCGACTTCTGGGCGAGCCACATGCAGTCGGCCACGGCCCGCTGCTCCGCCCGGATCCGGGCCCGCAGCCGCTGGCGGAGGAGGCGCTCCCGGGGGCGGTCCAACGCCCGCTCGACCGGTGCCGAACCCCGCTCCTCCAGCGCCGCGCACTTGAGCGCCGCCTCAAGGATGATCGCGGAGGCGGCCCGGGTCGGCTCCGAGCTCATCGAAAGCTCCTGGGCGGCCTGCCGGATCAGCCGCTCCTCCTCGGGGCGGCGGGGCCGGTCGCTCAGTTCGACCTTCATCCGGTGGCCGGACAGATACTGTGAGATCGCCGAGGGGGCGATGCCCAGTCGGGCCGCCGCCCGCCGGGAGGAAAAGCGGAACCCCTCGACCAGCTCCCGCGCGACCAGGGCCTGGATCCGATGGACCCAGAGGATGGGAGGCCGGGACGTCGGGGGCATCGGTAAGACGGAAGGGGCCCCTTGGGATAAAGGGATTGTTCACAACGTGACGAAGAACACAGCCACGGTCACGGCCGGTCATTTAAATACTGATCTGGGGTGCAAACCCCCGCATGGAGGGCAGTTTCTTCCTCTTCACGGCGCTCGTGGTCGCGATGGCGCTCGCGATCTTCCTCTCGTTGCCGGTCGTCCTGAACCGTCGGGCGATGGGCGGTCGCACCCTGGTCCTCCTGAATGCGGGCGCCATCGGGATCCTTGCGTTTCTTTTGGCCGACATCTTTTCCGATGTCGCGCCGCTGCTGGCCAGCGCTTCGACCGCCTACTTGACCGATCCGGCCCTTGACCTGGTCTTCCTGGGCGGCCTCGCCCTCGCGTTCGGCCTGCTGATGTTCGCGGAGGGCCGGCCGAACGACCGACTCCGGGCTCCGGCCGGCACGGAGGTGTCCGAGTCGGCGTGGCGACTCTCCTTCATCATCGCCTTGGGCATCGGATTCCAGAATCTGACCGAGGGCTTGGTCTTCGGGGCCTCCTGGGCGGCCGGCCAGGTGGGCCTTGTGGGGGTGGTCTTCGTCGGCTTCTTCCTCCAGAACATCACCGAAGGGTTCCCGATCGTCTCCCCGCTCCTCGGTCGGGTGGAGGCCCCGGCCCGGTGGCGGCGGCTCACGGGCCTCTTCCTGATCGGCGGGATCCCGACGATCCTCGGCGGCTTCATCGGGTTCCGGTTCAGTCCAGTCCCCCTCCTGATCTTCTTCGATGCCCTCGCCATGGGGGCCATCCTGTACGTCTTGCTCCCGATGCTCCGGGGGGCGCTCCGGTCCCAGGCAACCCCGGAGGCGACCCGGTACCGCGCCCGGCTGGTCTACTGGGGCATCCTGGTCGGGTTCCTCGTCGGGTTCCTGGTGAACGCACTCTGAGAGCGGCCGGAGGCAAGCGCCCGGACGAGCTTCCGAGCCGGGTCGTCCCCGTCGCCGTTCGACCAGATCTCCTCCAGGGCCGAACCCACGATGACCCCGTCCACACCGAGGCGGGCCGCCTCACGGGCCGTGGTCGCGTCCCGAATACCGAAGCCGGCCAGGATCGGGAGATCGGGGGCCGTGTGACGGACCGTCTCCACCAGGGGCTTCAAGGGCGGTGCCGGGTTCGACCCTCCGCGGCCGGTGATGCCGTAGCGGCTGACCAGGTAGAGGAATCCCCGGGCCGAACGGGCCACCGTCCGGGCCCGGTCGGGGTCGGCGCCCGGGGCCAAAAACCGGACCAGATCGATTCGGTGGGACCGGGCGCGGTCGGACCATGCCCGGGCCTCGTCCTCGGCGAGGTCGGGGACGATCAGCGCGGACGCCCCGGCCTCGGCGAGTTCCTCCAGCGGCCTCCCCGCTCCATCCCGCAGGAGGGGGTTCACGTAGGACATCACCGCGACCGGAAGGACCGTGGCGGCCGCCTGGACGGTCGCCAGCACGTCCTTCCAGCCGGTCCCGTGTTCGAGCGACCGTGCCGCGGCCTCCGCCAGGATCGGGCCGTCGGCGATCGGATCCGAAAACGGGATGCCGACCTCGACGGCGTGGGCCCCGGCCTCGCGCAGGATCCCCAGACGGTGCCTGACGGTCGGGGTGCGCCGTCGATCGGCCAATAGGTAGGGAACGACCAGGAATTCGCCGCGATCCCGCGCTTGGCGCAGTCCCTGCGCGAGCGGGATCATGCGGAGAGCCCCTCCAGATCCTTGTCACCGCGACCCGAGAGGGTCACCACAATGTGCTGGCCCCGGCGCCGGCGGGCCTCCCGAACCGCCGCGTACACCGCATGGGCCGATTCCAGGGCCGGAAGGATCCCCTCATCCTCGGCCAGCCAGTGGAACGCGCGCAGCGCTTCCTCGTCATGGACCGCCCGGTATCGGGCTCTCCCGCTCTCCTTGAGCTCGGCATGCTCCGGTCCGACCGCGGGGTAGTCCAGTCCCGCGGAAAGACTCGCCGTCTCGAGGACCTGCCCGTCCGGGTCCTGCAGCAGGTAGGAGTAACTCCCGTGAAGCACGCCGGGGGTGCCGCGCGTCAGGGAGGCCGCCCCGGTCGCATGCCCGGCCGGCCCACCGGCCTCGATCCCGAGGAGTTCGGTCGGCTGGCCGAGCAGGGGGTGGAAGGTGCCGATGGCGTTGCTGCCGCCGCCCACGCAGGCGACCGCGAGATCGGGGGGGCCTCCCCACGCCGCCCGGCTCTGACGAAGGATCTCCCGGCCGATGACGCTCTGGAAGGCCGCGACGATCGTCGGGAAGGGGTGCGGCCCGACCACCGACCCGATGAGGTAGTGGGTCGTCGGGAGGTTTTCGGTCCAATCCCTCAGCGCGGCGTTGATCGCATCCTTGAGGGTCCGACTTCCGGTGGTCACGGGGACCACCCGGGCGCCGAGGAGCCGCATCCGCAGCACGTTCGGCCGTTGGCGGGCGATATCCCGCTCTCCCATGTAGACGATGGTCTCGAATCCCAGGGCCGCCCCGACCATGGCCGTGGCCACGCCGTGTTGGCCGGCCCCGGTCTCCGCGATGAGCCGGGGCTTGCCCATCCGACGGGCCAGGACCGCCTGGCCGATCGCGTTGTTGATCTTGTGCGCCCCCCCGTGGAGGAGATCCTCCCTCTTGAGCCAGATCTCGGCCCCCTTCCCTCGAAGGGTCAGCCGGGGGGCCCGGTAGAGGGGTGTCGGCCGGCCCGCATAGGTGCGGAGACGGTCGGAGAGCTCTGCGCGGAACTTCGGGTCGCGGCGCGCCGAGCCCCATGCCCGCTCCAGTTCGCGGAGCGCCGGAACCAGCGTCTCGGGGACGTAGGCGCCTCCGAACCGCCCGAAGCGGCTAGGCATGGTTCGCCTCCGCGGCCTCGACGGCGTTCAGGAACGCGCGGATCCGGTCGGACGACTTGACGCCGGGGGACGATTCGATCCCGCTCGAGGTATCGACCCCCCACGGTCGGGCCCGACGCAGCGCCTCCCCGACGTTCTCGGGTGTGAGTCCTCCGGCGAGGATGAGCTTCCGTCCCGGGTGCGCCTCGCCGAGGGCGGCCGCCGCGTCCCAATGGGCGATCTGTCCGGTACCTCCCGGACGGGCCGGGTCGTCCGAGGAGTCGAGATGGATCCGGGGGAACTCCTCGGCCGGAGGCAGCGCCGGAAGCGAGGCGGCGTCGGGCGGTAGCGGGAAGGACGGGACCAGGTGGTGCCGCTCGAGGAAGTCCAAACCGTCCGGTATCGACCCGTAGACCTGGATCCGGTCGACGCCGACCTCATCGAAGAGCGCGTGGATCCGGTCCGCGCTGGGGCCGACCACGACCGCCCACGCCTCCGTCCCCTGGGGGACGGCCGAGACCAGGGCGGCCGCTTGCTCAAGGGAGATGCTGCGGGGAGACCCCGGCACCTCGACCACAAAGCCGGCCGCACCTCCGGCCGGGAGCAGATCCATGAAGTCGGTCGACGTGAGGCCGCACAACTTGACAAAGGTCTTCATCCGTGATGCCCTTCCCCCGGCCCCCGGAGGGAGGCGAGGAACCTCAAGGGGTCTTCGCTCCGGGCCACGGCGCTCCCGACCAGGATCGCGTCGGCCCCCCGGCGCCAGAACCACTCGGCGGTCTCCGGGCCGGTCACTCCGCTGAGCCCGACGACCGCCGTACGGTGCGAGAGTGCCCCGAGCGTGGCCGAGGCTGTGGCGCGGTCGATCTCCAGCGTGTCCAGGTTCCGGACGTTGACTCCGATGAGGTCGGCCGGCACCCGGTCGACCCAATCCAATTCGTCCGGTGCGTGGAGCTCCAAGAGCACCTCCAGGCCCAGCGCATGGGCCCGGTCGGCGAGTCCGGCCAAGGGGACCTCGATGCCCGCCCGGGGGAGCGAGGCCAGGAGGAGGATCGCCGAGGCTCCGCTCCGCGCCGCGCAGTCGACCTGTCGGGGATCGATGACGAAGTCCTTGAAGAGCGCCGGTCGCGGGTCGTTCCGGGTGAGCTCTCTCAGATCGCTCGGGGACCCTTGAAAGTGGGGGGCGGCCGTGAGGCACGAAAGGCCCGCAACGGGGGCACCCCGGAGACGGTCAAGAAACTCATCGATCCGGTACTGCGGGAGGGGATGACCGGAACTTCCGGGAGCAGCCCGCTTGTACTCCACTATCAGGGCCTGCCGGCCCGCCGAGTGGAGCGCCTCCCGAAGGGAGGGGTGCGGCCGGGGCTCGGTGGCCGGTGATGCGTAGCCCCCGGCCTCGATGATCGGTCGGAGCTCCCCGACCATCTGCCGTAGAAATCCCCGGGTCATCTCGGCTCCTCCGGCCACTCGTCGCCCGCGGCCAGTTCCCGAAGCCGGCCGAGGAGTTCCTTGGGACGCCCGGAGTCGATCAACTCCCGAGCGCGGACCACCCCGGCCTCCAGACTGGGGGAGCGTCGGGCCAGAACGAGCGCCGCGGCGGTGGTCAGGACCACCGCACCCCGTCGCGCACCGGGGGCTCCGGCCAGCAGCGCCTCGGCGGCCCGGGCCGACGCCCGGGGGCGGAGGGCTCCCCAGGCGCCCCGGCGTTCCGCAGGCTCGAGCAGGGTTTCGGGCCGGAGGGTTGCCGACCGGGGTCGGGATCCCAGAGCCCACCAGAGGGAGGTGGGGTTCTGGGGGGAGATCTCGTCGCACCCCTCCGAGGAGCTGAGACCAACCACACGTCTGACGCCGCGTCGTCGCAGCGCGTCGACCAACAACCGGGCCGACTCGGCGTCTGGGGCTCCCACCAACTGGTAGGTGGGCCGAGCCGGGGTGATGAGGGGGCCCATGAGGTTGAAGACCGTCCGCCGACCGAGGGTCCGGCGTGCGGCCGCGACCCGGGCCACGGCAGGATGGAAGAGCGGGGCATGCAAGAAGGCGATCCGGTAGCGCCGATACGTCGCCCGTGCGAACGACCGGGAGCGGGCGACCGGGAGTCCCCAGGCCTCCAGGAGATCGGTGGAGCCGGTGAGCCCGCGGGAACTCCGGTTCCCGTGCTTGATGACCGGGATCCCGTCGGAGGCCACCACCAGCGCGCTCACCGTCGAGACGTTGAACGAGGGGACCGGGGCTCCCCCCGACCCACACAGGTCGATCGTTTGGTCCGTCGAGGGGACGGGAAACGGGCGCATCTCCCGGCGGAGTACCTCGGCCCAGCGATGGAGGCGAGCTCCGGTGAGCGGCAGGTCCTGGATCCGCCGGAGCAGGGCGAGCCGTTCGCCGTCGTCGGTCTCCGGCCCGATGAGCCGTTCAAAGAGACCTTGGGCGGGATGCGGCGCGGGCTCGGGGGATCTTCGTCGGGGGGGCCGGGGGCGGGGGGTATTCACCGGCGCACCTCCGCCAGGAAGTTGGCCAGGATGGTGGGCCCCTCCGGAGTCAGGTACGACTCCGGGTGGAACTGCACGCCCCAGAGCGGCCATTGAGTGTGACGGAGGCCCATCAGGATTCCCCCGCTCCCCCAGGCGGTCGGCTCGAGGGTCGCGGGCAGCCTTCGCGAGTCGACGAGGAGCGAGTGGTACCGGGCGGCCCGAAACGGGGACGGCACCCCCCGGAACAGCCGATCCCCCGCATGGACGATCCGATCGGTGTCCCCATGCACCGGTTCGGGGGCCCGGACAATCCTCCCCCCGGAGTATTCCGCGATGAGCTGATGACCGAGACAGACCCCGAGGATCGGTCGGGACGATCCCCATCGACGGAGGATGGCCCGGCTGAGCCGTGTCCGCCGGGGGTCGGAGGGCTGGCCCGGACCCGGGGAGAGCACGATCGCCTCCGGGTCGGCCGCTTCGGCCTCGGCCCACGGTCGGGTCGACCTCAGGCAGCTCACCCGGGCCCCTTGGCGCGATAGCTCCTGGACCAGGTTCTGGGTGAACGAATCCTCATGGTCGACGACCAGGACCCGCGTCATGGGGACCCCGCAAGGACCGACTCGACCAGGGCGAGCTTGGCGAGGGTCTCCTGATACTCCCGACGGGGTTCGGAACGGTGGACGATGCCGGCGCCGGCGGCGGTGTAGAGGCGATTCCCCGCCGCAAAGCCGGTGCGGATCGCCAGGGCCCAATCGGCCCGGTCATGGCCCGAGATCCAGCCGACCGCGCCGGCATACGGCCCCCTCCAGGTCCGTTCCTCGGCCCGGAGCAGCTCGGTGGCCCGGATCTTCGGCGCCCCGGAAACGGTCCCGGCGGGCAGGGTTACGGCCAGGGCCTCCCAGGCACCGACCCCCTTCGCCAACGAGGCTTCGACCCGGCTCACGAGGTGCTCCATTCGGGCGACGCGCAGCCGTCGCTCGGTCCAGCGGAGCCGTACCGTCCCCGGGCACGCGATCCGCCCGAGATCGTTCCGGGCCAGGTCGACGAGCATCCGATGTTCGGCGAGCTCCTTGGGGTCGCGCGTGAGCGGCCGGCGCCCCCGGCCCTCGCGGCCGAGGGGCCGGGTCCCCGCGATCGGGTTGACCCGTCCCCATCGACCCTCGACTTCGACGACCGACTCCGGTGAGGCTCCGACAACCTCTCGGTCGCCGAACCGGAGATAGTAGAAGTACGCCGACCGCTCCGACGCCCGCAGTTCCCCGGCCCGGTCCAGGAGATCCGCCGGCCGGTCCCAGCCGCGCCGGTGCGACAGGACGACCTGGAACGCTTCTCCCGCCCGGATCTGTGCGACGAGGTGCCGGACCGAGCGCTCATAGGCCGGGCGGCTCAGGGAGTCCTCCCGGGGCACCCCGGGGCGGCGGCGGGTCCGACGGAGCCGGAGCCTTCCCACCGGCAGCCGGACGGTCCGGACCGACTCCAGCCGGGCGAACTCCCCCAGCGGAAACGGGGCCCGGCCCGGCGGGCTCCCGAGCATCGGCTCTAAGAGGCCCACCCCATCGAACCCCAGGTAGCCGGCAACGGCCCGCCGACGGTGCCCCCGAAGATACCGGTCGGAGGCGCGGCCCAGACCCTCCCAGCTGTCCTTCGGGCCCACCGGTTGCGCGGGCTCGGGGGAGATCGCCCACTGGGCCACCCCCCCATTGCCCTCGGGACCGGTCCGCTCGAAGTAGGCCACGGTTTCCGCCGTCCGGGCGCCGGCGGCCGATACAAACTCGATCCAGGGATCGGTCATGGTCGGGGCGGAATCTCCACGAGCGCCCGATGGAGCGCCCGAAGGGTCGGACCCAGATCGGCGGTACGGACCGCCAGCGAGAGCGCCCGGGGGGTGGCGGCGACTCCGAGGGTGGTCCGGAGGATGCTCCGCGGCAGGCGGTACAGATCCTCGAGGATCCGCTCACCGATCGCGATGACCATCTCCACCTCCTGAGGCGGTTCGACCGTCATCTCCCGATGCTGCACCAGACGGGCCAGGGCCCTCCGGGCCGTGCCCGCCTCCCGGGATTCCACGATCGCGCAGAGCATCGTCGCCGACGTGTAGAGCTGGATGACGTTCACCTGGGCCGCGGCCAGGCACCGGGTGACCTCGGCCATGATGCCCGGCTGTTCCCGGCCCCCCGGCACGCGGAGCCCGAGGAGGCGGAGCGAAGGGAGGACGGTCAGGGCTCGGGGGGTCCCGTGGTCGATCGCCGGGCCCACGGTGGTGGTCTGCCGAGGATCCGCCAGGGATCGGACGAGGATGGGGATGCGGGCCTGCCGCGCCGGCTCGATCGCCCAGGCATGCAGGACGCGGGCGCCGAACTGGGCCAACTCCTCGGCCTCCTCGTAGGAAAGGTAGCCGAGCGGCCGGGATCGGGGGACCCAACGGGGATCGGCCGACCGGATCGATACCCGCTGCTTGAGGAGCTCGACCCGACGCGCGCCGAGCATCGCTCCGAGGGCTGTCGCGCTGTAGTCCGAACCGCCCCGGCCGAGGGTGGTGATCGTCCGGCCCGGCCCCTGCCCGAAGAAGCCGGTCACCACCGGGATGCGATCGGCCGCCCAGACCCGATCGATCCTCCGGCGCACCGTCGCTCGCGAGGCCTCCAGCCGGATCCGGGCCGCCCCGAAGTTCCGGTCGGTCCTGAGCCCCAGCCGGTCGGCGTCCAGGGAGGTCGCGGCGAGCCCTCGAAGGTTCATCTCATGGGCCAACCACACGGCCGCCAGCCGTTCCCCCTGCGCGGCGAGTCGATCGAGCTCGGAAGGCTCGCGGGATCGGGACGCCACGATCCCCCGCAGCGTCGCGTCCACCGTCTGCAGGATCGGATCGATCCCCGGGGCGGGTACCGGATGGCGCCGGCGAAGTTCATCGAGGAGCCGTGGGATCCGAGTCGAACGGACCGGGGGCCGGGCCGATTGGAGGAGCCGGTCGGTCACCCCCTCCCGGGCCGAGACCACCACCAGGAGTGGGTTGCCCGGACCGCCCCGGAGCCGGATCCAGCGCACGACCCTGGCGGGATCGGAAAGCGCGGCCCCGCCGAACTTGAGCACGATCGGCGCCGGATCAGTCACGGCCCCTCCCCGCGGTGAGTTCGATCCCCCGCCGGTCGACCAGTTCGGCGTTCAAGACCGATCCTCCGGCCCCCCCCCGCACGGCGTTGTGGGTGAGGGTGAAGAACCTCAGGAACGGGGGATCCCAGCGGATCCGGCCCACGACCGCGGCCATGCCTTGGGCCCGCCGAGGCGATCCCGCCCAGCGGTCCCGCAGGGGTTGGGGACGGTCGGCTTCCCGGCGCAGCAGGATCGGGGGAGACGGCGCCGTCGGGAGCCGCTCCGCTCGAAGGGGATCGAAGTGGCTCCAGGCCCGCTCCAACTCGGCCCGTGGGGGGCGTTGGGTGGCCTCGACCGTCACGGCCAGCAGGTGCCCCTCCCGGGTACCGACCCGGGCGCACTGGGCCAGGACCCGGCAGGGCCAGGGGCCGATCCGCCCGCCCCGGCGGCGGCCCAGGATGCGGGCCGTTTCGCGTTCGATCTTCTCTTCCTCCTCCGGGATGTACGGGATGACGTTGTCGGTGATCGCCAGCGAGGGCACTCCGGGGAGACCGGCCCCGCTCAGGGCCTGGTAGGTCGTCACCTGGATCGTCCGAGGAGCGAGCAACTCCTTCACCGGGGCGAGCGCCAGGACCAGTCCGGTCGTCGAGCAGTTGGCATTGGCCACCAGGAGGCCCCGACCCCGTGGACGTCGGTCGGCCAGTCCCAGGTGATCCGCATTGACCTCCGGGATCAAGAGCGGGATCTCCGGGTCCATCCGGTGATCGGCGGCGTTCGAGAAGACGGCCATCCCCTGGCGGGACAGCTCGCTTTCGATGGGACCGGCGATGCCGGAGGGGAGTGCGGAGAAGATCGCGCGGATGCCGCGCCGCCGGAGCGCCGACGGTCCGACCGTTTCCACGGGCCGACGGGCGAGGGCCTCCGGGGGAGGATCGGCAAGATGCCAGAGGTCCTCCAGCCGGGAGCCTCGGCGCCGGGCGGTCCCTCCCAGGACCTGAAGGTCGAACCGCGGGTGGTCGGCGAGGAGGCGGACGAACTCCTGGCCGATGTACCCGGTCGCCCCGAGCACGGCGACCGGAATCCGCTCCTCGGTCATGGCAGAAACCCTCCCCGGAGGGCCAGGTCGGCCAGCGCCATCGCGGTGACCGACTCCAACGCCACCACCGCCCGGGGGACGATGCAAGGGTCGTGCCGCCCGGTCACGGTGACGGTGGTGTCGGTATGGTCCCGGAGGTCCACCGTCGCCTGAGGTCGGGCGATCGAGGAGGTGGGTTTGACCGCGAACCGGACCCGCAGCGGCATGCCCGTCGCGAGCCCCCCGAGGATGCCCCCGGAGTGATTGGTCCGGGTCTCCACCCGGTCGCCGACCCAGTGGAATGGGTCGTTGTGCTCACTCCCCCGCATCCGAGCCGCCCGGAACCCGGCCCCGAACTCGACGCCCTTGACGGCCGGGACGGAGAAACCGGCGTGGGCCACCACGCTCTCGATGGAGTCGAAGAACGGTTCGCCGAGACCGACCGGGAGTCCGGTGGCTCTCACCTCCACGATGCCCCCCAAGCTGTCGCCCTCGCGGCGGGCCGCCCCGATCGCCTCGGCCATCGCCTCCGCTACGGCCGGGTCGGGCGTGCCGACTTCGTGGAGGTCGCGTCGGGCCCTGAGCTCGGGGATCGACCATGATTCGGGTACCGTCGCCTCGACCCCGCCGATCGACTGGGTGAAGCCGGCGACCTGGATCCCCCGGGGACCGAGCAGCTGGCGGGCGATGCTGCCGGCGATCACCAACCCCACCGTCATCCGGCCGGAGAAGATTCCTCCCCCGGAAAGGTCGGCCTCCTCCCCGTACCGGATCCTCGCCGGATAGTCGGCGTGCCCCGGCCTCGGCGTGTATCGGA
This sequence comes from Thermoplasmata archaeon, assembly GCA_021791335.1. Classification (GTDB taxonomy): domain Archaea; phylum Thermoplasmatota; class Thermoplasmata; order Lutacidiplasmatales; family UBA184; genus Lutacidiplasma. The sequence continues at coordinate 38,207 of JAJYWS010000026.1, forward strand.
GTCGGTCGTACGGGCCCCGCTGGACATCCGTGTTGGCCACATGGGCCCGGATCTCCCCGCCGTCGCTGCGTCCCTGGACGATACCGGAGTCGATCACCAGCCGATCCTCCTCCTGACGTCGGGTCGCGAGACGACGCCCGACCGGACGGCGTCGGTCCAGGTCGGCTTGGATCTGCTCGAGATCCAGCGGAGTCCCGGCGGGGATGCCCGAGATCCGGGCCCCGACCTCGGGTCCATGGCTCGATCCGAAGATGGTCACGCGCATCCGAACACCCCACTCCATGCTCATCGCAGTTTCTCCATCCTGACCCCGGCCGAGCCGAAGGCCGTACGAAAGGTCGGAAACGACTTGGCGGCCGACTCGCTGGGCCCGAGGATCGACGGCTCCGGCAAAGCCAGGGCGGCCACCAATGCGCTCAGGAAGAGCCGGTGGTCGGCGAGGTCGGTGCGCCGGAGCGATCGGGGGGGACTCCGCCCGACAATCTCGATCTCGTCCCGGGTGACCCGGGTCCGGGCCCCGAGCGATCGGGCGAGCAGGGCTGTGGTCGCCCGGCGGTCCGACTCCTTGAAGGCGGCGTGGCCGGCCCCCCGCAGTCGACTCGGGCCCGGGGTCAGGGCCGCCAGGACTCCCGCCAGGGGTAGAAGGTCGGGGGAGCGGGTGAAGTCCCAGACAAAGGGACGGCGCTCGCCGGCGCCGACCGAGGCCCCGTCCGGACGCCGGGTCACGCGGGCACCCCACGCCTCGAGGAGATCCAGCACCTCCCGATCGGCCTGGGGCCACTGGGGCCCCATCCCCGAAACCGTTACCCGGCCCCCGGAGACCGCGGCCCCGGCCCACAGATAGGCGGCCGAGGAGGCGTCGGTCGGAACCGCGAACCGATCGCCCCGGTACTGTTGTGACCCGGGGGTGGTGAAGAGCCGACCGTCTCGCTCGGCGTCCACCCGGTGATAACGGAGCACCGCCAACGTCGCGTCCAAGTACGGCTCGGAGACAATCGGCCCTTCCAGACGGACCCGGGACGGTCCGTCCAGGACGGGAAGGGTCAGGAAGAGGGCCGAAGCGAACTGGGAGCTTTCGGACATCGGCAGGGTCACGGTCCCCGAGTGGAGAGGGCCCTGGAGCTGGAGTGGGAGACCGCCGTTCCCGGCCCGTGGGGAATGTATCCGGGCGCCCAGGCGACCGACGGCCCGAAGGAGGGGGGCCAGGGGTCGCGCTCCCAGCCGGGGAGCCCCGATCAGGCCCACCGGGGCGCCAGAGAGGGCGGCGAGGGGCACCGCGAATCGGAGGGTGGTTCCCGACTCGCCGCAGTCGACGCGTCGGAGTCGGGAGGGCCGGCTCGACCCGGGGGTCAGGGTCCAATCGGAGGCGCGCCGCTCAACGTGGGTACCGAGGGCCCGGAGCAACCGCACGGTCGCCCGCGTGTCTTCGGAGTCCAGGGGCCGGAGCAGCCGGAACCTCCGCCCGGCCAGATGAGCCGCGACCAGGGCCCGATGGGTGTAGCTCTTCGACGGCGGGCCTCGGACCGATCCGCGGAGGGATTGCGGGGTGACCCGAAGGCGACTCATGAACGCCCTCCGCCCATGGGGCCGCGACCCAATCGGCCCACCGAGAACTGCCGACCCTCGGCGGGAAGGACCGCGCCGATGGAGGGAAGCCGGTCGGGCGGACCTACCGCGACCAGCGCCGGTCCCATCCCCGAGACCCCGGCCGCGATCGCGCCCGCCCGGCCCATCGCCGCACGGATCTCCGTAAAGTCGTAGCCCATGGCAGACTCGACCAGGAGGCCGTTGGCGTCGAGGGCGGGGGCCAGGTGGCCTTCGAGGACCATCCGCTCGACCGGCTGGGCGCTCGACCGGAGCCCCGCGAACCGGGCGACCGCGGTCGGCGACGGCGGGTGGGTCCGATCGGGCACAAAGACGACCGCCCCCCAATCCGGGGGGACGGGGTGGGTGAGGAGCCAACGATCCTGCCGGTTGTCGGTCACGACGACCCCGTCCACAAGCCCCGCCAGAGCGTCGTCCAAGGCGCCGGTCGCGCTGAGGCCCACCGACCGTCCGACTCGGGCCGATAGACGGGCGATCTCGAAGGGGGTCGGGTGGGCCCCCAGGAGGTCGGCGACCGCGGCCAGCGTGGCCGAGGCCACCGCGCTCGAGCTCTTGAGGCCCCGCCCGGCGGGGATCTCGGAGCGGATCTCGACCTGAATCCGGGGCGTTTCCGACCCGCCCCACTCGGTGCGGCCCACCTCGATGGCCCGGGTCACCAGGGGGCTAGCTCCGGCGGAGGGGACGGGGTCGGCTTGGAACCTCGCCTGGACCTCGACCGCCAGCGGCAGGGCCGTGGCCGCTCCGATCCCGGTGAAGAGGGCGTTGAGGAAGGTCATCGCTCCCGTCGCCCGCCCTATGCCTCGCACGGCTCTGCCTCCCGGAGCGCCTCCTCCACGAGTCGATCGGAGGGCGGCGTGCCCCACCAGATCCCGTACGAGGCGGCGGCCTGGTAGAGCAGGAGCCGCAGCCCGGATTCGTAGGAGGCGGCCCGGGCCGCGGCCGCGTTCCGAAGGCTCGGATCGGTCGCGGCGTAGACGAAGTCGAGCAGGTGACCCGAAGGGGCCAGCATCTCCCGGATCGGCAGGGCGTCTCCCGAGGGTCCGCGGCCGACCGGAGTGGCGTGGATCACCAGCGAGCTCGCCCGCCCCCGGCCGGGGGTCCAGCATTCGACTCCGAACTCACGGGCCAGTTGCTCGGCCATCAGGGCCCGGCGTCCCCAGATCGCCACCCGGGCACAGTGTTCCCGCCCCGCGACCACGGCCGACCGGGCCGCCCCTCCCGTGCCGGCCACCACCAGATCCTCCCCGCTCCAGACTCCCGAAACCTTCAGTTCGGTGAGCCTCCGCTGGACCGCGTAAAGGTCGGTATTGTCGGCCCGGACCGTCGAGCCCTGGAAGGTCAACGTGTTGGCGCTGCCCACCGTTTCGGCGCTCGGCTGCCGCCGGTTCGCCGCCGTGAGCGCCGCCTCCTTGAAGGGCGCGGTCACATTCACTCCCCGCAGGCCTCCCTCGGCCAGCTTCGGGAGGATGCGGATCAGTTCCTGGGCCGATTCCGGTTCGAGGGCCAAGTAGAGGCCCGCCCGGTCCTCGGCCCCCATCCAGCGGTGGTGGATCCACGGGCTCCAGGATCGGGCGGCGGGCCGCCCCACGACAGCCAGGATCGGCGCCGGAGGTTCGGCTGCGTAGAACCGTCGAAGCCGGTCGACCGGTAGCTGGGCCGGATCGACCCGGCGGCTCACGTCGGTCGGCCGACGTTCGGGGGGCGCCGCAAACACATAGGGCAGACCGAGGCGCCGGCCCCAGGCCCGTTGGAGTGGGCCGGCCGGGCCGGTCGCCAGGAGCGTGACCCCCGAACGGGCCGCGGCCTGAGCGCGCGCCAAGATCTCGTCCAGGCCGGGGCCCAGGGTCACCGAAACGACGACTTTGCGAACCGCTCCCGAAGGGACCGGGTGCTGGAGCTCCCGCGCGAGGTCGGAGGGGGTCGCTTCCGGGGAGAGATGGGTCGACACCCAGACGGCCGGAGCCGGGCCCCCGGCGCCGCGGGCCGGGAGAGCGTCCCGGGCCGCCTCAAAGTCGATGGCGGCCCAGCCGGCCCCACCGACCCGCGCGCGAAGCCTCGCCCGCTCTGCGGGGTCGTCCGGACCTTCTCCCCCCTCCGCCCGCGAGCGCAGCGTCAGGAGGAGAGGAACAGGGCTCGGCAACAGTTCGCGGGCGCGGCTCCGATCCGGCTCCGACCATCGGTCCAGGCGGATCTCGGCCATGTCGGCGCCGGCCCGGTGGGCGTCCGCAAGCTCCGTCCGGGCCTCGTCGAGACCCCGGGCCGTGAGCGTGACCACCAGGCGGGGAACCCCGTTCATCGCTCCTCGATCGACTCCTCGATCGCCTGCCCGAGATGCCGGCCCGGGGGGAACCGGCAGCCGACCAAGCGGTCGCCCGGGCGAAGACCGGTCACCGGCGTTCGGCCGCGAGGCCCCGAAAGTCGTACCGTCTCCGCCTCCTGGACGAAAAGGGTGCGACTCCGGCCTTCGACAGTGACCTCCAGCAGCGTCAGGGGTCGACGTTCGATCTTGATCCGGCCGACCCGTACGGAACGGCCGTCCGCACGGGGGTCGCTGACGAACACCGCGTCCCCGGGGACGAGTTCGGAGAGGTATCGGGTCGTCCCGTTGGCCAGGAGGACATAGGAGTGGGCCGCGCCGGCGTTGACCCGAAAGGAGCGGGGCCGGGTGTAGGCCGAGCCCTCCGCCTCACTGGCCACATGGAAGAGGAAGGCGGCGGTGCTGCCCACCAGCAACCCCTCCGACGGCCGCAGGATGGAGGTCGTATCCACGAGGACCCGGTCCCCCATGCCCGCCGGACGGAGGCTCCGGAGCCGGGCGAGCGTCCAGCCGGCCAGCGCAGGCGGGCGCGCCTCGAGAGCCGCCTCGACGCTGTCCACCGCGTCGAGCGAGTCGGCCGGAACCACCACGGCGTGGGCCCCATGTTCCAACGCGCCGAGTGCGGCCGGTAGCTCCGAGGGCCCATCGATCAGGGCCCAGACCCTAAACGAGGTTCCGGCATCGGCCCGGAGGTTTTCGAGGGGAATGACCCGGTCCCGGACCCACTCGACCGCCACCGCCCCCTCGCGAGCCCCGACCTCCCGAGCCCGGGCGAGGGCGGCGGGCGAATCGACCCGGACGATCGGGATCGGCGGGCCGTCCGGCCGGGGTCGCAGCTGGCGGCCGATCCGGTCGTAGATCCGGACCGTGCTTGTCGGCTGTCGGAGATCTTTCGGAGGAAGCACCAGCATCCCGAACCCGCGCCGCACCGCGTACTCGGCAATCCGTGTCCTCTCCGGGAGCGAATCGGCCGTGGGCTGGATGGCGACCCGCTCCCGCGTCACGGAGTCGATCCGTCCCCGTGCAGGAGTGCGCCGATGCGGCGGGCCAGAGGACCCACCGGCGGGCGCTGGAAGAGTTTGCGTCCGATGCAGATGCCGGCTCCGCCGGCACTTCGGACGGCGCGGAGCGTGGCGAACAGCGCCTCCTCCGTATCGGTCTTCGGGCCGCCCCCGATCAGGATGGGGACGGGAGTCGTTGAGACCGTCCGGCCGAACTCCCCCGCATCACCCGGATACGGGATCTTCACCAGGTCGGCGCCCAGATCGGCGGCCGCCCGGGCAGCGTGCCGCACCTCGGCCGGAGCCACCGGTCCCGGCCGGACCACATAGACCATCGCCAGCAACGGGATCCCGAGCCGACGGCAGTCGTGCGCCGTGCGGCCGAGCGCTTCGATCATCTCGGGCTCCTCGGGAACCCCGAAGTTGACTTGGACCGAGACGAGGTCCGCCCCCAGACCTACGGCGTCGGTGACGCGGCCCACTTGGACCTTCCGCTGCTGGGTCGTGCCCAGGCCGGTGGACGCCGAGAGGTGGACGCCGAGCCGGGTGGTCGGCCCGAGGAATGGGGCGACCGTGCGCACCGCCCCCGGGGGGACGATCAGAAGGTCGGCCCCGGCGTCGGAGAGTTCCTTCGCCAACGGTGCAGTGGATTCCAGCCCCTCGATCGGTCCCAAGGTGACCGAATGGTCCAGCGGGACCGCAAAGAGGCCCCGGGCAGCGCTCGGCAAGAGGCGTCGCATCCGAATTTCGGTTCCGTTCATACTCCCTCTCGAAGGTTGAGCCCAATCGAAAGGGAGGCACGGGGAAGGCGGCGAGGGGTGGCCGTCGGCCACCGTCGGTCGGCACCCTCCCGGTGCCTCCCGATCACCAGAGCCACGGCATGGCCGCTCCGGTGAGACCGCCTGTGAAAACAAGCCGGCTCGCCGGGTCTGCCATCGGACCTAGGACCCTCCCGGTGCTATTTAGCGTTGATTGGCGGCGACCGCTCGGCGGTACACTCCGTCCACCAAGAGCGCGTGGATGGAGAACCCCCGCAACATCTGGTCCCACATCTGCTTGCGCACCTCCGGCGTCGATGCAAAGGAGGCGACAATCTCGCCAATCCACTGACTGTGCTCGACGTCGGCCGTGACATGGAGCCGGTAGTATTCGAGGTTCTCCTCCGGTACCCCGTAGTGGTTCCGGAAGGCCGGGAGGAGCCGGGCACAGAGCGGGACGTTGGGGGGCTCCGAGGAACCGGCGGCCGAGACATAGAACGGATTGACCCGGTTCGTGTACAGAAAATCATCGATCGCCACCATGGTGCTGGGCAGCAGCTCGGCCGACTGGACCTTCGCCCGCGGTACGCCGAGACCCTCGCAGAACCGAAGCCAGAGTTCGGGATGGCCGGGCTCCTTGCCCTTGGGGTCCCCCGCCTCTTCCACCAGCTGATCCAGGATCATGCGTCGATACCGGTCGTTCTTGGGCTCCCAGGAGCACTGGCTGAACCGCTCCGCCATGGCGATCGGGACGCAGGCGAGCCATGGGTAGAACTGCTGGACCCACTCCTGGACGACCGGCTTGGGGATCTTGCCCTGCTCCAGTTCATGGAAGAATGGATGGGTGGCGAACGGGTGGTTCTTGAGCTTGAAGTCGGTCAGCTCATCGCGAAATCGAGCCCCTTCGTACCGGATCCAAGGCGCCTCGGTCATGGGCGAGGCAGCGGCTTCGGTTATTTGGTCGGTGGGGTTCCTATGTAAACCTCCGTAGTTATGCTTCATTCCGGAGCTTCCAGCCCGATGAGCGATCCCCCGCTGCGTTCCCCGTCCCTGGTTCCGCGCTACGGCCCCCTCCAGGGGGTTCGGGTATTGGATTCCGCCCGCTACGTGGCCGGCCCGTGGGCGTCCACCTACCTGGGGGAGTTCGGAGCGGAAGTGATCCATATCGAGGGGCCTCCGTACCACCGGCCCTATGCCGATCCCAGCCGCACGTTGATTCCGACCCTGCCGGAGGGCGCCCCGCCGGAGGAGAGCGTCTCCGAGTCCTGGGTCCAGTATGCCCGCAACAAGCTCTCCCTAGGGCTGGATCTCCGGCATCCCGAGGGCCGAGCGATCTTCCTGGATCTCGTCCGGCACTCGGACATCTGGATCGAGTCGTCCCGACCGGGGACCTACGATCGACTCGGCCTCGACGATGCCACCGTCTGGGCCGCCAACCCCCGGCTCACGGTGGTGCACGTCTCGGGGTTCGGCCGGACCGGGCGACCGGAGCGGGTGGGGGCCCCTTCGTTTGATCTCATCGGTCAGGCCTACAGCGGGTACCTCTCCCTCCAGGGCGAGCCGGACCCCGCCCCACCGATGCGGGCGGGCACCGCACTCAACGACACGGTGACCGGTCTCGCCGCCGCGGCGGCGGCGCTGATGGGCTACATCTCCGCCCAGCGAACCGGCCGGGGCCAGGCCGTCGACGTAGCCCAGTACGAGGTGTTCTTCACGCTGCTCGAGAACCTGGCGCTCGACTACTTCGTCCGGGGGGTGGTGCGGGGCCGGTACGGGCGGGGCCATGCCCGCCTCCATCCCTATGATGTGCACGAGGCCCGCGACGGGTGGGTGGTATTTGCCGCACCGACCCCAGAGACTTGGCGCCGGACCAAGGAGCTGATAGGATTCACCGATCCCGGGTACGACGATCCGCAGTACCGCGCCAGCCACCGGGCGGTGGTGGACGCCGCGATCGCGCGCTTCTGCAGGGAACGGAGTCGGCAGGAGCTCGAGGAGCTCGGCAAAACCCACGACATCGCCATCTCCCGGATCTACGATATCGCGGAGATTGCGCGGGATCCGCACTATCGGGCCCGGGAGATGTTCGTTGAGTGGGTCGACCCGGTCGCGGGCCGGGTGAAGGGCGCGGGGGTGGCGCCGAAATTTTCGGTGACCCCGGGGGGGGTCTGGCGGGGAGCCCCCTGGCTCGGGCAGGACAACCAGGCGGTGCTGGAGCACCTCTTGGGGCTCTCCCCTGAGGCTGTGGGCCGTCTGGAAGCGACCGGGGTCATCGGGGAGGACCCTCCTCGCACCCCCCCTCGGCCGATGGCGGCACCCTTCTTTGAGCGGGAGGGTCTATGAGAGCCACTCCTCCCCCGTTGCCGACTGACCCCTTGGTTCCGGATCTGGTCGAATTCTGCGAACAGCACCGACTGGCCGAGTTGGCCGCTCGCCTGGATCAGAAGCCCGAGTTTCCCTGGGAGATTTTCCGGCAAATGGGCCGGGCCGGCTATCTGGGGCTCACGGTCCCCTCCGACCGAGGGGGAAGGGGACTCACGGCCGGGCGGGCCGCCATTCTCCTCTTCCACCTCGCCTACCGGTCGGGAACCACCTTCGCCAAGCTGAGCCTCCAGCCGGAGTTCGCGAGCGTCCTGGGCGAGCACGGTAGCCCGGAGCTTGTGGCCGAGTACTTTGAACCGATGCTCCGGGGGGAATCCTTGGTCGCCAACCAGGTGACCGAGCCGGCCGCGGGCTCCGACGCGGGGGGCATCCGGCTCGCCGCCGTCCGGCAGGACCGGGAGTACCGTCTGGATGGGGTGAAGACGGAAGCCGCCTTCGCGATCGATGCTCCCGCTGCCATCGTCTACGGTCGCAGTTCCTCAGATCCCGGAACCCGTGGGATCTCGGCCTTCTTGGTCGAACAGGACCGGACCGGGATCCGGCGGAGCTTGAGCTTGCCGGACCTCGGCGAGCGCTGGATGCGCCGAGGGCAAATCGAATACCAGGGGGTCCGGGTGCCGGACGACCACCGGCTCGGTCCCGAAGGGAGCGGATTCAAGTTGGTGCGCACTGAACTCACGCGGGAGCGGGGACTTCTGGCGGCGATCTACCTCGGCGTGGCCCGGGCCGCCTGGGACCGGACTCTTCTCCACGCCGCCCAGCGAAGCGCCTTCGGCGAGCCTCTGGCTCGCCAATCGGCGGTGCGGGATCGGCTGGTCGATGCGTGGGCGGAGCTGCAGTCGGCTTGGCTCCTGGTCCTCTGGGCCCTTGAACGGTTCGATCGAGGCGAGCGCGCCGACGCACATACCGCCCTGGCGAAGGCCACAGCCACCCGCGTCGCCCTGGAGGTCATCGACACCGCCCTCCAGTTCCATGGAGGTCGGGGATACTCCTCGGAACTTCCGTTCGAGCGCTGGTGGCGCGATGTCCGAAGCGGGGGGATCGCGCACGGGCCCACCGAAATCATGCGGCGTATCGCCGCCCAGGGGCTGTGGCGCGAGGATGAACCGCACTGAGACTTTCCGTGGGCCTTCGACCTTGGTTGCTGGGGTGCGGGAAGGCCCGTCCGGGCCGTGGCCGCCGCAAACCCCACCCGTTCGGCGCGGCGCGGGCTCAGCGCACCCGACGCCTGCGCCTCGGCGTCGTCCGCCCAACCTTGGCCGCAGCCTGTCGAGGGGCCCGCAACTTGAGGGTGGCCCGGACCATGGCGGTCGGCACTTCAAGCAGCCAGAAGATGTTGCCGTCCGGGTCCTCAAACTTCGCCATTGACCCCCACGCCTGCTTCTGGGGAGGCGAGGGGAAGCGAACGCCGTGCTTGGACATCCGGGTGGCTAGGGTGGTCAGATCATCGGTAATGAAGGCGATGCCGGTGTCCCCGGGCTCCAGCGGCGCAAAGCCTTCGCAGAGGTGGAGGATCAATCGCTCTCCCGGCGGCCCGACCAGGATCGCGTGCCCCTTTCCTCCAATGGTATGCGAAGCAAACCCGACCGCCTTCTGCCACCATCGGGCGGAGGCCCGAGCATTGGAAACGACTACAGCAACGTCCGCCAGTGCTAGCATCGGCTTCGTCTACCCAACCCCCGGGCTATAATATCATCTACAATACCATCTCGGAACACTTTACTAGTGTAGTGTCCTCTAATTGACTATGCTTATATCCGGGCAGACCTATGGCGCTCTGTGCGCGTGGCCCCGCCCCTCTCCCTAACCTCGGAGGAACGTCAGCGGCTCGAGAGCTGGGCACCCTGGGCAACACCTGCGCCCTCTGGCGGAACCGATTCCACCGCCTTCGACTCGCGGGCATCGAGCAAGACGCCCCGCGTCCCGGTGGCCCTCTTCGTCTCCCCGATGCCACGATCCGCGCGATCGTCCACGA
>JAJYWS010000052.1:0-31069 GCA_021791335.1 Thermoplasmata archaeon
TTGGGGCCCTACCCGCTCAGCAGCAACACCCGCGGCGAGGTCCACGCCCACGGCCGGGCGGCCCACGGGTTCCTCATCCGCGCCCTATCCAGCAGGCACAAGCCCTTACCTCTTGAACGGGAGTCCCGCCGACCTGCGGGGTTGTTAGGGCTCCCCGGCCCACTCTTCGGATAACGCGTCGGCCGGGAATGGGACGAAGGCGCGATACCACGGTGGGATCTTGTCCGAGACGCCCTCCACACGAGCTTGAGGCGCATTGAGCCCATTGCGGGTTCGCTATGCTCGGGCGATGGGATCCCTTGCTGAGGCTGGTTACTTGTGTCGAGATCCGTGGAAACGAACGACCCTTTGACCCTCAGTCGGGTCCTCAGCGGGTCGTTCTACAGAGCGGCCTCAGGGAGCAGCTCGAGCCGGGTGATGGCATCGGTTCGCCCGTCACTTGGGGCTGGGCGTTCCCTTGGTCTTGATCGGCCGGCTCCTCGATGCTTCGGCCGGGGGGCTCCGTCACGGGCGGGTTGGACCGCACCCCCGACCGAACGTGGACCTCCCGCTGAACCTCCGGGTTCCTCTGCCGGGCGCCTCCCCCCGCCTGCTCGTCGGGCGCGGAACGGATTCTTGTTCTCCAAGCCCAGGGTCTGTGGGGGACGAGGATTTATATCGGTGTCCGGCTCGGGGCGCGGGGGGATGAAGAGCACCTGTCTCTCCGAATTCGTGACGAGACCTACGACGTGCTGACCCCCAACCCCACGGTATCCGAACGATGGCATCCTCCCGATCCCTCTGGGTCCCTGTCCTCCTCGCAGCCGTCCTGATCATCGCCGGCGGAGTCACCGCGGGATACGTCTACGCCAAGAACCTCCCCTCCTCCCCGGCCCCGATCCTCACCATCCGGGGAGGGTACAACGCGACGGTCAACTACATCGGAGAGTTCGCCACCGGCCCGCAGGCCGGCCGGGTCTTCGATACGTCGATCTACGCCGTCGCCCAAAACAACCTGACCTACCCGAAGAGCCTGCTCTACCAGCCCCGCACGAACGAATCGGCCTACACTCCCCTCGCCGTCCACGTCGGTCCCACAACCCCCTCGGGGGGCTACGTGATCAACAACGTCTCGTTCATCACGGTCATCACGGGGTTCTGGCAGGGGATCATCGGCCTTTCGGGGAACCGGACGGTGACCGTGGTCATCCCGCCCAGCCTCGGCTACGGGCCGTTGAACCCGGCCTGCCTCGTCACCCAGCCGCTGACCTACTCGATGCCGACGATCGTGACGCTCACCCGCGCCCAGTTCGCGGCCCAGTACCCCGGCGCACCGGTGACGGTCGGGAGCACGCTCTCCCAACCCATCTACCATTGGCCGGTGCTTCTGCTGAGCGCCAACGCCACCTCGGTGGTCCTGGTGAACCAGCCCCGCATCGGGTTCGTCTCCTCGCCCTACGGCTGGCCGGTCGAGGTCACCAACATCACCTCGGGCCCGGGCGGCGGCAACCTCACGCTCCACAACGAACTCGGCGTGACCCAGGCCGGCCTCGTCAAGGGCACCCTGCCGACCAACCAGACGGTCTGCAACACCGGGACGTTCGTCGTCTCTTCGGTGAACCTGGCCAACGGAACGTTCACGGAGAACTTCAACTCCCAGGTCGCGGGCGCCACCCTGAAGTTCATCATTACGGCGGTCGACATCTTCCCGCCCAAGTAGGGCGGCGCCGCGGGCCGGTCAGCCGAGGGTGATCCGTCCGCGCTTGAGGAGTTCGTCGAGCCGCTGGTCGACGCTCGACTCGAGCGCGGTCCGCTCTTCGGCCCGCCGGGTCCGGGGGGTGAATTCCCGGATGGTGTTGCGTGCTTCCGCGCGCCGGGCCCGCAAGGTGGCGAGCAGGGTACGGCCCTCCCCTTCGAGCCGCTGGATCTCCCGACTCTCGGCAAAGAGCCGGTCCATCGTCTCGCTGCGCTGGGCCGAGAGCCTTCGGATCTCGGCGACCACACTGCCGGCGGCCTCGAGCCGGCCCCGGATCGTCCCCATCGCCTCGTCGCGCTCCCGGCGGACCCGATCGAACTCCTGGTTGATCCGATCGACCTCGGCGCGGGCCTCGGTGACCTGCCGGGCCGCCGCCTCCTCGCGGGCCCGCTCGGCGGCGGCCTCCTGGGCATGGGTCTCCAGCTCGGCGAGCAGTCGGGTCCGCTCGCGCAGCCGGACCAGGAGCGCCCGCTCGTCGTCCAGCGAAAGGGCCTGGGTCTGCTGGCGATGCTCGAGCTCCTGGATCTCCTTGCGCACCGCCTCCGGCCGCAGGTGGGTCTGGGGCCGTGCGGCCGCACGGACCTCCCGGTAGTGGATCATCGCTTGGGTGAGGGCCCCACGGGCCCGGTCGCGTTCCGACCGGAGCCGCAGCAACTCCTGGCCAAGGTTACGGTGGGCCCGGTGGAGCTCCTCCGCCTCCTGGATCGGACCTCCCTGCTGGGCGGCGAGCGCCCGCTGCTCGGCGGTCAGCCGGCGGACCTCTCCGAGCAGCTGCTGGCGCTTCGTCCAGCGGGACTCGAGCTGGGAGTCGATCGCCCGCAGGCGATCCTGGATCTCCCGTTCCTCCCGATCCGACTCCTCTGAGAGCGATGTCCGGTACGGCACGGCACCCTCCTAGAACCCGAAGGTCACAAAACCCCTTCCCGTCCGCGGCGGCGGCCGGCCGGGCGCCGGATCGACGGCCGGTCGGGGAGCAGCCACTGGGTCACGTACAGGGCGGCCGGGACGGCCGCATCGATGTTGACGACCGCGAGCGGGGCACAGGATTGGAGCATGGCGGTCAAGGCGGCCTCACCCCGGGCGCCCCGCCCGTAGCCGACGGAGGTCGGGATCCCGAGCACGGGGGCGCGGACGAGGCCGGCGACGACGGTGGGCAGAGCCCCCTCCCGTCCGGCACAGACCAGGTAGGCTCGGGGGGCTTGGGCTTCGATCCGGGTGAGCGCCCGGGTGAGCCGATGGATCCCGGCGACCCCGACATCGTAGGCGGTCAGCACCACCGCTCCGAACGCCTCGAGGATCGTCCGGGCCTCCTCGGCCACCGGTACGTCGCTCGTCCCGGCGGCCAAAAGGGCGACCCGGGGGCGGGGGAGCTTGACTCCGAGCGGGCCGGCCAGGCGGGCCACCCGCCCCTCGGCGAGGAGTTGGAGGGGGAGCCCCTCCCGGGCCGCGACCCGGATCGCCCGTTGCTGGGCCTCGGTCGGCCGGGAAACCAGGGCGCCGGCCCGATGGGCGTGCAGCGCCCGGAGGATCCCCATCAGGTGGCCGACGGTCTTGCCTTCCCCGAGGATGACTTCGGGAACCCCGACCCGGCGCGCCCGGTCCCGGTCGATCCGGGCGTACCGGCCGACCGCCAGCGTCGCAGTTCGCGTTCCCTGAACGATGCCGGATCTCGCCATCGGGGTTCCCCCACCCAAGCCATCATATATCGGGTCCCGGTGGTCGGCCGAACCCACCTATGGTCGATTTTTCCCTCACTCCGGACCAGGAGAGCCTCCGGGAACTGGCGCGCAAATTCGCCCGGAGCGAGATGGCCCCCCACGCCGCCGAAGTCGACCGGAACGGGAGGTTCCCCGAGGAGATTTACCGGAAGGCGTGGGAGCTCGGGCTCATGAACCTCAACGTGCCCGCCGAGTACGGGGGGACCGGTCTCGGCCTCTTCGACCAGTGCCTGATCGTCGAGGAACTCGCCTACGCCTGCGCCGGGATGACGACCTCGATCATCGCGAACTGCCTCGCCCTGGAACCGATCATCCTCGGCGCGACCCCCGAGCAGAAGGACCGATGGCTGAAGCCGTTCTGCGCCGACTACCACCTCGCCTCGTTCTGCCTCACCGAGCCGAGCGGCGGCAGCGACGCCGCGGCGCTGAAGACCCGGGCGCGGCGCTCCGGCGACGAGTACATCCTGACCGGGGAGAAATGCTTCATCACCAACGCCCCCCACGCCGCCCTCTTCACGGTCTTCGCAACGCTCGACCCCGCCCTCCGCCACAAGGGCATCACCGCCTTCGTCGTGCCCCGGGAGTCGGCCGGACTCCTCCCGGGCCGCGAGGAGGAGAAGATGGGGCATCGGGCCAGCGCGACCAGCACGGTCCGCTTCGAAGAGGTGCGGGTCCCGGCGACCGACCGCCTGGGGGCCGAAGGGGAGGGATTTGCGCTCGCCATGCGGACGCTCGACCAGACCCGGACCCCGATCGGCGCGATGGCGACGGGGATCTCCCAGGCCGCGCTCGACCTCGCCGCCCGCTACGCGCTCCAGCGAACCACCTTCGGCAAGCCGATCGCGGAGCACCAGGCGATCCAGGCGAAGCTCGCGACGATGGCCCAGCAGCTGACCGCGTCCCGCCTCCTCACCTGGCTCGCGGCGTGGACGATCGATCGGGGCGCCCGGGGCACCCTGGAGTCCTCCATCGCCAAGTGCTTCTCGTCCGACGCCGCGCTGCGGGTGGCGGACGAGGCGATCCAGACCTTTGGGGGCTACGGCTACATGAAGGAGTACCCGGTCGAGAAGCTGCTGCGCGATGCCAAGCTCACCCAGATCTACGAGGGCGCCAACGAGATCCAGCGGATCGTGACGGCCCGAGAACTCCTCAAGCGCTACGCCTAGGGAGCGACCGATGGAGATTGCGGTCTGTGTCAAGCCGGTCCCGGATCCCGAGACCCGGCTGCGGCCCGGCCCGGACCAGCGCACCCTCGACGTGGAAGGGGTCAAGTTCGTCCTCGCCGGCTACGACGAGTCGGCGGTCGAGCAGGCGCTGCTCCTCCGGGACCAGCTCCCCGGCAGCACGGTCCGCGCGCTCGCCTACGGACCGGCGCCGCGGACCCCCGAGGTTCTCCGGAGCTGCCTCGCCCTCGGCTGCGACTCGGTGACCCACCTCGAGGCGAGCGCACCGGTCGACGACCCGATGGCAGTCGCGGCCGCGTTGGCCCACGTCCTGGCGTCTCGGCCCGCCGATCTGGTCCTGGTCGGAAAGCAGGCGCTCGACGACGAGGAGGGGCTGGTCGCCCCGGCCCTCGGCGCCCTGTTGGAGCGGCCGTCATTCTCCTCGGTCACCGACCTGCGCTGGAACCCCGAGCGCTCCCGGTTCACCTTCCAGCGATCGACCGACACCGAGATCGAACGCTGGGAGGCTCCGGTGCCCCTGGTCATCGGCCTTCAGCAGGCCTGGAACGACCCCCGGACCGCGAAGCTGCCGAACATCCTCAAGGCCCGTCGGCAGCCGATCGACACCGTACCGGCGGCCACGATCGAAGCGGCCGTGGCGGGCCGCAACGGCCGCAGCCTCCCGCTCAAGTTCGAGCTCCCGGCGCCCCGGGCGGGTGCCCGGATGATCGACTACTCGACCCCCGCCGAGGCGGCGGAACGTCTGGTCCGCCTCCTCCGGGAGGAGGCGAAGGTCTTCCCATGACGCCGGGCCTCGTCGTGATCGGCGAGCTGCGCGACGGGCGGCCGACCGAGGCCTCCCGGGAGGCGGCGGGAGTCGCCTACCAGCTTGCGGCGGGGGCCCCGGTCACGGGCCTCCTGTTCGGGAGCCCGGAGGACTCGTTGACGTCCTCGTGGGCGCGGGACGGCATCTCCGAGGTCTGCTTTCTCCCCCCGCCCACGGACGCTGCCCGACAGGCCGGGGCCCTGATTCCCGGCGTACTGTCGGTCCTCTCCGAGCGGTCGGCGGAGCTGGTGCTGCTCCCGTCCACCACGTTCGGCCGGGAGCTGGCCGGTGGGCTTGCGGCCCGGTGGGACGCCGGCGCAGCCACCGGAGTGACCGCGATCCACCGCGGGGCCGCCGGATGGGAGGTGCGTCGGCCGGTCTTCGGGGGGCGGGCGACGGAGACCCGCAGCCTCTCCGGCCCCCGGGCGGTGGTTGCCCTGCGGCCCCGGGCGTTCCCGGCCCCGGAGCCCCGTGATCTCCCGGGCGCCTCCACCCAACGGTCGATGCCGGAGGTCGGGGCCGTGGCGAAGGGTCCGACCCTGGTCGGAACGGAACCGGTGCTCACCGGCGAGGGACCGGCCCTCGGCGACGCGACCATCGTGGTGGCCGGGGGACGGGGGGTTCGATCGGCCGATCAGTTTCATCTCATCGAGGAACTCGCCGCCGCCCTCGATGCCGCCGTCGGGGCGTCCCGGGCCGTGACCGACGCCGGATGGCGTCCGACGAGCCTCCAGGTCGGCCAGACCGGCCGGACCGTCACGCCCCAGCTCTACATCGCGGTCGGGATCTCGGGGGCGATCCAGCACATTGTCGGGATGATCGGATCCCGGGTGATCGTGGCGATCAACTCGGATGCCTCGGCGCCCATCTTCAAGGTGGCCGACTACGGGATTGTGGGCGACCTCTTCCAGATCGTCCCGGCGCTGCTTGCCGAGATCCGTCGGGTCCGGGGCCGCTGAGCTCCCGCCCCAGTCGACGGGTCAGACCTTCTTGGCCGGAGGGAGCTCGGGCCGTCCCGTGGCGGCCGGATCGGCCGCCGTCGGGACCGTGGAGGGCCCCATCGGGGACGCGGCGGGGGTACCGGCGAGAAGTCGCGCCCGGGAATCCTCGATCACCTTCTGGAAGCGGAACGGGTGGGGAATGCCCTGCCAGTCCTGGTTGCCCAGGGAGGCGCCCGACTCCGAACTCACCCGCATCGTCCCGTAGCGGAGGATCCGTTGCCCGATCGACTGGTGGACATCCACGCCCCGGAGCTGGAGGATCGGCATCTCCTCAAAGTTCCGGGAGAAGATCCCGTGCTGGATCACGACCCGGGTGGTCGTCACGGCGTAGACGGTGGAGATCCACCGGAGGTACCGGTAGAGGAGCCAGAGCAGGCTCCCGAGCAGCAGGAGGAGGAACGGGATCAGGAGGTAGGTGCCGGGTCCTACCCCGAAAAGGACCGGTCCGCGGGCGAAGAGGGGGGTGAGGTACGGGAGCGCCGGCCAGCCCGGACGGACCGCGGCCGCGGCATACGTGAGGATCCCGAAGATGACGGTCAAGGCGATCGGCTTCGGCAGGTAGAAGAGGGCGGTCCCGCGGGTCTCGGCGAGCAGCCGCTCCTCCTGGGCCAGGTATCGGGCCTTGAAGTGGCGGGGCACGATCGGGGTGAGGGAGATCATCCCGACGCCTAACGGGTCCGCCTTGATAAACCATGGCTCCCGCCCGAAGGAGCCCAAATACGGCCCCACCTTCGGCTGCGGCATGGGCGTCACCGATTGCCACATCCACATCAACCCGATCTGGGAGATGCGACCCGAGGCCCGGGCGCGCCTCGAGCTCGTCTCCGGGCTCGAGTCGCTGCTCCGGCACCCCGAAGAGTTGGTGGCCCAGCTCGACCGGGCGGGCGTCGAGCGGGCGGTGCTCATCAACTACGTCGCCCCGGAAGTGATCGGCTACACCGAGGCGGCGAATGAGTTCGTGGCGGAGTACGTCCGGGCCGAACCCGAACGCCTGATCGCCGTGGGCGGCGTCGGAGTCGGCCGGCCCTCGCCCGGGGCGCGGGTCCGGGAGCTCGTCGAACGGCTCGGGATCCGCGGCGTCAAGATCCATCCCCCTCACCAACTGCTCTACCCGAACGCCTACCGGACCGGGGCCTGGCCCGAACTCCGCGAGGTCTACGAGACCCTCGAGCGGTTTGAGGTGCCGGTGATCTTCCACACCGGGACCAGCGTCTTCCCCGGAGCGGTGAGCCGCTTTGGGGAACCCCTCTGGATCGAGGAGGTGGCGATCGACTTTCCCCGTCTGCCCATCGTCCTCGCCCACGGCGGTCGCCCGTTGTGGATGGACCAGGCGGTCTTTCTCGCCCGGCGGTTCCCGAATGTCTGGCTGGAACTGTCGGGGGTGCCCCCGAACCGGCTGCTGGAGTACTTCCCCGATCTCCCCAAGGTCGCCGCGAAGACGGTCTTCGGTACCGATTGGCCCGGCCCCGGGGTCCGGGACATCGCCGCCAACCTGGCGGCGTTCCGGGCGCTGCCGATCCCGGACGAACTCCAGCGCCAGATCTTGGAGACGAATCCGCTCAAGCTCTTCCCCCGTCATCCCCCCAACTGAAATAGTCGGCCCGGCTGATTGGGGCGTGGACGAGAACGAACCGGTGCCTCCGACCGAAACGTCGGCGCCCGACGAGCCGGCGCCGACGGTCGAGGTGGTCGAAGGCGGCGAGGAGGTCGGGCGTCTCCCGCTGCCGCGCCGCCAGCGCGGTGAGGTGTTCGGCATGGCGACCCAACTGTTGGGCGCGGCCCGGATCCGTGTCCTCTGCGAGGACAACACCTCCCGGATGGGCCGGATCACCGGGAAGATGAAGAAGAAGATGTGGATCCGGGAAGGCGACCTGTTGATCCTCCGTCCCTGGGGGTTCCAGGAGGGTAAGGCCGACATCCTGTTCCGCTACAGCCGGACCCAGGCGACCTACCTTTCCCGACGCAAGCTGCTCCCGGCCTCGATGGACCGGTTCGGTACCGGGGAGGAGCCGACACCCCCCGCCCCGGCGAACTGAGGCCGGATGCCGACGGACGATCGCCGTCCGTTTTCGTCCCTCGAGATGTCGGTGGTCGAGGCCAATGCCCTCGCCCTGGGCGTCTCGCTCACCGAGCTCATGGCCGGGGCCGGGCGGGCCGTGGCCGAGGAGGCGGCGCTCCGGCTGCCTCCGCCACCGGCCCGGGTCGCCCTGGTCGTCGGGCCCGGCAACAACGGCGGGGATGGCCTGGCGGCCGCCCTCGAGCTCAAGCACCGGGGCTATCGCCCGGAACTCTGGCGGCTCCCTCCCCCGGAACGGCTGCGCGGCGCCGCCGTGAGGCACTTCTACGAGGAGGCCGCTCGTCAGCTGCCGATCCACTCCGGCGTGCCGGAGGTCCGGGAGCTTGCGGAGTTCCCGTTGGTGATCGACGGGATCCTGGGCACCGGGCAGACGGGTGCCCTCCGGTCCCCCTATGCGGAGGCGGTGGCCCACCTCCGGCAGGCGCAACGGCCGATCCTGGCCATCGATCTGCCGACAGGGATCGAGGATCCCCAGGGGATCCGGGCCCAGTGGACGGTGGCCCTGACCGGTCCGAAGGCGGAAGCCCCGCCCGACCGGTGCGGGGAGGAGATCGTCCGCTCCATCGGCATCCCGCCGGAGGCGTGGGAGTCGACCGGCCCCGGGGAGTTTCAGGCGCTGATCCCGTGGAGCCGCCCGACCGTCCGGGGGCGGAGCGGCCGGCTCCTCATCATCGGCGGAGGGCCGTATGCCGGCGCCCCGGCGCTCGCGGGCCGGGCGGCGCTCCGCACCGGGGCCGAACGGTCCACCCTCCTCGTCCCCGGCGGCGTCGCGGCCACGATCCAGGGGTTTGGACCGGACCTGATTGTCCAGGGGGTCGGCACCGGGGGCCGGTGGACGTCCGACCAGGTGGGTCCGGTGACCGAGACGATCGGACGGCTGCGGCCGGGATCCTTGGCCCTCGGCATGGGTGCCGGGGACCACCCGGAAACCCGGGCGTTCTTCGAGGGGGTGCGGGACTGGCTGGCGGCGCACCCGGACGGCCATGGGCCGGTCCTCTACGACGCGGATGCCCTCGCGGTGCTCGCCGAGGGTTCGCGCCCGCCGTCGACCCGTGGGCCGGCGGTCTTCGCCACCCCCAACCTCGGCGAGTACCGTCGTTGGTTTGAGGGGAGCGCCGAACCGACCGCCGCCGAGGTCGCCGACCGGGCCCGGTCGAGGGGCCTGCATCTCCTGGTCAAAGGATCGACCGACTGGCTGTCCGACGGCCCGAGGACGGTCCGCAACCGGCACCACCACCCGGCGATGACGGTGGGGGGGATGGGTGACGTCCTCGATGGGGTCCTGGGGGGCCTTCTGGCCCAAGGGATCGAACCCTGGGTGGCCGGCCGGCTCGCGATCTATTGGGTCGGGGAGGCCGGGGGGCGCGCCCAGCGGCGCCGGGGGTTCGGCCTGTTGGCGAGCGATGTGATCGAGGAGATCCCCGCCGCGGCTGTCGAGGCGCTCGGGGGCGCGGCGCCGGCTCAGGCGTAGCGGACCCGGCCCCGGATCTCCTTGGCCCGGGCGACGACGGCCGTGTGGCCCTGGGGGTTCCCTTCGGCATACCCCTCCCGAAACGCCCGCAGCAACGCCTCGCTCTGCGGGACCAGCGACTTGAAGTCCTCCTCCACGAGGTGGAGGTCGATCCCGAGCTCCTCGACGCCCGGCTGGCGGGAACCCATCGAGAGATCCAGAAGGGCCGGTGGCCCGCCGGGGCCCTCCGGGAAGAGGACGTTGGAGCTCGTGAGGTCGCCGTGGGAGATGCCGGCGGCGTGGAGCCGTCCGAGCACCCGGCCGAACTCGCGGACCGCCCGTTCGAGGGTCGCCCGGTCCGCGTCCGGGGCCTCGAGGATCTCCTTCAGGGTGGGTCCGGGGAGCCGCTCGAGGATGATCCGGGCATGGGCCATGTCGACGTCATAGACCAGCGGCGTTCGGACTCCCGCGCGCCGGGCCTCGAGCAGGAGCCGGGCCTCGGTTCGGATGCGCTCCTTGCGGAGCCGATCGTCGAACTCCTTCGGCCGGTACCCCTTCGCCTCGCGGTCCTTGATCAGCACGGGGAACCCCCACCAATCCCCCTCCCGAAGGGTGGCCTCGGCTCCGCGGGAGACGGTCGCTCCCGTCCGGGGGGCTTCGGTCATGGGGCGTCAGCGGTGGTCCCGGGCCGCGACGACCCGGACCATCGCCTCGCGGGCGATCCGGGCGGCGAGCGCGCTCGTATTGCCCTGATCGTAGTGGGGCGAAACCTCCATGATGTCGAGGCCGGCGAGCCGGGGGGCCACCGCATCGATGGCCTCCTTGACGTCCCGGGGGGTGAGGCCAAACGGTTCAGGGGTCCCGGTGCCTCCGGCGTAGGCGGGATCGATGGCATCGATGTCCAGCGACACGTAGATCCGGTCGGTCCGTAGCTGGTGGAGGGCCCGGTCGAGGGCCGCCCGGATCCCTTCCTTGTGGATCTCGTGGGCCGTGACGTACGACATGCCGATCGCCCGGTTCTCCTCGATCTCCTCGCGGGAGACCGATCGGACCCCGAAGACGACGACCCGTTCGGCTCCGACCTTCTCGACGATCCGCCGGGAGGAGCAGGCGTGGCTCCGGTCATCGCCGAGATAGCTGGACCTAAAGTCCATGTGGGCATCCAGGTAGAGGACCCCGAGGGAGGGTCCGTCATCGGGATACGCCTCGACCACCGGGGGCGAGCAGGCGTGGTCGCCCCCCAAGACGATCGGGATCTGACCGGCCCGGTAGATCGGCCGGACCTCCTCACGGAGCGACGCCACCATGGCCGAGGCGCTGCCGAACTCCTCGGTGTTGCCGAGATCATGGATCGGCACCTCGGAGAGATCGACACCGGTCTCCAGGTCGTAGGACTCGAAGTTCCAGGAATGTTGCCGGATCGAGTCGGGACCAAAGCGGGCCCCCGGCCGGAACGAGGTGGTCCGGTCGAACGGGACGCCGAGCACGACGAACTCGGCCTCCGCCCGTTCGGCCCGGGCGTCCGCGAAGGTGGTCGGTCGTTCCATGGGCGCACGACCCGTCCCCATTATATGACGCTGCGCGGGGGCGGGGCGGCCACCCGGGTTAAGAGCCTGCCCGAACTTCTCCCCCCGGGGGGACGAGGATGAGCGCGGAGGAGCTCTGGGTGGGTAAGGCGGAGGAGGACGGCGTCGAGATCCTGATGCTTCGGCATCCTCCGGTGAATGCGCTCTCCCAGGCCGTCCTCGAGGGGCTCGAGCGGGAGCTGTCCCGTCTCGAGTCCGCGCCGACGCTCCGATGCGTCATCGTCACGGGGGACGGCGCCTACTTCAGCGCCGGCGCCGACCTCAAGGAGATGGCCACCCTCGATCCGGCCCAGGCGCTTCCCCTCGTCCGGCGGGCCCACGGGATCTTCGACCGGTTGGCCGGGCTTGCCGTGCCGACCATCGCCGCCGTCAACGGTCTGGCGGTCGGGGGCGGCCTCGAGCTGGCCCTGGCCTGCGATCTGCGGATCGCCGGCGAGTCGGCCAAGTTTGGCGCCCCCGAGGTCCAGTACGGTCTCATGCCGGCGTACGGGGGGACCCAGCGGCTCCCCCGGATCGTCGGCCGGGCGAAGGCCGAGGAACTGATCTTCACCGGGGCGATGATCCCGGCCCCGGAAGCGCTCAAGATCGGGCTGGTCAACAAGACGGTGTCGGCCGGGCAGGAGCTCCGCGCCGCCCGGGACTGGGCGCACACGATCGGCCAGCGGGCCCCGCGGGCCGTCCGGGCCGCCAAGCGCGCGCTGCGGGAGGGGATCGATCGCCCCCTGGCGGACGGCCTGCGTCGGGAGTCGGAACTGTTCGCCTCCGAGGTGGCCCCGAGCCGCGACCTCGGGGAGGGGATCCGGGCGTTCGCCGAGCATCGGCCGCCGAAGTTCACCGGGGAGTGACGATGCCGATTGAGTTCTCCTTCACCCCGGATCAGGAGGCGTTCCGCCAGGCGGCCCGCGCCTTCCTGGAACGGGAGGTCGCCCCCGTCGTCGGCGAGATGGACGAACGGGAAGAGTTTCCGAAGGAGTCGATCGCCCGGCTCCGGGCGGAGGGGTACTTCGGGATTCCGATCCCGGAGAAGTACGGGGGGCTCGGGCTCGGCAAGGTCGGGTACTGCATCTTCCTCGAGGAGCTCGGCCGGATCGACGCCTCCCACGGGACGATCGTCGGGGCCCACACCTCCCTCGGGACCACCCCGCTCCTGTACTACGGCACGGAGGAGCAGAAGCGTCGCTGGCTCGTGCCGGCCGCCCGCGGTGAGCGGCTTTTGGCCTACAGCCTCACCGAGCCGGGATCCGGCAGCGATTCCGGTTCGGTCCACACCCGGGCGACCCCGAAGGGGGACCGGTGGGTCCTCGAGGGCACGAAGATCTACGTCTCCAACGGTCGCGAGGCCGACACGGTCGTGGTGATGGCGGCGAACGACCCCGCCAAGGGTCCGAACGGCGGGGTGACCGCGTTCCTGGTCGACACCGACAGCGCCGGGTTCAGGGTGGGCCGGTGCGAGAAGAAGATGGGCCTGCACGGGACCTCCACCGCCGAACTGATCCTCGATCGCGTGGAGGTCGGACCGGAGGCGGTCCTGGGCGGCGTCGGCAAGGGCTTCCTCGTCGCGATGACGGCCCTCGATGTCGGCCGGGTCTCGCTCGGCGCGGCGTCCCTGGGCGGGATGGCGGCGGCCGCCGGGCAGGCGCTCGAATTCGCCCAGAACCGCAGCCAGTTCGGCCATCCGCTGAGCGACTACGAGGCGATCCAGTTCAAGCTCGCCGACATGGCGATGAAGATCCAGGCGCTCCGCTACCTCGTCTACCACGCGGCCCAGCACCAGGACGATCTCGGGACCGATCCGGGCGCCTGGCCGCGGGGGGCCCGGGCCGAGAAGACCCGGGAGGCCTCGATCGTCAAGTGCCTCGCCTCCGAATGGTCCGGTGAGGTCATCGACGCCGCGCTGCAGATCCACGGGGGCCTCGGCTATATCCGGGGGACCCCGATCGAGCGGGCCTACCGCGACCAGCGGATCACCGAGATCTTCGAAGGCACCAATGAGATCCAGCGGCTGGTCATCGCCCGGGATCTCCTCAGCCGAGGGCTCTGACCGTCCGGCGGCCCGGGCTAGGCCGGAGCGGTCTGGAGGAGTTCCTCCCGGAGGGTCCGGCGGAGCACCTTCTGGATGCCGGTACGGGGCAGCGCCTCCCGGAACTCCACGTGGCGCGGCGCCTTGTAGTGGGCGATCCGGCCGCGGACATACTCGATCAGTTCCTCGGCGGTGACCGTGGCCTGCGGGCGGCGGACCACCACGGCCACGACCACCTCGCCGTGGGCAGGGTCCGGCAGGCCGACCACCGCGGCCTCGGCGACCGCCGGGTGGGTCGCGAGGGCCTCCTCGACCTCCCGGGGATAGACCTTCAGGCCGCCGACATTGATCATGTCCTTGAGCCGGTCCACGATGTAGGTGAAGCCGTCCGCATCGACCTGGGCGGCGTCGCCGGTTCTCAGCCAGCCGTCGACCAGCACATCGGCGGTCTCCTCGGGGCGACGATAGTAGCCCGCCATCACCTGGGGTCCGCGGACCCAGAGTTCCCCGACCGCCCCGGGCGCCGTCAGGATCCGTCCGGTCGCCGGGTCGACGATCCGCTGGTCGGTCCCCGGCATCGGGAGACCCACCGACCCGATCCGGTGCTCCCCGTCGATCGGGTTCGCATGGGTCACGGGCGACGCTTCGGTCAGCCCATAGCCCTCGACGACCGCGGCCCCGGTCAGTTCCTCGAATCGGTGGGCGGTGGCGGGCAGCAGGGGGGCGGAGCCGGAAATGCAGACCGAGATGGAGTGGAGGTTGTGCCGTCCGACCTCGGGATGCAGGTTGATGGCCTGGTAGAGGGCGGGGACGCCCGGGAGCTGGGTCGGACGATACCGGTCGATGAGCTTGAGCAGCTCGGGGATGTCGGGCCGGGTCTGAAGAACCACCGTACCTCCGTCGAAGAGGCCGTTGAGCAGCGCCACGGTCAGGCCGTAGATGTGGAAGAGCGGGATCGTGGCCATCACGACCTCCCGGCCGGAGACCGCCCGGGTGTTCCACGCGGCTACCTGGGCGACGTTGGCGCGGAGGTTCCGATGGGTCAGCATGGCGGCCTTCGGATTCCCGGTCGTTCCGCCGGTGTACTGGAGCACGGCGACCTCGCGGGCCGGATCCCCCGTCCGGCGGGGAGGGGCGCCGGGGGCCGAAGCGACGTCCCGCCAACGGACGAAGGCCTCGCCCCGGGGAGCCCCCGTCGGGAGGCCCTGCCGCCGGAGGGCCAGGTTGACGAAGGGGCGCAGCCAGAGCGGGTAGAACTCCCGGACCCCCGCCCAGATCACCCGGATCGACGGGCGGCGGGGGAGGAGGGGCACCAGGTTTGGCGTGAGCGCCCCTAATGTCACCACCGCCCGGGGCTCGGCGTCGTCGAGGAGACGGGCCAGGTCGTCCCCCAGGTAGAGCGGGCTGACCTGGACCACCGTGGCGCCGGCGCGCAGGGTGCCGAAGAAGGCGATCGGGTAGGCGGGGCAGTTCGGGAGGTAGAGCGCGACCCGTTCGTGGGGCCGGACGCCGAGCCGGAGAAGGCCGGCCGCCCAGCGGTCGACCGCCTGCCCGAGGGCCCGATAGCTCCAGCGGGCCCCGTAGTAGATGAGGGCCGTCCGGTCGGGCCACCGCTGGACCGATCGGTCCAGCGCGTCGGTCAGGAACTCGTTCGGGACCTCCAGATCGGGAGTCACGTTGGGGGGATAGGAGCCCAGCCACGGGCGGGGGGCCTCCTCATCGCGCTGAAGGGCGGAGGCGTCGGCCGTCACGGTCAGTCCCGGACGAACTGGACGCCGGGCTTGTAGCTGGGATGGAAATGGACCCGGGTGCCGAGCGGAAGGTCGGCGGGATCGGCGACGCCCGCGACCCAGCCGGTGATCCGGCCCCCCTCCCCCAGGTCCACGACCACATACGCGTAGGGGACCTCGTTGAGGAACTCGTCGCTCGGGACATGCTGGACGGAGCAGGCGACGACCTCGCCCCGACCCGAGAGATCGACGTCGGCGAGGTTCCGGCCCCCGCAGCGGGGGCAGGCCAGCACCCAGGTCGCGGTCGTGAACCCGCACGGGCACCGAAACCCCCGAAGTCGTCCGAGGTCGGTGTATCCCGCCACGTAGTCGGCGATCGAATGCCCTCCCTGAGCGCTGCCACCCATCCCCTTACCCCCGACGGAAGATGTGCACCGAGCAGGACCCGCCGGTCGCCCCGACGTTGTGGGTCAGGGCGGTCTCGGTTCGGGCGACGGCCCGAGCTCCGGCGGTGCCGTTCATCTGCTCGAACACCTCCACGACTTGGGCGACGCCGGTCGCGCTCACCGGGTGGCCCTTCGCCTTGAGACCGCCGGAGGGGTTGACCGGAAGCCGTCCCTTCCGGGCCGTCTCGCCGTCCCGCGTCGCGGCCCCGGCGGCGCCGCGGGGATAGAAGCCCAGATCCTCCAGGGCGAGCAGCTCGGCGATGGTGAAGCAGTCATGGACTTCCAGGAAGTCGATCTCCTTCGGGGTCAGGCCGGCCGCACGGAACGCCAACTCCCCCGCCCGCCGGCTCGCCGGGAGCCCCCAGAGGTCGGGGCGATCGTGCATGTCGACGATCGATCCGGTCCGGACCGAGGCGGCGACGACGAGGGGGGTGGAGGTGGGCCGCCGGACGAACTCCTTGGCGGCCACCACGATCGCCGATGCCCCGTCCGAAAACGGGCAGCAGTCGTAGAGACGGAACGGCGACGCGACGATCGGGGAGTTGAGGTAGGTCTCGAGGGAGATCTCCTTCTGGAAATGCGCGTGGGGGTTGAGCGCGGCGTTGGCATGGTTCTTGATCGCGACTTGGGCGAGCGTCTCGGGAGGCAGGGGGAAGGCGTTGCGGTAGGCGCTGGCGAGGGTCGCATACAGGCCGGGAAAGGTGGCCCCGTTGCGGGTCTCGAACGGGAAGTCCGCGCCGGTGGCGAAGTAGCTCGTCGCGGTGAGGGTGTCGAGGTGGGAGAGCTTCTCGGCGCCCACGACCAACACCGCGTCGGCGAATCCGCCGGCGACATGGACGAACGCCTCGTGCAGCCCGGCGCTCGAGGAGCTGCAGGCCGATTCGATCGTACACGACGGCACCTCGGGAATCCCGAGGGCGGTATTCAGGAGCGGTCCGAGGTGGCCCTGGTGCTCGGCCATTCCGAACGCGTTCGAGACGAAGGTGTGATCGATGTCCTTGGGGGTCAGGCCCGCCCGATCGATGGCCTCCAGGGCCACCCGGGCCGCCGCCTCCCGGGCCGATTCGGCCATCCGCCCGAACCGGTTCGTGGCGGCGCCGACAATCCAGGTTTCCCGCATCGTGCGCCTCGGTACCGATACCCCTTCCGCGGCTTAATCTAGCCTCCCGGGGGCGGGGCCAGGCGGTCGTCCAGACCCAGCAGGCCGGCGAGCTGTACGAACGCCTCCCGGGCCCGCTCGGGGTCCCGGGTCTTGAAGAGGAACCTTCCGCCCTGGCTGATCGTCACTTCCAAAGGCAGCCGGACAATCAGCATCACCCGGGCATCGAGGACCGGGATCCCCGACGCCTCGAGGGTCCGGCGGAATCGGGGGAGATCCAGCGCGGCCCGTCGGTCCGGCACCGCCTCGAATCCGCCCCCGTTGGAGCAGAGCCGGAGCGCCCGGTACCGCACCGGGGCGCCGGTCCGGGGGGTACGGTCGTCGGTGGTCACATCACGGTCGCCCGGCGCACACAGTCGTCGAGGATCGCCTCCGCGTCGACGCGGGCCTCCTCCTCCAGGATGGAGAGGAGGCGGGACCGGGTGGCCGGGCGGTCGGGGACCGCCTGGCAGCAGACCCCCGGACGGGTGGAGATTCCATAGGTCCCGATCTCCTTCGCGACCGCTTCGATCTCCTGCTTGTCGAGGCCGACCAGCGGCCGGACGATGGGGAGGCCCACCGCCTGCGTGGCGCTCCGCATGTTGCTGAGCGTCTGGCTCGCCACCTGGCCCAGGGCCTCGCCCGTGATGAGGAACGTGGCATTCTCGCGGAGGGCGATCCGCTCCGCCGATCGCCACATGAACCGCCGGCACAAAATGCAGCCGACGTGCCGGTCGGTCGAGCGCATGAGGGTCACCTGCGTCGATCCGTGGGGCACCACATACAGGGGGATCGGCTGGTGGAACCGTTCCCGCAGGATCGTGAGGTGGTCGACGACCTTCTCGAGCGGGGAGTCGTCAGTGAAGGGGCGGTTGTCCATGTGGACGGCCACCACTTCGTGCCCCTGCCGAAGGAGGTAGTAGAGGGCGACCGGGGAGTCGATCCCTCCGCTCATCAGCATCACGCCGCGGCCCATGGGACCGGAGTAGCAGGGGCCGGGTAATTAGCGGTATCGTTCGCGCCTCAGGGTCGGATCCGCGGCGCGGGACGGGCCGGAGCGACCGAGGACGCGATCCGCTCAACTCCGGGCGAAGGCTTCCCGCCGTGAGCGACCGCAGCGGAGCGGGGGGGCGCGGTCCCGCCGCGCGTGGCCGGGGTTCCCGGCGGTTAAATAGGCTCCTCGGGTGCCGGCCCCGTGGCATCGGCTCCCGAGTTCCAACTGGCCGTCCGCGAGGCCGGCACCGGCCCGGCCGTCCTGCTGCTCCACGGCGCCTTCATGGATCGCACCCTGTGGGATCCGGTCCTGCCCGGCCTCGCCGAGCGGTTCCGCGGGATGGCGCCCGATCTCCGCGGCCATGGGGCTTCGGCGGCGCCCCCAACCTCCACCTTCGGGTTCCCCGAATTCGAGCAGGACCTCATCGACCTTTTGGACCGGGGTCACGTGGAGAGGGCCCACCTGGTGGGGTTCAGTGCCGGGGCGTTCCTCGCCCTCGCGCTGGCGCTCCACCGTCCCGAGCGGGTCCGCAGCCTCGCGCTGGTCTCCGGCGCCGCCCACGCCGGACCGCAGATGCGCAACGTGACGGAGGAGTGGCGACGGGTCCGCGAGGAGCAGGGCCTCGATGCGTTCGCGTTGCGGCTGGTCAAGGATGTCTACTTCACGGACTATACCGATGAGCACCTGGACGTTGTCGATGTGGTGCGGTCCCACCTCGCCGCGGTCCCCTTCCACGGTCCCCAGCGCTGGATGCAGACGGTGCTGGGATTCGATGGCCGGGGCCGGATCGGGGCGATCCGCCGCCCTACCTGGATCGCCCACGGCATGAACGACGTCGTGGTGGACGCCTCCCAGGCCCGGTACCTCCGTCAATCGATCCCGGGCTCGGAGCTCAAGCTGTTTCCGCGGACCGGCCACATGGTCCCGATCGAGCGGACAGCGGAGTTCACCTCCGGCCTCCTCGACTTCCTGGTCCGGGTCGAGTCCGGTGCCCCGGCGGCCCCCTCCAATGGTATTAAGTGAGCGGAGGCTAGGTACAGGACCATGGTCCCATCGCCTCCCGATCCCGCGACCGATCTCGCCCGGCGAGTCCAGGTGCTCGAGGGGATGGTGCGGGTCCTCCAAGGACGGATCGTCGCGCTGGAAACCCAGTTGGGGGTGCGCCGGGACCGGCCGGACGACCAGGCGACCATCGCCCAGAAGGTCACCTACGACTGGCAGAAATGACCTCGGCGCCGCCCGGGGCCCCGGACCGCCGATCCTTGCAGTCGTGGCTCGCCCCCTGGGGTCTGCTGCCGCCGCCCCGGGACCGGGCCGGGGCGGCCGTCCTGATGGTGCTCCGGGAGGGTCGGGACGGAGCTGAGGTCCTGCTGATCGAACGGGCGGTGCGGCCGGGCCGATCGGGGTCGGGCCAGGTCGGCTTCCCCGGCGGCCACGTCGAGCCGGACGACGAGACGCTCCGGGCGACCGCGCTTCGGGAGTGCGAGGAGGAGGTGGGTCTTTCGGCGGCCCACCTCCGGGAGCTTCCCCGGTACGTGGGGACCCGCTACGCCAGCGCCTTCGGGCTCTTGGTGGCGATCTTTGCCGCCCCGCTGGCCCCGTTTGCCCCGGCCCCGACGGCCCGGGACCCCCGGGAGGTCGCCTCGACATTCTGGCTCCCCCGGTCGGCGCTGGAGGTCACCCGGATGGAACCCCGGGAGACGCTCTTTGGCCGTTACCCGATGCCCTCCGCCGTCCACGAAGGCCATGTGGTCTGGGGGTTTACCCGCCGGGTCCTCCGAGAGTTCTTCGGTCTCCCGCGCGAACCCCTCTACGATCCCCGGCAGCCCCCGGATCTCGGGACCGACACGGAGCGGCACCAGTAAGCCCCGGCCACGGCCCGAAGCGGCCGACCATAGGCATTTAAATATGGGTTTAAATACCCAGGGCGGGGACTGAGGATGGTGAAGATCCGCATCGAGAACGTGGTGGCGTCGACTTCGCTGGGCGATGAGCTCGATCTCCAGTCGATCGCTCTCAATCTGGACGGGGCCGAGTACGAGCCGGAGCAGTTTCCCGGCCTCATCTACCGGCTCAAGGTGCCCCGGACCGCGATTCTGCTCTTCCGGTCGGGCAAGGTCGTCTGCACCGGCGCGAAGAGCATGAAGGAGGTCGAGGATTCGATCCACACCGTCGCCCAGCAGATCAAGAAGGGCGGCCAGAAGATCAACCTCCACCCGAAGATCGAGGTCCAGAACATCGTCGCGAGTTCGGACCTCGAGAGCGAGATCAACCTCAACGCCATCGCGGTCACGCTGGGGCTCGACCGCGTCGAGTACGAGCCCGAGCAGTTCCCGGGGCTCGTCTGCCGGATCCCGGATCCCCGCGTCGTGGTCCTCCTGTTCGGCAGCGGCAAGCTGGTCTGCACCGGGGCGCGCAAGCCCTCGGACGTCGAGCTCGCGGTCAAGAAGATCACGAAGGAGCTCCAGGGCGCCGGCCTGCTCCGGTAGGAGCCCCGTGGCGGGCGGCGACGACCTTCCCGTCGTGGACCACCACTGCCACCTGTCGCCGAGCGGTGAGGGGATCCGGGCGGCGGCCCGGTTCCGGGCGGCCGGGGGCACCCATCTTTTCCTCTGCACCCAGAACTACGACCCCGGGCCGCCCCGCACCCTGGACGGCTACGCCGCCCAGTTCGAGACCACGCTCGAACTCGCCCATCGGGTCCGGGCTGAGACGGGGGTGGTCGTCTATCCGGTGCTGGCGCCCTACCCGATCGACCTCGCGACCGTCGCCGCCCCGCTGGGGCTCGACGCGGCCCTCGAGCTCCACTGCCGGGCGCTCGACCTCGCCGGCGCGTGGGTCCGGGAGCATCGGGCCATCGCCCTCGGGGAGGTCGGATGGGCCCATTTCCCGGTCGACCCCGAAATCGACCGGCGGATCCAGGCGGCGTTCGGCCATGCCCTCGAGGTCGCCCGGGACGTCGGCTGCCCGGCGGTCGTCCATGGTCCCGATCTCGATCCGGCGGGGTTCGAAGCCCTCGCCCGCCGGGCCCGGTCGATCGGGCTTCCCGCCCACCGGGTGATCAAGCACTACACCCGGGTGCGCTGGCCCGAGGGGGACCGACACGGAGTCACCCCCTCCTACCTCGCCCGTTCGGACACGGTCAAGTCGGTCCTCGCCGACCCCGGCCCCTGGTTCTGGGAGACCGACTTCCTCGACGATCCGCGCCGTCCCGGGGCGGTCCTGGACCTCACCACTGTCCCCCGCCGAGCCCAGCGGATCCGGGCCTACCGGCCCGAGGTCGCCGACCGGCTCTGGATCCCGTTCGTCGAGTCGGTGGAGGCGATCTACGGCAAAAGGCCCTCGGCCGCCGAGGTGACGGGTCCGTGACTCCGAGGGGCCTCCTGGTCGCCCTCGAGGGGATCGACGGCAGCGGGAAGTCGACCCTTGCCCGACGCCTCGCCGGTGCGCTGCGGCGCCGGGGCTACTCCGTACGGCTCCGACGCGAGCCCCACGACTGGCAACTCGGCCGTCAGGCCCAGTCGGCCGGGGCGATCGATCCCTGGGCCGGTGCGGTCTACTTTAGCGTGGACCGATATCTCGCCCGGCCGCAACTCGCGGCCGACCTCCGCCGCTACGCGGTGGTCCTCTCGGACCGCTCGTTCCACTCGACCCTCGCCTACCAGGGGAGCCGGCTGTTGCCGACCCCACGGCGCCGCCTCCTCGGCTGGATCGACCAGGTGACCGTCCGGCCGGACCTGGTGCTCTGGCTCCGGCTTTCGCCCGCCACGGCGATCGGCCGGATCTCCGCCCGCTCGAGGGTCCGGGATCCGCTCGAAAGCGGGCGCCGGCTGCGCACCGTCGACCGGGCGTACGACCGACTCGCCCGACGCCACCACTTTCTCGAGCTGGACGGGACCCGGAGCCCGACGGAGCTGGTCCGCGACTCGGTCGCGGCGGTCATCCAGCGGTGCCCCCGGCCCCGGGGCCGAACCTGATAACCCCGGGGCGGCTGGGCGGCGGGAACGTGGCGCGGATCCTCCTCCACGAAGAGACGCTCGATCCGGCGTTCGTCCCCCCCCGGCTGCCCCACCGGGAGGAGGAACGGATCCGGCTCTTCCAGCGCTACCGCGACGCGCTCGAACATGGGGTCCCGCATCATCATCTCATCACCGGCCGGATCGGCAGCGGCAAGACCGCGCTTGCGAAGCGGGTGGGCGCCGACCTGGAGCGGGTGGGCCGGCTGGGGAGCGTGCCCTGCCGGGCCGTCTACGTCAACTGCTGGCGCCGGGCGAGCGACCGGACGGTGCTGCTCGACCTGGTCCGCCACCTCGATATCGAGCTTCCCGACCGGGGCTACAGCCTCGCCGAGATGCTCGACATCTTCGAGCAGGGGCTGCGGCGCCGACCGCATCACTGGGTCGTCATCCTCGACGAGGCCTCCGCCCTCGTCCGCCAGGAGACGAAGCTCATCTACCTCCTCTCCCGCTCCCGCGAGGTCGGCCTGGGTTCGATCTCGCTCCTCCTGGTGACCCCCGAAGACATCCTGCCCTTCCTCGATGCCCCCAGCCGGTCCAGCTTCGGCATCACCCACCGGCTCGAGCTCGCGCCCTACGGCCCCGCCGAGCTCGCGGACATCCTGGCGGCCCGGGCCGAGCTGGCCCTGCGGCCGGGGGCCTACACGACCGAGATCCTCGAGCAGATCGCCCGCATCGCGGCGCCCAACGGGGACGCGCGATTTGCCCTCGAACTGCTCGCGAATGCCGCGCAGGCGGCCGAGGCGGCCGGGGCCACGGAGATCGCCTCCGACCATGTCCGGGCAGCGAAGGGATCGATCTACCCCACGGTGACCGAGGGGCATCTCGAGGGCCTCAGCACCGCCGGTCTCCTCGTGCTGCTCGCCCTGGCCCGACGGCTCCGGGGGGGGACGGTCACCCTGACGAGTCGCCTCCTCCGGGAAGCCTACGCCGAGTTGGCGCTGGAGTACGGCACGGCGCCGGTGAGCCGGACGACCTTCTGGCGGGTCCTGCGCGAGCTCGACCAGCTCGGGCTGATCGGATTCGCGAGCAGCGGATCCGGTGAGGCCGCTTCGGTGACCATGGACGAGATGCCGGCGAGCTTCCTCACGACCCTCATCGAGGAGCGTCTCGCCCGGGGCCACCGGGTGCCCAAACGCTAAAGAGGGTGGACCGCTCGGCCGTCCGTGTCGGCCCGATCGCTTCTGTCGCCTCCGCCGTCGGAGGCCCCGGGGCGGCTCCCAATGTGGATCCGGACCGGGCTTCCCCGCGGGGAGTACGCGTCGGTCGACGCGCTGCTCGGCGAGCTCCGGCTCTCCACGGTCTGCCGGGAGGCGCACTGCCCGAACCGGTCCGAGTGCTGGTCGGCCGGGACGGCCACCCTGATGCTCCTCGGGTCGAAGTGCACCCGGCGCTGCCGGTTCTGTGCGGTCGAGACCCGCTCCCCCCACGGGGTCGTCGACCGGGAGGAGCCGTCCCGGGTCGGCGAGGCGGTCGCCCGTTGGGGGCTCTCGTACGTCGTCCTCACCCAGGTGTGCCGGGACGATCTGGACGACGGCGGCGCCGCGCTGCTCGCGGAGACGGTCCGGGCCATCCATCGCCGCGCGCCCTCGGCCCGGGTGGAGCTGCTGGTCGGCGATCTGGCGGGCCGGGCGGCGTCGTTGGAGACGGTCCTCGAGGCCCGACCCGAGGTGCTGGCCCACAACCTCGAAACGGTGCGCCGCCTCTCGGGCGCGATCCGGGACCGGCGGGCGGGCTACGATCAGTCCCTCGAGCTGTTGCGGCAGGCCCGGCGAAGGGGCGGATCCCAGCTGGTCACCAAGAGTTCGATCATGCTCGGCCTCGGCGAAACCGACTCGGAGATCGAGGCGGCACTCCACGACCTCCGGTCGGCCGACGTCGACCTCCTGACCCTCGGGCAGTACCTGCGGCCGTCGGCCGACCACCTCCCGGTCGACCGGTTTGTCCCCCCGGAGGAGTTCGACGCCTGGGCGGACCGCGCCCGGGACCTCGGGTTTGCCGGCGTCGCGTCCGGCCCGATGGTCCGGAGTTCCTATCACGCCGACGAGCTGTTCCGTCGGGCCCGCCGACTTCGGGAGGGGTAGCCGATGGCGAAGAAGGTCCGCAAGCGCCCGGACGACGACGAGCCCTCCAAGAGCTTCGAGTTCCCCGTCTTCGACGACCTCGGATTCGTCACCCACGAGTTCGAACTGACCTATGCGACCGCCGTGGGCGGACTCTTCGCGCTGCTCGAGGGGCTGATCTCCTGGGCGTTCAGTGTCGCCAACCTGCCGTGGTATGCGGCCGCCGTCGTCGCGCCCGCCCTCATCATCGCCTCGCCGTTCATCATCCTCCGGATCCGGGCCCAGGCCCGGGACTACACCAAGGGGGACTGGGCGGGACTCATCGTCATCCAGCTCTTCGGCTGGCTGGCCCTCTGGTTCCTGTTCCTGAACCTCTCCCCGCACGCGTTCTAGCGGCGCCGCCAGGGGAGCTGCTTCGCCAGCAGGTCGGCGAGCGCCCGTTCGAGCGGCTCCGATTCGGGGGCCCGGGAGAGCGGGTGGACGGCGACCGACCTCTGCCGTGCCGCATCCAGGTCCCGGCCGAGCGAGAGGGTCGGGAGCAGGGCTTCGAGGACCGCCTCGACCCGCCGGGTCTCCCGCCGAGTCTCCACCGCCAGCTTGCCGTCCGGTCGCACGTAGGGGCCCTGCAGGAGTTCGCCGGTCCGATCCGCCCACTTGCCGAGGAACTCGCCCACCCGGTCGATTCCCGGCGGGGGGCCCTCGCGGATCCGCAGCGCGGGCCGCTCCGACTCGGCCGTCTCCACGGCGATGATCACCTGAGGTCCCCCGGCGGTCCCCTTCGCGTCGATCACCGAGAACCCCTCCCGCTCGAGGGCTTCCCGCACGACCCGGGCGGCCCGGAAGATCTGGGGGTAGAGGGTGTCGTCAACGACCGCAGGATCCCGGGGCAGCTCGACCACCGCCACATGGGTACCCCGGGCCTCGGTCTGTCGTTGGGCCTCCGCCAAAGCGAGTCGGGGCGCCCGGTAGGGCTCGAACCAGGCCTCGGAGGGGTGGGCCAGGTACTCCCGCGCCGCGAGGATGAAGAGGCCGAGGTGGGCCTTCGACAGGGCGGAGGCGACGTTCCGTCCCGGGTCGACCGGATCGGGGAGGATCAGCGCCACCTCCCCCGGGAGCCGGGGAGGGTCCCGGGCGGCGAGGTCGAGCCGCGTGGGGATCGACCAGGATCGAGCCTCCGCGAGCAGGCCCCGGAGCGAGCCGAAGCGCAGGATCAGGAGTTCGATCAGGTAGCCCGAGAACCCCTCGGTCCGGGCCTCGGAACCGAGGATCCCGAGCCCCCGGAGGAACTGTTTCGTAAGCCGTACCTGGCCGATCATCCCGGGCGTCTGGCGCTGGGCGAGGTACTCCTGGTGGAACGGAGTGCGGTCCACCGCCGAAATCGGCCGGCTCGGGTCCGTGATGGCATAGCCCGGCACCGCCTCGACCCGGAACCCCTCGAACTCGCCCCGGAGGTACGGGTGCTCGGCGTACCGCTGCTCGGGGTCGTGGACCAGCTCCCGGCCGAGCGCCAGCCCCTCCTCGGCGAGGACGGGCCGCGGC
Organism: Thermoplasmata archaeon; assembly: GCA_021791335.1. GTDB lineage: Archaea > Thermoplasmatota > Thermoplasmata > Lutacidiplasmatales > UBA184 > Lutacidiplasma. The sequence goes on from JAJYWS010000052.1 coordinate 25,503, forward strand.
GTATCGGGCGGGTAGAGGAGGAAGAGGTCGATGTCCAACCGGTCGGCGATGTAGGTGCCTCGGGCCGCGCTGCCGGCCACGAGCGCCCGTACGAGCGGTCGTCCCCGGGACCGGGCCAATGCTTCGGCCCGCTCGACCAGGGTGCGCCGGACCCGGTCGACCCGCGCCATCAGTTCCGCGGAGGGAGAGATCTGCTCGAGGATCCGATGCTCAATCCGTTCGGCGAGCTGGGTGGCGGGTTCCTCCGGCGGCACCGGGTGGGTCATCGCTTCCCCACACTCTCCCCGGCGCATGAAGGATTGCCCATCGCGGGGGGTTGAGGCTACCGCTCGACCCAACGGCAACCGAACCGGTGTCGTGCCCGGAGGGGCCCCACTCTGACTCGTCCCCTCGGGCGGATTCGGCTGCGTGCGTTGAAGTGCTCGCCCATGCGGCGGCCGCGGTTCATGGTAGTCGCCTCGGAACTCTGGCTCCGGGGGCCGCTCCTACGGCCCTCGGTAGGGAGAGGGGGCATCGGCGCCCTCCGGGGTCCGGCCGCTCGATCGTCTCCGTGAAGTCGCCTCCCCGGAGGGTCGCTGCCCAACTTCGGGGCCTCGGCGCTCGCTTCACGCGCGGGCGGCCAATCCGAAGCGGATCGGTTCCGTGCGCTCCCTAACGCTCTTCTCCCTCGGGACCTCCCATTTCGTCCCCTTGGGCGGGTGCTGTCGTGAGGCCGCGGCAGATCATCTGGCCTTCTCCGAGCATCTCCCGTCCCGGATTCGTGCGATGCGCCCCGCCCCGGTACGTCGCCTCCGCGCGGACCCCGGAGCTCCGGGCGGTTGGGCCGGTGAACGGGGTTCGAACTGCATTGACGGGCCGTTCATCGCCCCCGCATCCGCAACCGTTGCAGGGGCCGCCCACGGCCCGAGGGTCGATCGCCCGTTCCGGACGAGGACGGAGATCCGCCGGCGGAGGGAGCCTACCCGGAAGTCTTGCGGGCCTCAATCAGCAGGTCGTCGCCGAGGGCAAGTCTCCGGCCCGGGGCGGTATTGAGCAGACGCACCAACCCCCGTCGGACCGCAGACGGGTTCATGGACGGGAGGTTTTGGATCACGGCCGTCCGCTCGACGGTGAACCCGCTAAGGTCCAGGAACCCCCGAAGATCGGGGACCGTGTACTCCGCGACATGCCCGAACAGCGGTCGATCTTCCGACGGGAACGCATTGGGCTCCCGGATCGACCGCCCGAGGAGGAGTCGTAGTCGATTGGTGGCGCGGGCCTGATTGGGCGTCGTGAGGAGCAACCGCCCCCCTGGGTTCAGCAGCCCCGCGATCGACCGGAAGAGCCGGATCGGGTTCACCAGCAGGTGCTCGAGGACTTCCGTCAGGAGGACCCGATCATACCGCTCCTCCACTTGGGTGAAGGGATTCGGCTCAGCGAGGTTGATGGCGAAGAACCGTTCGACCCCGTGGCGTCTCAGGAGTTCCTGGAGAGCGGGGGACGGGAGGGCATAGTCGGCATAATGGAACCGGCCCCCAAACCGGGCCCGCATCGCGACACAGAGGTTGCCGATGCCGGCACCGATGTCCAATGTCTGGGAGTCCGGGGAGGGGGGGTGAGCTTCGATGAAGTCGAGGAGCGGCAGGTAGCGGCGCCGGTTGAACCGCTGGCGGGGGAGCTCTCGCGGAGGCACGCCGGCCTCAGCCCAAAACTCCTCGAGCGTGGCCATGGTCGCCAACGCGCGATCGGACGCTAAAGGGCGGGGGACTGCGGACATGATCCGAGGTGACCTACGGGTGGACCGCGGGGGATTTCGGCGGCGTCGATTCGAAAGCGAACGGACTCCCCACGGGGTGGCCCCGGCCGGAACCAGCAGGCCCACCGTCCTGCGTGCGTCGGGGGCGAGCCGGGGACTTCGGGCTCAACGTGCCGGCGGCGGCCAACTCCCCCGCCCCTCGGGCCGAAAGAACGCGGCACCGACGGGCAAACCCCGAGTCGCACAAGGGCGCTAACTCCTCGGGGCGGACTCCCCCCCTCCTGATAAGGGCGACTCTGACCCTGCGGAATCACGCGATTCCGGTGAGGTCCGCTGTGGCGGGGGCATTCCGCCGGGCCCCGGGGGCACCGATCTTGGGCCCACCGACAAGCCCGCACGGGCTGCGCGTGATCTCGAGCCATTGGGTCGGGAGCGGGGTTCCGGATGGCGTTCGGGCCATGGCCACCGGCCCGGAGGGTGACGAAGCCGTTCCGACCTTGTGGATCGGGCGGAGCTTCGCCGGGGCGACGGATCGGTGGGGGGTGGCCAGGGCGTCGATCGCGCCGAGATCCGGAGGGGCGGCGCTAAAGGCCCGCGGCTCCTTTCCCTCATCGGCCGTCCATGTCGACGCCCGATCGACTGTTTGAGTCCCTCCCCGGAGGAAAGACCCGATGCACCGCCTGTGCACGGTACTGCGTGCTGCCCCCCGGCGCCCGCGGGTTCTGCTTCGTCCGACAGAATGTCGGGGGCCGCCTCGAGTTGCTCACCTACGGCCGGGTGGCGGCGCTCCAGGTGGACCCCGTCGAGAAGAAGCCGCTCGCCCATTACCGCCCGGGGACCCGGGTGCTCTCGCTCGGGACCGCCGGGTGCAACTGGCGGTGCCAGTACTGCCAGAACTGGCAGATCTCGCAGGAGCGGGAGGCGACTGGACGCCCGCTCGCTCCGGAGGAGGCGGTCCGCCTTGCCCTCCGGGAGGGCTGTTCCGGGGTCACCTTCACCTACAACGAGCCCACGATCTTCGCCGAGTACGCCCGGGACGTGATGCGGTCGGCCCACCGGGCGGGGCTCTTCACGAACTTCGTGACCAACGGCTACCTCTCCCGGGAGGCCCTCGAGTTCCTCCGGGGGGAGCTGGACGCGATCAGCATCGATCTCAAGGGGAGCGGCGAGCCCGGCTTCCTCCGGAAGTACGTGGCCGCGAAAGGGCCCGGCCCCATCTTCGAGAGCATGGAGACGCTGCGCCGCCAGGGGGTCCACGTCGAGATCACCGACCTCATCGTGCCCCAGGTGGGTGACGATCCCGAGGCGCTCCGCGATCTCGCCCGTCGGATCGTGGACCGGCTGGGACCCCAGACGCCGCTCCATCTCCTTCGGTGGCACCCCGACTACCGGATGCTCGACCTTCCCCCGACCCCCCTCCCGACCCTCGAACGACTCCACGCGATCGCCCGTTCGGCGGGCCTTCAGTTCGTCTACCTGGGCAACGTCGGACCCCACCCCCTCGCCCATACCTACTGCCCGAACTGCGGGCGGCGCGTCGTGGAGCGCGAAGGATTCGCCCTGAGGTCCTGGGAGCTCACCGGATCCAATGCCTGCCCTCATTGCGGCGAGAGGATCCCGATCGTCGGTCGTCCGCCGGACCGGTATCTCCCGACCGAACCCACGCCGATCGCCGGGCCGTGGAGCGCCGCCCCCCGGGCGCACGGGCCGCCCCGGCCGGGGAGGTAGGCCGGCCGTGCGACGCGCGGAGACTATCTCGGCGCTCGGTTTTCTCCTGGTCGTCGTGGCCTGGGGATTCAACTATCCCTTCCTCCGTCTCGGGACCCAGTTCGCCCCACCGGCCGTGCTGTTCTTCCTCCGGGCCCTCGCCGGTCTCCTCGTGATGATCCCGCTCCTACGGGTCATCGGCTGGCACGTGGAGCTTTCCCATCCGCAGATCCTGAGGGCCCTCGGCATCGGGACCGTCGGCTACGGGGCGTTCTTCCTGCTCTGGGGGTACGCGGCGGCCGGGGTTCCGCCCGGCGAGGCGAGTGTATTCATCTATCTCTTCCCCATCTGGGTCCTCCTGCTCTCGGCCCCGATTCTGGGGCAACTGCCCCGCCCCCTCCAGCTGGCCGGGGTTCTCCTGGGGTTCGGCGGGGTCGTGCTGGTGGCCGGAGTGGGCACCCAGGCCCTTCAGGGCAGCCCGCGCGATCTCCTGCTGCTCACCGCCGCCGGACTTTGTTGGGCGATCGGGACGGTCCTCAGCAAGAGGGTGTTCGCCCGGATCGAGATGGTGGCGGCCAACGGCTGGCAGTTGGCCGCCGGGACGGCGCTCCTCGGCGTGGTCGCCGCCGCCACCGAGCCCTGGGGATCGATCCGGTGGACCGGGGATCTCCTCGTGGTCGTCGCGTGGACCGGAATCCTGGGCACGGGTGCGGCGTATCTGATCTGGTACTACCTGCTCGCGCGGAACGCCGCGGGGCCGCTGAGCGCGTTCACCTTTCTCGTGGTCGTCGTGGCTTGGGTCGGCTCGGTCACCTTCTTCCGGGAGGCGATCGATCCCCCTCAGGTGATCGGGGTCGCCCTGATCCTTGTCGCGCTCTATCTGGTGGGCCGAGGCGGAACCGCCGAGATCGCTTCCCCACCCGAACGGGAGGCGGAGGGCTCGATGGGAAATCAGTCCCTGCCGGGGGCCACCCGGACCCAGGAGAGCAGCTTGTCGGCGTGCTCGGGGGACGAGAGGATGATGGCGTAGTCGCCGGCACGGAACTGGGTATCGACCGGGGGTCCGATGGTCACGGTGTAGGCCGCATCCCGGCGGGCCGCGTCCTTCGTGGTCGCGGGGTAGGCGCGTCCGACCAGGATCGCCCCGGTCTCGGTCCGGATGATCCGGGCCGCCTCGTCGAACGGGCGACCGGCCAGCGGGCTGTGCTCCCCGACCAGAAACTGTTCCAGCGCCGGCCCGTAGGCAGTGGTCGTGAAGACGTCGATCGCCTTCGCCACCTCCGGCTGCAGGGCCGCGGCCGAGACCAGACGGCCGCCCATCTCCGATGGGCTGATGACCCAGGTCACCCCGGCGGCCTGGAGGGTCTCCTTGAGCTGCTCCCGCAGGACGGCGACCACGATCCGGAGCCCCGGGCAAAGTTCCTTCAGGATGAGGGCCGTCATCACGTTGCGGGCGTCGTCGTCGCTCGCAATGATCGCTTCGCGGGCCTCCTGAATGTTCAGGAGGGCCAGGGAGGTCCGTTCCGAGTAGTCGCCGAAGGCGACAAAGACGTCCGACTCCCGGGACAGGGAGAGCCGCCGACCCTGGCCATTGCGGGTTTCCCGGATGAAGCTGGTGATGAAACTGCGGATCTCCGCCAGGTTCTCCTGCCGGCGGGTCATGACCGCCACCTTCCGGCCCTGGAGCAGGAGCTCCTGCAGGGCCGCCTTCGAGACCGGGGTCCAGCCCAGGAGCAGGGTATGGCCCTTCATCTGGGTGCCGTCCACGCCGAGCAACTCCTCCTCCTTCACCTGCAGGGAGATGAGGGTGATATTAGAAACGGTGTACCCGACGATGCCGATCGTGGCGATCATCAGGACCATGGCAAAGCCGCGGGCGTACCAGTTGGTCGGAGTGACGTCTCCGTAGCCGACCGTGGAGAGGGTCGTGAGCGCCCAGTAGATGCTCGTGGGAAACGACGCCGGTTCGGCCAGCATGAACCCGATGGCCGAAAAAAAGAAGACGCCCAGGATGACCGCGAGGAGCTTCCAGACCCGGAGCAGAACGCGCGAAATCCGCATGGATCGAGGAAGGGGCGAGGCGGTAAAACGCTTGGTGCTCGATGGCCTGCCCGGCCGCTCCCGT
>JAJYWS010000052.1:31847-47975 GCA_021791335.1 Thermoplasmata archaeon
CTTGAAGATACTCGAAGATATGCCGAAGTCGGTCGTCGACCTATCGGAGCACGCCAACCGTATCGTCAACGTCGTCAAGGCCCGAGATGGCCTTCGCGGGAAGAACGAGGCCCTCGAAGTTATCGTGGCGGCCTATGAGGAACGGATTCTGGACCCGGCCCTTCGGCCCGAGTTCGTGGAGGGGCTCCAACAAGTTCGGCGGGGACCGTTCCGAAAGATTCGGTCACCCGCGGAACTGCTGGAGGCGCCGAAGTGAGCTGGTCCCTCGAGGCTTCGACCGAGTTTGAGTGGGATTACCGGAGGCTGTGCGGCCGGAACGCCGGCCTGAGACGCGAGGTCGATGCCAAGATCGCGCAGCTCCGCGAAGCCCCGCTGCCCTACAAACCCCTGCGGGCCCCACTCCAAGGCGTCCGTCGTGTCCACGTCGGTGGCTCGTTCGTGCTCCTCTTCGAGCCCGACGTAGGACGCCGCACGGTGAGATTGCTGCGTCTCGCGCACCACGACGAAGCGTACGGAATCTAATTCGGAGGGCCAAGCGGGCCAAGGGAGGCGCGAACCGTACCGGCTCCTCGCGGAGGTTCCGCAGGAGGCGCTTCTCCCCGCCGGTGACCCGACCAGTCGGGGGCCTGCCGGGGCCAGGATTTGAACCTGGGAACTCCTGCGAGAGCAGATCTTGAGTCTGCCGCCTTTGGCCGCTCGGCCACCCCGGCGATGGTCCCCACTTAGGGCCCTGGGTTTATTCCTCTTCCGACTCCTCCAAGTCGACGGCCTCCTCGGCCGTCTCCACCGACACCACCTCGGCCGCCGGAACGACCAAGGGTGGCGGCGGGGACCCGACGCCCGGGGTCGGGCTGAGCCCGGTCCGCCGGATGCGGCCGCAGACCAGACAGGTCCTCACCCGTCGGCCGCTCCGCAACCGGGTCCGGACCGTCCGGCCTTCGATCCAGAGGGAAGAACAGGAGCGGCAGTAGCGCTCCCGGTACTCCGGAGCCAGACGGACCGTGTAGCGCATGCCGATTCGGCGAGCCAGGCGCACGTAGCGATCGCCCAGCGGCCGATCGCCCCCCGGGCGGCCCTCGGCCTCGGCGAGGGCGAACAACGCCGCCACCCGCTCGCGGGCGATGCGGACCATGACCGAGGTTCGTCGGCCCCTGCGGCCCCGGTTCATGGGGGCTGGGGCTCCTGGCAAACCGGGCAAAACCGGGCCGTCTGGGCGATCCAGTTGAAGCACCGGGGACAGCTCTTGGACCGGGGCGGCGGCGGGGGCGGAGGCGCACCTGTTCCCGGGGTCATGTCCGGGGGCGGCGGAGGCGGAGGCGCGGGAGGGGATGGAGGCGGCGGTGGCAGGGTGGACCGGGGGAGCGGGGGCGCGGACGGCGGAATCGTGAATCCGCACTTGGCGCAGAAGAGGGCTCCTTCCGGTGCCAGTTCCCCGCAGTGAATGCAAACCCCCATGCCCGGGTAAACTATATGGCGTATATCACCGTCTGGCCCTCAGTGATCCCCCACTGCGTCGCCCTCGCCACCGAGGATCCTGTCCTGTACATGGAACTCGCGGCGATGCTGAAGGAGGGGGGGATTCCGGCCATCAGCGTCCGGCCGGGGGATGCCGTACCGAGCAGCGCGGCGGTGGTGATCACCTCCCCGGCCGAAGCCGTCGCGATCGAGCACCCGCGGGTGGTAGCCGTTCGCGCCGACACCGATCGTCGTGCCCTGTTCGCGGCCATCGTCGACGATCCTGACCCCGATCATCGCCCGGACCGGATCCTGGTCGGGATCGACCCCGGCCCGCGGCCCGGGTATGCCGTCGTCTCCCACCGGGGCTGCCTTGCGCGAGGCAGCCTGGAGAGCCCGGAGTCGGCGGGTGGGCTGGTCCTCGGACTCCGGGCCGAGTTTGTGGACCGGCCAATCGTGTACCGGGTGGGGATGGGCGACCCGCTTGCGCGCAACCGGGTCATCAACGGTCTGTTGGAGGCGGGCGCTACGGTCGAGCTTTCCCGCGAGGAAGGGACCACGCCCCGGGGACGGCGCCGGCCGCGCGATGCCGAGGCGGCGCTGCGGATCGCCCAGCACCCGGGACGGTGGGTCCGGGATCGATTCCCGGTGCGAGCGACCCCGGGGGAGGTGGCCAACCTCCAGCGCCTGAGCCGGGAGGGCAGCGGCGGCCGGATCACGATTTCGAAAGAGGACGCCCGGCGGGTCCTCGAAGGGCGGTGGTCGCTATCCGAAGCCATCGCCTCCAAACTGGCGCCGGTCGGGCCGATCGGCCCGCTTCGGTGGCGGGGCCAGCACGAACCGCTTTAACCACGGCGCCGGTCCCCGCCCCGAACCATGGCCTTGGACGAGCAGACCCTCCAACGGCTCCGGCGCCTGGCCTTGGAGAACGCGGTCCGCCACGGAAGCCCTCCCCGACCCGAGTCGGTCCTTTCTCGGGCGTTGGCGACCGAGCCTGAGCTCCGGCACCGAGCGCCGGAGGCGCAGGCGGCGATCCGTGATCTGGTCGGGGCCCTAAGCGCTCAGACGCCGGCCGAGTGGGCGGACGCCCTCGACCGGCTTGGGGGCGCCCGACCGGCTCCCGCCCCGTCGGGTGGGGGCTCGGCCGGCGGGTTTCCGGAGTTGCCCGGCGCGGTTCCGGGTCGGGTGGTGCTTCGGTTGGCCCCGTTTCCGAGTGGCGCGCTCCACATCGGCAACGGTCGCCTTCTCTACGTCAACGACTACTATCGGCAACGCTACGGAGGTCAGCTCTACCTGGTCTTCGACGACACGATCGGCTCCGACGAGAAGCGGATCGAGCCCGAGTTCTTCCCGATGATCCTGGAGGACCTTGAGCTGACCGGGGTCCGGCCCGACCGGGTTTTCTACAAGTCCGACCGGGTGCCGCGGTTCTACCCCTGGGCCCGCCGGGTGATCGACGCCGGAGGAGCCTACGTCTGCCGCTGTCCGGCCGACCAGCTACGGGAGAACCGGCGGGCGGGCCGAGCCTGCCCCGAGCGGGCCCAGAGCGTCGGGGAGACGGTGGAGCTCTGGGAGCAGATGCTCGCCGGCCGGTTTGCGGTGGGCGAGGCGGTCCTCCGGTTACGGACCGATCTCCAGGATCCGGATCCGGCGTTCCGGGATCGGGTCCTTTTCCGGCTCAGCGATTTCGACCACCCGAGGGTCGGGCAGAAGTACCGGGTCTGGCCGATGCTCGAGTTCTCGTGGGCGGTCGACGATGTCGAGCTCGGGATCACCCACGTCCTTCGGGGGAAGGACCTGGTGATCGAGGATCGGATGCAGGAGTACATCTGGAGGATTCTCGGCATCCAGGGCCCGCCGTTTCTCCACTGGGGCATCCTCCGGGTCCGGGAGGCGAAGCTCTCCAAGAGCAAGTCCTACGCGGAGGTCAAGAGCGGCCAATACGACGGATGGGCCGATCCCCGCACCTGGTCGTTCCGTTCGCTGGAGCGTCGCGGGATCCGGATGGAGGCGGTCCGCAAATTCGTTCTGTCCTTCGGCCTCTCGCTCTCGGACGTCGAGGTGCCGGCCGAAACCCTCTACGCCGAGAACCGGCAGATCATCGACGCGACGACCCCGCGACGGGCCTTCGTCGCTCATCCCCGGGCCCTGACCGTCCGGGGGTTCCCTCCCGAACTCACCCAAATCGAGCTGGCCAACCACCCCGATCACCCCGAGCTCGGCCGCCGCTCGCTCACCCTGACCGACACCTTCTACCTCTCGGAGGCCGACCTCACCGCCCACCGGGGGGAGGAGATCCGGCTCAAGGATCTGCTCAACCTCCGGCTCCCCCGGGAGCTTTCGGCCGATGGCCCGATCGAGGGGGAGTTCACCGGTCGGGACAACCGCCGGCTTCCGAGGCTGCAGTGGGTCCCCCGGGACGGGGCGGTGCCCATCGATCTCCTGCAGATCGACGGGACCCATGCGGCGGGCATGGGGGAGCCGTCCATCGCTACCGCCGAGCCGGGGACTTCCTTCCAGTTCGAGCGCGTGGGGTTTGTCCGGCTCGAAGCGGACCGACCCCGGGGCGAGGTTCCGGTCCGCGTGGTCTTCGGCCACCCGTAGGTGTCCCCTAGAACCCTCCCCGGGGAACCGCTGGAGGGGAGTGCGCCGCTCGATGGGGCCGGGCTCCCCTTTCCCGGAAGGGGGCGTAGGGGGTTGAACCGGCGTTGGTCCCCCGCGGTATCCTGGAAAGTGCCCCTCCAAGGTGAAGTCAAGAATCGCACACCCAGAGCCGGGTGCTCCCGGGATAGGTCAGCTCTCGAACGGGCAGGACAGGAGGGACCAACCGCTCGAGGACGCCCGCTCTGAAGGCGAGACGTCGCCTTCGGCCCCGGTGGGCGGGTACGGCCGCACCGAAGTGGTTCCGGTTCGGTCCGAACTTCGGCAGCGGGCGCGAGAAGTGAGGGATTCGCTCCGACTCGCGTAGAATGACCCGCGACCACGAATCGCCCTCGCGACGCTGACGGGAGAGGAGATTCCCCCCCGAAGTCGATCCCTTCGGGGGTAGCCCCGAGCGGATTCGAACCGCTGTCGCCGGCTCCAAAGGCCAGCATGCTTGGCCACTACACCACGGGGCTAGGCCAGTTCCGACCGGGCTACAGGGATAAGAGGATGGTGGGGAGATGGCGGACCCCCGGGAGCCGACTCTTGTAGGTCAACTCCCTCACCCCTCCATGCGGCGGACGAAGATCCTCGCGACCGTGGGACCCGGGTCGATTCGCCGGGCGACCTTGGAGCAGATGGTTGCCGCCGGCGCCAACGCATTCCGGATCAACTTCTCCCACGGAACGGACGAAGAGCACGTGGGGTATCTGCGCCGGGTGCGGTCGGTCGCCCGGGCCTCGGGCCGGCACCTGGCGATCCTGGGCGATGTCCAGGGGCCGAAGATCCGGCTCGGGGTCATCGCGTCGGGATCGGTGCGTCTGACCCCGGGCCAGCGTTGGGTCCTCGACTCGGATGTGAAGCGCCCGGGCGACGGGAGCCGTGTCGGCGCCCAGGTGCCCCGGATTTCCGAGGCCGCCCGCGTGGGGGACCCCGTGATCCTGGGGGATGGTCTGGTCGACCTGCTCGTCGAGGAGGTCCGCGCCGGAGCGCTCGAGACCCGGGTGGTCCACGGTGGGGTGGTCTCCGATCACGCCGGGATCTACTTTCCCCGGGCCCATCTGCGGACCGCGGTCCTGTCGGCCAAGGATCGCCACGACATCGCCGTCGGGGTGGCGCAGGGGATGGATTTCCTCGGCCTTTCCTTCGTGCGCGACCGGCGGGACGTCCTTCTGGCCCGGCGGGTGCTCGACGGCCGTCCCGGCGGGACCTCGGTCGGGATCATCGCCAAGATCGAGCGGGCCGAAGCCTTGGACCACCTGGAGGAGATTCTGGAGGTGGCCGACGGGATCATGGTGGCCCGGGGGGATCTCGGCATCGAGGTCCCGCTCGAGCGGCTCGCCGTGGAGCAGAAGCGCATGATCCGCGCGGCCCACCGGGCCGGCCGGTTTTCCATCGTCGCCACCCAGATGCTGATGAGCATGGTCCACGCGCCCCGCCCCACGCGGGCCGAGGCCACCGACGTGGCCAATGCGGTACTGGACGGGGCCGATGCCGTGATGCTCAGCGAGGAGACCGCCATCGGCGACTATCCGGCCGAGGCGGTGGGGTGGCTGGATCGGATCGCCACCGCCACCGAACCCGCCCTCGTTGCGGCGTCGTTCCGGGACGCTTATGGGCCGGCGGACGACCGCTGGAAGGGCGAGCGGGCGGTGGCCCGGGCGGCGGTCGATCTCGCCGAGGGCGTCGGCGCCGGGGCGATCGTCGCCCCGACCCATTCCGGCCGGACGGCCCGGTGGATCGCCGCCCTCCGATCCCCCATCCCGATTCTGGCGTTGTCCCAACGGCCGGAGACGCTCCGACATCTGGCGCTGATCTGGGGGGTCGTCGGCCGGCCCGCACCGGACACCCGGGGCGGCCTCGTCGATCTCCGCCGGGCGGCGTACCGGGTGGTCGCCTCGGAGATCCGGGACCCCGGGCCGGTGGTGCTGACCGCGGGGTTTCCGGTCGAAGGTCGGCCGACCAACCTGGTGACGCTGGTCGAACCGTCGGACCGGCCCGAAGCCCGTCCCGTGAAGCTCCGGCGACGTCAGCGACCGGAGCCCCCGGTCTGAAAGTAGCGCAGGAACCCCTGCGCCGCGAGCTCGTAGTCGGAGAACGGCCCTCCGGTATCGGCAGGGTGGTGCGGGTGCCCGGCCGCCCGCTCCTGGCCGATCTCGTGCATCCGGAGCCGCTCGGCGATATGGCCCGGATCGGGGGCCTCCTGGAACGCCGCCCACGCGACCGCGCGCCACTCCTCGACGATCGCCCGGTACTCGGATAGGGACCGGGGACCGTCCGGATCGGGCCCAAAGTGGCTGCGGAGCACCTGCCGGACCTGGGCATTCTTCATCCGGTCGAGGCTACCGTAGAGGAGGTCCAGGTCGAGGTCCGGTGGGGGGACCGCGGGGCGGGTCCTCCAACTCGTGCCCAGACGGACGCCGGCGGCGTCCCCGGTGAAGACCGCCGCCAGGGCGCGGTCCACGAAGGCGAGGTGGTGCCGGGCGTGCCCCGGGGTCGCCAGCACCTCGAGGTCGCCCGATTGGAGCGGCCAGCGCTCCCCGCCCGTGAGCGGGCGGATCCGGTCGGCCGGGACCGGCGCCACACCTCCAAAGAGGGTGTCCATCTGGGGCCCCCAGGCCAGACGGGCGCTCGCTTCGAGCCGCGTCGGGTCGATGAGGTGGGGCACGCCGACGCGATGGGCGTAGACCGTGGCGCGGGGCAGCTCGGCCAGGAGTGCCCCCACCCCACCGGCATGATCGAGGTGGATGTGGGTGACTGCGACCCGGGCGACTTCGCTCGGATCGATGCCGGCGGCGGTGAGCCCGCTCAAGAGCTGGGCCTTGCAGGTGGTGGGACCGGTCTCCAGGAGGGTCCAGCCGTCGTCCCCCGGCAGCAGGAAGGAGGCGATGAGGCCCGGCGATCCCCGGAAGCCGAGGTCCAGCATGAACCGCCCGTGGCCCAGTTCGTGAATCGGAGGAGCGGTCATCGTCGCCTACCGGCCCGGGAGCCACCAGCCGTAGTTCGAGATGCCAAAGGCCAGGATCGCGAGACCCGCGCTGAGCGCCATGGTGCCGGCCCAGGTGGGGCGACTCCACCTCCAGACCTTCGCGCCGTCCAAGGGACCGAAGGGGATCAGGTTGAAGGCGGCGAACCAGGCATTGAAGAAGGTCAGCAGCGCCAGCGCGCCGACCCAGAACGAACTCGAACCCAAGGTCGCGACGGAGAAGGTGCCGGCGAGGAAGGCGCCGGCGAAGAGCAGGTTGGAAGCCGGACCGGCGAGCGCGGTGCGTCCCCAGGATCGAAGATCGGTCATCCCCTGCACCAGCGTGGCGCCCGGGGCGGCGAAGAGGAAGCCGGCAAACGCGGTCAGTAACGAGAAGATGAGGCCGAACGGGGACATCCGGAATTCGGCCCAGAACCCGTGCCGCTGTGCGTAGTACTTGTGGGCCATCTCGTGGATCAAGAATCCGGTCAGCGCCGCGACCGCCGCCAGCACCACCACATCCCAGGAAATGCTGTACGAGCCGCTCGCCGCGGCGAGGGACAGCACCCCGTCCCCGTTCAGGATGATGGCCAGGTCGACGGTGAGGACCACGTAGGCGAGCAGGATGTGCTGCAGCTCCACCCGGCTCGTGTGGAAGCCCGGGGCGGGCACCGGAGTGGTCTGGTTCGTCGTGTAGGTGTAGTAGAACCGTTGCGGGCCGTTCATGGGGTACCTCCGGTCGGGGCCCCGGGACTCCAGGGTTCGACCGGCAACCGGCCCCGGGGAAGAACCCCGCGGAGCAGGTCACGGATCAGCTCCACCCCGTCGGCCAAGCGGGGGCCCGGGCGGCTGAAGTACGCCTCGTCGGCGATCCAGATGCCCCGCCGGGGATGGATCCGACCCAGGGCCGCCCGAACGGACGGGGTCGAGGCAATCTCCCGTCGGGTCCGTTCCACGGGGAAACTGCACGGAGCGAGGATCACGAGGTCGGGCCGGAGCTCACCGAGGGCGCCCCACTCGGTCCGTACGCCCGGCGCCCCCGAACGGGTCGCCAGGGCCACCCCCCCGGCGGCCCGGACCTGGTCGGGAGCCCATAGGCCCGCCAGGATCGGGGGGTCCAGCCACTCGACGATCGCCACCCGATCGGCCGAAATCGGGGGCCCGACCGGGCGGACACGACTTCGGAAGTGATCGGCGGCGGTGCGACCGGCCGCGGGATCCCCGATGGCCTCCCCGACCTGTTCCAGGCTGGCCGCCACCTCCTCGAGCGTCCGCGGGGCCAACGAGACGATCCGGGGAGCGATGCCGGCCGTGGCGCAGGCCGACGCCACTTCGGCGTCGGTCACCGAGCAGACGCCGCAGAGGTCCTGGGTGAGGAGGAGATCCGGATTGAGCCGCTGGAGCGCCGGGATATCGAGTTCGTAGAGGCTCTCCTGTCGGCTTCGAACCGACTGGACCCGGGCGTCGATCGCGGCCGAGGGGAGCTCGAAGTCGCGGGTCCTCGGCCGCATGACCGCGGGGAGGCGGCGAGCCTCCGGGGGGTAGTCGCACTCCTCGCTGCGCGCCACGAGCTCATGACCGTGGCCGAGCGTCCAAACGATCTCGGTCGCGCTCGGCAGTACGGAGACGATCCTCATGAGCCGCGAGGAAATCCCGCCCGAGGCTCCTTAGCTTTGCGGGGGTGAATCTCTCGGCCGAGGCACTTCAGCCCCGGCCAGTGGAGCCGCGCAGTCACATCGATCGATGCGCTTCACTCGAGCCATCTCCGGGAGAGGCCGGCCGGAGGCGGATCGCCTCCGCATCCGGCGGGGTCAACCCCTCCCGATAGGCGCGGGCCCGCTCCGTGTCGGCCTCCGCCTCGCGACCCTCCCGGTCGAGCAGTTCGGCCCGGAGGTAGCGCAAGGCGGGGGTGAGTGGAGGCGGGCTCGGCCGGGCGTCCAAGGCTTCCAAGGCGGCCGACCAGTTCTTGTCGGCGACCAGGGCCGCGACCCAGTGGGCGCGCAGATCGTCCCGATCGGGGTGGGCGCGGACGAGATCGCGGTACTCCTCCCGCTCGCCGTCCGGATCCCCGGCCGCTCCGCGCACAGCCGCCCGGCCGACCCGGGCGTCGAGATCCTCCGGCTCCAGCTCGAGACTCCGGGAAAACGCCTCCCGGGCCTCCGTCACCCGGCCCAAGGCGAGCAGGGCCCAGCCTCGGCCGTTCAGGGCGGGCCGGTACTCCGGCTTCTCGGCCAGGATCCGGTCATAGACCTGCAGGGCGAGCGACGGGACGCCCCAGGCGAGCCAGCGGTCGGCCCGGGCCTCCCCGGCCACGGTGGCCCGCGCCGTGGGAAGGCTGGCCTCCTCGGGGGCGGGAGCTTCGGGCAGCCACGGCGCCCACTCCGGTTCGAGGTCGAACTGACGGATCAGCCATCGCAACCGTTCTCCATCGACCCGCCGGGCGCCGAGGGCGTCGATCGACATGCGCACCCCGGAGGGCAGCGGGTCGGGGGTCAGGATCACCGGAGTGGCGCCCTCCCGCTGGCCATCCCGGATCCACTCGCCAAAGCGCTCGCTCGGGATGCCGGCCCCCGAGGGAAGGAAGATGAAGAGAAGGCCCTCCCCGGTCCGGACCAGGAGCGCCGGCCCCACCGGGCGGGCCGCGACCAGCCGCTGGTCGAGCGCGTCCAAGAGCCGTCGGGCCGCGCCGACGAACCGCTCCTCGACCATCCTCCGCTCGAGAGTTCGGCAACTTAATACGATGGCCCAGATACCTACGCCACCGATGAACCTCGCCGAACTGGGCACGCTGATCGCCCCCTTGGAGCAGGGCCTCCACCAATCGTATCGGAGCGAGCGACGGGCGGCCCCGGCGTCGTTGCGGACGTACCTCGACCATCTCGACGAGTTCACGCTCCGGGGGGGCAAGCGGTTCCGGGCGCTCCTCGTCCTCGCCGGCTACCATCTGGTCGCCGGCCGATCCCCGCGGCCGGCCCTGCCCGCCGCGCAGGCCCTCGAGCACTTTCAGAGCTGGATGCTCATCCACGACGACATCATCGATCATTCGGAGACCCGACGCGGCGGCCCCACCCTGCACCGGCGGCTGTCGGCCCCGGGGTTCGACGGACTCGAAGCCGCCGATCCGGAGGACCTGGGTCGGGGTCTGGCGATCACCTTGGGCGATCTGGAAGAGCCCTTCACGGTCCAGGCCCTGCTCGCGGCACCGGGACCGGCCGCCCGACGGCTCCGGGTGCTGTCCGAATATGTCCGGATGACCCGACTCACCGCCTACGGCCAGCTGATGGACATCCGCAACGGGGCCCGGCCGATCGACCGGGTCACCGAGTCCGATGTCCTGCTCGTCCATCGGCTCAAGTCGGCGGTCTATTCGGTGAGTTCCCCCCTGGTCCTCGGCGCCCTCCTCGCCGGGGGTTCCGATCCGCTCCTCGAAGAGCTTCGGGCGATCGGGGACGACCTGGGCATCGCCTTCCAGCTGAGGGACGACATGCTCGGAACAGGATTCGGTCCCGAGGATCCGGGCAAGAGCGCCAACGACCTCATCGAAGGCAAACGGACCCTGCTCGTCGTCCGGGCGTGGCAGCGCGGAACGCCCGGCGACCGGGCGGCCCTCGCCCGGGTGCTGGGGCGACCCGACGCCACCCCCTCGGAGGTGGCCGATGCCCAGGCGGTGATCGAATCGACCGGCAGCCGGGCCTACTCGGAGCTGCGGATCGCCGCCTTGGAGCGTCGCGCCCTCACCCGACTGGATCGGAGCCGGCGCATCGCCACGGCCCGGAAGCCCCTGGTGCGGGAGATCTCCGACCGGTTGATCCGTCGGAGCCGCTGAACCGGCCGGCTAGGCCGTCGGGGTGTCGGAGGCCAGGCCGAGACCGGCCGACTGGAGCGCCTCGGTGATCTCCTTCTGCATGGTCGTGTAGCGCTCCTTCAGGTGGTTTTCCTGGCGCTCCACCGCCTTGAGCCGGATCTCGAGGGTCTCCTTTTCGTCGGAGAGGAGGGTCTGGACCTCCGTCTTGGTCTGGGCCCGGACGAGGAGACCGCCGATCGGGCGGTAGATCGGGGCCTCCTCCGGGATCGCCTGGAGTTCCTCCAAGGTGTGGGAGAGTTCCCGGAGCTTGAGGTCCATCTGCAACCGCTGCTGCTGGACGGCCCCGAGCTCCTGCTGGAGCCGCTGGAACTGCTTGATGTCGTTCTGGATCTTCGCCGGTATCGCCACGAGCCGACGAGACCCGGTACGGAAGATAAGCGCTTCGGGACGCGCGTGGGGTCGAGGGTCGGCTTCTCGTCCCCCACGGGCTGATGTTACGTCGGGTGGGCGAGGGCGACGCCCAGGGAACGCTCGGCCAACTGGATCCAGCCCAGATAGGTGTTGAGCGCCGCCCGGACCGCCCCCGAGTCCTGGGCGACGATCTCGAGCGTCAATCGGCCCGGCTCCGGGCATTGGAGTGCGGTCCGGGTCCGAGGGACCTCCCGGGCCGCTTCGGGAGCCAGCGCGCGGGCCATCCAGTCGGCGTGCTCGGGTCGGGGACAGCGAACCTGGATGCGCACCACCCAGTCGGTCGCGGTCACGGGCCCAACCGCGGCCGGATCCGGCCCACCAGCCGATCGCACTTGAGCGCCGCCGCCTCGACGTAGCGGGCCGGGTCGAGCCGGTCGGAAATCTCGGAGGGCGTCAGCAGCCGGGTCACCCGGGGATCATGGGCGGCCCGTTCGGCGAGCGGCCCGTCGCCCTCACCCGGCCGGGTCAGGTTCCGCATCAGTTCGTGGGCCTCCGACCTCGGGAGCCCCCGGGCGGTCAGGGCCAGCATGAGGTTCTCGGTCATCGACATCCCCCGGGAGTCGTGGAGGTTGCCCTGCATCCGGTCGACATCGACCCGAAGTCCGGTGATGACCCGGGTCATCTTGTCCAGCGTGTCGTCCAGGAGCAAAATCGCGTGCGGAATGACGATCCGCTCGTTCGCGGAATTCGAGAGGTCCCGCTCGTGCCATTGGACCATGTTCTCGAGCGCGGGGAGGGCCAATGCCCGGATCAGCCGGGTCAGGCTGGTCACGTTCTCGGAGAGCATCGGGTTGCGCTTCTGGGCCATCGTCGACGAGCCCACCTGGTGCTGCTCGTCAAACGGCTCGGCGACCTCGCCGATCTCGCTCCGCTGGAGGTTGCGGATCTCCGTGGCCAGCCGCTCGAGGGAGGCGGCGGTGAGGGCCATCCAGTTGGTGAATTCGGCGATCCGGTCCCGGCCGACGATCTGGGTGGGGCCTTCGTCCGGCCGCAGGCCCAGCCGGGCGAGGGTCCGTTCCTCGACCTCGACCGCCTGCGCGCCGAAGCCGGCCCCCGTCCCGACCGCGCCGGAGATCTTCCCGACCACGAGCCGGGGCGTCAGTTCGTCCAGCCGGTCGCGGTGGCGGAGAAACTCGGCGGCGGTGACGGCCATCTTGTACCCGAAGCTCAGGGGCACCGCCCACTGACCGTGGGTCCGGCCGAGTTCGGGCGTCGCCCGGTGGCGGGTCGCCTGGTCGACCAGCGCCCGGAGGAGGTCGGTCAGATCGTCACGCAGGATCCGGCGGCTCTCCTCCAGTTCCAAGGCCAGGGCCGTCTCGGTGATATCGGCGCTGGTCGCACCGTAATGCACCCAGCGCCCGGCCGGTCCGGCCGCGTCGGCGAGGGCGCGGGTCAGGGCCATCACGTCGTGCTTGAGCTCCGCCTCGAGGGCGTCGACGCGCTCGAGCGTGACCGTCGGGCCTTCGGCGATCCGGCCGATCTCCCGGGCCGCCTCGGCGGGGATCATTCCGAGATCCGCCTCGGCCGCGGCCAGGGCCGCCTCGACCCGGAGGCTCCGTCGGAGCCGGGCGTCCCGATCGAAGAGGGCCCGGATCCGGGGCCGTCCGTAGCGCGTCTCGAGGGGGCAGAAGAGGCTCACGGACGAAGGATCCACGCCGCGAAATACGGGGGTCGGCATATTAGGGTAGCTCTTCGGCACCCCGTCGGACGCGGCGGAGCAGCCGATCGACCCCACTGCCGTACTGGACGGCGCGTTTGGGCCGCTCGCGGATCTCCGCCGGAAGCCCCCGTTGGCCGGCCCACGCCCGCAGGAGCGGCTTGGTCAACGGTCCGGGCAACCGTTCGGCCGCCGGCCAGGTCGCGACCGCGGCCCGGAATGCCGGATGGGTAAAGGGCGACTCCATCCTCCGTCCGAGTTCGTCGGCCACCCGCGTGAGCCGCGGCCCATCCTCTCGGTCGAGCCGTTCGAAATCCTGTCGGCTTCGTTCGGCCGCGGCCTCGGCGTCGAGCCCCCGGAAGTGGGCGTACCCCCAGAAGAGCTCGTCCGCTCCCTGACCGGTGACGATCCAGCCCGGGGGCGCCGAGGCGATCGCGAGGGCCAGCGCCACGACGACCGATCGGGAGGGGCCCCGGGCGCCCTTGAGTTCTCGGTCCCATCGTTCGGCGGCCCGGGCGACTCCCGCCGAATCGATGGCGTGGAACCCCCAGGGGAGGTTCAGCAACTGGGCGGCCGATTGGGCCACCTCCACCTCGGCGGTCCCGGCCACCCCGATGGTCCACAGGTGCACCCGGCCGGTGTCGGCCAGCGCCTGGGCGAGGAACGCCGAGTCGATGCCCCCCGAAAAGAGGAGGCGGATCGGATCCGAATCCTGTCGGATCGGTCGCAGCGCAGTCTCCAGGGCCGCCTCGAGCGGGCCAAAGGGAAGCGCCGTACCGGGGGCGGCCATGGCCCCCGCATCACGACGAGGCCTTATCCCTCCGCTTCGTCGGTCGAAGGGGGTGGAGATGCACTCGCTGGAGCCGGCGCTTTTGGTCGACCGGGACGGGACGCTCAATGTGGACCTGAACTACCTGGACGACGCCGATCGCCTCGAAGTGTTCCGGGGGGTGGGCACCGCGCTGCGGCTGGCCCGGGCCCACGGATTCCGGATCATCTGCGTGACCAACCAGTCGGGCATCGCCCGCGGCCTCTACACCCATGAGCAGGTGGCCCGGATCCATGCCCGCCTCAATGAACGGCTGGCGGCCGAAGCCGCCGGGGTCGACGCCTTCTACTACTGTCCGCACCGCCCCGAAGACCGGTGTCCGTGCCGCAAACCGGGCACCGGGCTCCTCGAGCAGGCGCTCCGGGAGCACCATCTCGATCCCCACCGATCGGCGATGGTCGGCGACCGGGTGCTCGATGTGATCGCCGGGGAGTCGCTCGGGCTCCTGACCGGTTTCATCTCGGGCGGGCCCCGGTCGGAGGAGCGGAACCGGGAACTGCGGGCGTCCGGCCGCCATCCCGATGTCGTCGCCGACAGTTTCCTCCAGGCGGTACTCCGGATCCTCCCCCGGGGATAAGCCGAGGGTCGGGCGGCCCGCCCGCGCTGGGGAGAACGGTTATCCCGATATCGGACTCGCTGACGGCACCGTGGTGCTCTCGCTCCTGGACTCGGTGGTCGGGGTCGTCGCGACCCTCGTCCTCTCCGCATTGGCGGTCGTCGGCCGGGCGCTGACGCCCTGGGCGGGGGCCGTGGCGGCCCTCTTCGGAGCGGTCATCGTGGTCAGCGCCGGGTTTCCGTTCCTCGCGATGTTGGTCCTGTTCGTGGTGGCGAGCTCCCTCGCCACCCGGGTCGGCTTCGACCAGAAGAGTGCCCGCAAGGTCCAGGAGGGGATCCGGGGGGAGCGCGGCATCTCCAATGTGCTCGCCCACATCCTGCTGCCGACGGCGATCGCGCTCCTGGTCGGCCTCGCCCCGTCGGTGCTCTCCCCCTTCGCCGGGGCCGTCCTCTTCGGGGCGGCCCTCGCCTTCGGGGCCGCCGATACCTTTGCGAGCGAGATCGGGGTGCTCTCCGGCTCCGCGCGCAGCATCCTCACCGGGCGACTGGTCGAACCGGGAACCAACGGCGGGGTCTCGGGGCCCGGCGAGGCCTGGGCGCTCGTGGGATCGCTGGCCACCGCGGTCATCGGCGTCGGGCTCTTTGCCCTCTTCTCGAATCCCTTGAACCCGCCCGGACCCTTCGTCGCGCTGGTCGCGGGCGCCGGGTTCGTCGGGTGCCAGATCGACTCGATCCTCGGGGAGCTCTTCGAAAACCGCGGACTGCTCACCAAAGGGAGCACCAACTTCCTGGGCATGCTCTCCTCGGTGCTGGTGGCGTTGGGGGGGCTGTGGCTGCTGGGACCCCACTGACCCGCCGCCGACCCCGATCCGACGGGGGCAGCGTCGTCCTCCTCTCCGGCGGAATGGACTCGGCCACCTGCCTCGCGATCGCCCGGCAACGGCACCCCCCGGTCCATGCCCTGACGGTGCTCTACGGGCAGCGGCACGACCGGGAGGTCCGGGCCGCCCGGCGGCTGGCGCGCCACTTCGGGGTCTTGGAGCACACCCTCCTTCGGCTACCCCTCCGGGGTCTCCTGCGCTCCTCCCTGACCGACCCCTCCCGCCGGCTCCCGCAGGGCGGACGGTCCGGCCGACGGATCCCCTCGACCTACGTGCCGGCCCGCAACACCCTCCTGCTCGCGCTCGCGCTGGGGTATGCCGAGAGCCACGGCCTCCGTCACCTCTACCTCGGCGCCAATGCGATCGACTACTCGGGCTACCCCGACTGCCGGCCCGAGTTTCTCCGGGCGTTTGAGCGGCTGGCGATGCGGGCGACCCGGGCCGGGACCGAACGGGGGGTCCGGTTCCGCGTCGAGGCTCCCCTGCTCCGGCTCTCCAAGGCGCAGATCGTCCGGTGGGGCGACCGGCTCGGGGTTCCGTGGGCGCTCACCTGGAGCTGCTACGCGGGCGGGGCGCGACCGTGCGGCATGTGCGACTCCTGCCGGTTGAGGGCCCGCGGCTTCCGCATCGCCCGTCGGATCGACCCGACGGTCGGCTGAGCACCGGCGCCGGGGGAAAGCCTCAAGCTCGCGGGTCCCCTGCCCGCGGCTCTCCTCGAGCAGACGATGGGTTCGGAAGTCGTCCTTCAAGCCCTCGACCTGGGCCATGCCTACGCTCCGGGCCGCTACGCGGTCCGGCATCTCTCCCTCGAGCTCCACCGGGGGGAGGTCCTCGGCCTGCTCGGCCGCAACGGCGCCGGCAAGACCA
>JAJYWS010000058.1 GCA_021791335.1 Thermoplasmata archaeon
AGCTGCCGGACCCGGATGGGGCCCGGACCGAGATCCGATGTGCCGGCTGCGGAGGGCATCTGGGACACGTCTTCCAGGGTGAGCGGTTTACTCCCAAGAACACCCGCCACTGCGTCAACTCCATTTCCTTGCGGTTCGTGCCCGACCCGTCTCCCTGAGTCAAGGGTTCTCCGACTGCCGCGCTCGGGCAAAGAGGACCCGCCCCAACCCCCATCCCTACGCCCTTCGGGGAGGCTTTCCGAGTCTGGGGCCGGAGCTGCCGGAAAGGGGAGAGCAGCTCCGTTCAGTGAATCATTGCGGTCGAACGTCTCAGGGATGGTGGCGGAACCCCCACTTCGTCGCCCTACGGAGGGTGGGAGGGCCAATGGTCCAGGGCGCTGGGCGGCCCCGGATCCAGCGAGACCCAGTCTCGGACGGCGGGGGTCCCCTGGGCTCCGCCCACAGGACACACAGGAATCCTTCGCCACATAGTCGGAGGGCGAGGAGCCCCACTCTCCTTCAACCGACCCTCGTGCCCTGTGACCGGCCCACGGGGGCTCACAAGAGACCCCAGTTCGGTAAGTGCGGACCCCGCAGAAGGCGCACCGACGAAACGGTCGGGATAGAACGGTCTTGGCCGGGCGCGTGCCCCGCCTTGGCAGACGGGGTGTTCCACATACGTTCCCTAGCGCCGGGGTTAGGGGTCGATGGGGAACCATACGGGTAGGTATTCATGAGTCCCATCGCTGGGATGGACGGAGGGATGAATCCACTGGGCCCGTTGCCTGCCATTGGATGCCTCGCTCAATGTCCAAAAGCGAGGACGGGGCGTTCCAGTGCCCCCATCCGACATCCCTCGCGATTAAGCCCACCAACCCGCCGGGACTCGGGCGGGTTACGGTTTGGGAGAGCCGCTGGAGGGATTTGAACCCCCGACCTGCTGATTACAAATCAGCTGCTCTACCGACTGAGCTACGGCGGCGCGCGGGCAAGAGTCCGTCGGCGGTATTCTACTTTGCCTGGGGGTAGTAAAGCCCTTCCGGACCTCGGGGGGTGTCCGACGGATCAGCGAATTCTCCGCGGCCGCCGGCTCGCAAGAGAGCCAGCGGGAGAGATCACAGCATTCCGATGCCGAGCCGAGGCATCCGCTGGGGTCCCCCCAGGGTCGATAGAATTGTAAGGCTGTGGGGGCTCCGCCGTCCGTGAACCAACCCACGGACGCCGTCCCCACGGTTCGAGCTCCCCGAGGTCCGGAGAAGCGCTGCCGCGGTTGGGCCCAGGAGGCCGCGTTGCGTCTGCTGATGAACAACCTGGATCCCGAGGTGGCGCGGGACCCGGCCCACCTGATTGTCTACGGGGGCCGGGGCAAGGCGGCCCGGAGCTGGACCGACTACCATCGGATCGTTCGGGCGTTAGAGACCCTGCCGGACGATGCGACGCTGCTGGTCCAGTCCGGCCGGCCCGTGGGGGTCTTCCCCACGCATCCGGACGCTCCCCGCGTCCTGATTGCGAACGCTCTTCTCGTTCCCCAGTGGGCCACCGATGAGATCTTCTGGGACCTGGAGGCCCGGGGGCTCACCATGTACGGGCAGATGACGGCCGGAAGTTGGATCTACATCGGGACCCAGGGGATCCTCCAAGGAACGTACGAAACGCTGGCCTCGCTCGCCCGGATCGAGTTTCAAGCCCCCGATCTGCGGGGCCGGTGGATGCTCTCCTCGGGGCTGGGCGAAATGGGCGGCGCCCAGCCGTTGGCCGCCACCCTGTTGGGCGGGGTGGCCCTCGTAGTGGACGTCGATCCCCGGGCCCTCCGGCGCCGCCTGGACCACGGATACCTTGCGGAGCAGGCCCGCGACCTGGACTCCGCACTCGCTTCGGTTCGCTCGGCCGTTGCCGCCCAAACTCCCCGATCCATCGGCCTGGAGGCGAATGCCGCTGAAGTGTACCCGGAGTTGGTCCGCCGGGGGGTGACCCCGGACATCGTGAGCGACCAGACGGCCTGTCACGACCTGAGCGTCGGCTACATCCCCCTCGGCGCAACGGTCGAGTCGGCCCGTGCTCTGAGGGAGCGGGATCCCCGGGCCCACCGCGAGAGGGTGCTCGAGTCGATCGCCACGGAGTGCCGGGCGATCCTCACCATGAAGTCCCGCGGCGCGCACGCCTTTGATTACGGTAACAGCTTCCGTCACCGGGCCCAAGAGGCCGGGGTCGCCGAAGCGTTCGAGATCCCCGGGTATGTGCCGCGCTATATCCGGCCCCTCTTCGCCGTCGGCAGCGGACCGTTCCGCTGGGTGGCGCTCAGCGGCTCACCGGAAGACATCTACCGGATCGATGAGATGATCCGGACGGAGTTTGCCGACCACAAGCATCTGATCCGATGGATCGAACTCGCCCGACAGCACGTCCACTTCCAGGGGCTGCCCGCCCGGATCTGCTACATGGGCTACGGCGATCGGGAACGCTTCGGGACCCGGGTCAACGAGATGGTCCGGGACGGCACGCTCGAAGCCCCCATCGCCATCGGGCGCGACCACCACGACACCGGAAGCGTGGCCAGCCCGTATCGGGAGACCGAAGCCATGCGGGACGGGTCCGATGCCATCGCCGACTGGCCGATCCTGAATGCTCTGCTCAACGTCGCGAGCGGCGCCAGCTGGGTATCGGTCCACCACGGAGGAGGGACGGGGATCGGCACCTCCATCCATGCGGGACTGGTGGTGGTGGCCGACGGGACCGAGGCGGCCGAGCGGCGGCTACGACGCACCCTGCACAACGATCCGGGAATCGGGGTGGCGCGTCACGCCGATGCCGGCTACCCGGAATCCCGGGCGCTCGCAGAATCGGCTCGCTTCCACATCGCCTAATCGGTCCGGCCCCGGACCGTTGGGGGTTCGGAGGCGAGGAGGGTCTCGAGGGGAGCCCGGTCGGCCGGATACCTCACCCGTACGAGCGCCTCGGACGGGGCCAGCCACTCGGCGCGGTCGAAGATCGGCTCCAGCCGGCCAACGTCCGAGTCGGTGCGGCCGAGAAAGTACACGGTGGTCTTGAAGACGTTGACCCGCCGCCGCAGGTCGAAGAAGCGGTACCGGCTTTCAGCGAGCTCCCGGTCGACCGAAAGTTCCGCCAGGCCGGCTTCTTCCATGGTCTCGCGCCGGGCCGCTTCGACCAACGACTCCCCGGGTTCGACATGTCCCTTCGGGAAGCACCATCGGTCCTCCTCTCGTTCGTGGAGCAGCAGCACCCGCTGGTCGGAGCGCCGACACAGGATCAATCCCGCGGCAAGTTCGGCGATCGCCGGGGCGTCCGGGTGGAACGGTTCCGACCTCATGCCGGGCCGCCTAGGGAAAGAACTTCTCCCGGAGGAGGGATTTCGCAAAACCGGCGGCCTGGGAGAGGGTGATGTGGGGCGGCATCGGCCGCTCGTCCGGTCGGGTCATGACATCGACCACCGTCGGGCGGCGGTCGGCAAACGCCCGGTCGAGGGTGGGCGCCAGCTCGGCCGGATCGCGCACGGTGTAGCCGACGCCCCCGCAGGCGCGGGCCCACGCGGCGTAGTCGGCATTGACGAGATCGGTCCCGTAGTCGGGGAAACCTTCGACCTCCTCTTCAAACTGGATGAACGCGAGCTTCCCGTTGTTGAAGACCACCACCACGATGGGTAGCTGGTACCGCACGGCCGTGACGAAATCGGTCAGGGTCATGGCGAAGCCGCCGTCGCCGACGGCCGCGGCGACCCGGCGGTCGGGGTGGACCCACTGCGCGGCGAGAGCTCCCGGGAGCCCGGAGCCCATGGTGGCCAGCCAGCCCGAAAAGAGGAGCCGTTGCCCATCGATCACGGGAAAGTTGCGGGCCATCCAGACCGTTACCGTGCCCACATCGACGCTGACGATACCCTGAGGGCCGATGGCCCGAGCGAGCTGCCGGGCAACGACCTGGGGCCGGATGGGCGTGGAGTTGTCGTTCTCGGCGGCAGCCTGGACCGCCCGCCACTTGACCATCGACTCGCGACCGGCGGCCAAAAACGACTCGTCGGTCCGGGCCGGAAGTCCCTGGAGCAATGCGAGGAGGGTTTCCCTCGCATCCCCGACCAGCGCCACATCGACCGGGTAGCGCTTCCCGATCTGCTCGGGGGCCCGGTCGATCTGGACCACCTGGGCTTGGGTCGGGAGGAACTGGGTGTAGGGATAGGAGGTACCGATCATCAGGAGCGTATCGGCCTGCTCCAAAGCGTCCTGGGCCGGTCGGGTGCCGAGGAGTCCGACGCCCCCGAGCGCCATCGGGTGATCGTCCGCCAGCAGATCCTTGCCGTGGAGGGTCTTGACGATCGGCGCCCGTAACCGTTCGGCGAGTTCGAGGACCTCGGGCCGGGCGGCCCGGGCCCCCTTACCGACCAGGAGGACAATCCGCTTGCCCTGAGCGATCACATCCTGGGCGGCCCGGATCTGCGCGGAGGAGGGAACGGCACAGCTCTGGGCGTAGTCGATGGGCGAGGAACGGAAGGTGTGGCTCGACGCGGCCCGGGCCAGATCCTCCGGAAGGTTCAGATGGGCCACGCCCCGCTCACTCCGCGCGGCTCGAATGGCCCGCTCCACCATGAGGCCGGCGCTTTCCGGGGACACCAGCATCTGGTTGAAGACCGTGACGTCGTCGAAGAGCCGAACCAGGTCCACCTCCTGGAAGTAGTCGGTTCCGATCATCGGCAGGGCGACCTGGCCGGTGAGGGCGAGGACCGGCACGCCCTCCATCTTCGCTTCATAGAGCCCGTTCAGCAGATGGATCGCGCCCGGGCCGCCGGTACCGACGCAGGCGGCGAGCCGACCGGTCAACTTGGCCTCGTAGGCTGCCGTGAGCGCAGCGGTCTCCTCATGCCGGGTGAGAATGAACCGGATCCGCTCGGATCGTCGGCGAATGGAATCCAAGAGCGCGTTGATCGCGTCGCCGGGAACCCCGTAGACCCTCTCGACCCCCTCGGCGATCAGGGCGTCAATGACGGTGTCCGCAACGGTCGATCCCATGGCTCCCGTCAGCCGTAGGCAGGGCACCGTAAAAGGGTGCCCGGCTCCGACTCAACGTTATCTTTCCGGACGGCTGCCACCGTTTCGATGCCCCCGACGGACGGCCGACCCCACGACCTGGCCACCCTGCTCCGCACCCGGGCGAAGACCTACGGATCGAAGCCGGCCTTCAAGTTCGCCGAGCGCGAGATCCGCTACGATGAGCTGGATCGCGAAACCGACCGGGTGGCGGCCGGGCTCCGGCGCTCCGGCCTCCGCGCGGGCGATCGCGTCGCCGCCCTCCTCTTCAACACCCCCGAGTTCCTGCTGCTCTGGTTCGCGCTGGCCAAACTCCGGGCCGTCCTGGTGCCGCTCAATACCGCCCTCAAGGGGGAGATCCTCCGGTACGAACTGGAGGACGCCCGTCCGGCCGGCCTGGTCATCGACCGCCGCCTGTGGCCCGTCTATGCCGACGTCCGGTCCCGGAGCTCGATAGCCCACGAGTGGTGGACCGGCCCCGCCGAAGGCGACGAGCCCCCAAGCCCCGTGGCCGCCTGGAGCAGCCTGGCGGTCGAAGGGTCGGTGGCGGACGAGGCGCCGGACCCATGGGACCCCGCGGCGATCCTCTACACCAGCGGGACGACCGGCCCCCCGAAGGGGGCGATCATCCCGCACGAGAAGATGCTCACCACCTCCTGGGAGATCGGCCAGCGGAGCCGGCTCGAACCGGAGTCGGTGCTGTTCACGGCCCTCCCGCTGTTCCACTGCAATGCGCAGGAGATGACCACCCTCACCTCGATGCTCTACGGGACCACGGCCGCCTACGACGAGCGGTTCCACGCCTCCACCTACTGGACGACGGCCGCCCGCTTCGGGGCGACCCATGTCTCGCTCCTGATCTCCATGATCAACGTGCTCTACAAGCAGCCCGAGCGCCCCACCGACCGGCAGCATTCGGTCCGCACCGCCCTCACGGCGGGAACGACCAAGGCGCTGTGGACCGACTTCGAGCGCCGCTTCGGCCTCACGATCCTCGAGCTCTACGGGATGACCGAATGCGGCTGCACCACTCTGATGAACCCGCCGGGCGCCGTCCGGGTGGGCTCGATCGGTACCCCCCTTGGGTTCGTCGAGGCGGATGTGGTGGACGACCACGACCGGCCGGTTCCCCCGGGGACCCGGGGAGAACTCGTCGTCCGGCCGCGGGCGCCCTACACGATGTTCCTCGGGTACCTGAACAAACCCGAACAGACGGTCGAAGCATGGCGCAATCTCTGGTTCCACACCGGCGACTACGTGGTCCGGGACGCCGATGGTTACTACTACTTCGTCGACCGGAAGAAGGATGTCATCCGGCGCCGGGGAGAAAACCTGGCGCCCTACGATGTGGAATCGGTGCTGAACCGGCACCCCTCCGTCCTGGAATCGGTCGTGGTGGGGGTACCCTCCCCGCTCGGGGAGGAGGACGTCAAGGCCTTCGTCCAGCTCAAACCGGGGGTGCCCGAAGACCCCCGGGGCCTCTTCGAGTTCTGCGCCCTGGAGCTGCCGTTCTTCATGGTCCCCCAGTACATCGAGTTCATCGATGCGATCCCGAAGACCGCCAACCAGAAGGCCCAGCGGTTCCAGCTGCGCGGACGCACCGGAGGTCGTCAGTATGACCGCACCGAATTTGGGATCCAGCTCCGCAAGCCCTGATCGTCCCCGGGTCCTGGTCGACACGAACCTGCTCCTCCGGGCGGCCCGTACTGGATTCCCGCTGTTGGCCGAGCTCGCCCGGCTCTCGGAGTCGGCGATCCCCACCCTCGCCACCCCCGTCCGCCGGGAGTTGCTGAGGCTCTCCGAGGACGGTTCTCGGGAGGCCGCCATCGCCTTGAACCGGACGGGGGCCTGGCCCCGCGTCCTGGGCCCGGGCACCGGGGACGACGCGATCCTTGCGGTGGCCCTGCGCCACCGGATGCTGCTGGCGACGGCCGACCGGGAGCTTGCCGAACGCGCCAGCCGAGCGGGGCTGGACGTATTGGTACCGCGGGACCGCAGCCGGCTCACCCTCCGATCGGGCCGGGCCCGAGCGCCCTCGGCAACGGTTAAGAACCGAGGGGGGCATCGCGACGGCCGAGCGGACCATGCGCGACGACGACCGCCTGCTGAACCTCCCCGACGTCGAGTTCGGTAGCGGGGTGATTGGGGTCTGCGACGTCTGCGGCCTCCGTCAGGCCGTCATCGTGCTTCAGAAGGAGCGCTTCAAGCTCTGCGTCCTCGACTTTCTCAACAAGACCTGGACCAAGACCAAGAATCCTCCCGGGGCGCCGCTCCCGCCGTATCGCAGCGAGCGGATCTGGTATTCCACCGCCGCCCTGCCGACCGGCCGGGCCCCGGCGCTCCTCCTGTCGCCCACCCGCCCCGTCCGCCGTCCGGTCGCCCTCGTGACCCCGGACCTGTACGGCATCACCACGTCGCTCCTGGACGCCGCGATCCGGCTCGCCAAGGAGGGGTTCGAGGTGATGATCCCCGACCTTGCCAAGACCGAGGGGATCGGACCCGGGCAGCACTGGTCGCTCCGGGCCGGGGTCCGGTTCGGCGGCGGGGTGCCGGCCTCCTCGCCGGCGGTCCGCACCCTCACGGGCCTCTACGCCGACGCCCTGCGGACCCTCCGGGAGCGGGAGATGGTCGATCCGGCGAAGACGGCCCTGGTGGGCCTCTCCTATGGGGGAACGCTCGCCACCGTGCTGGCGAGCCAGGAGGCATCGATCGGCGCTCTGGCGCTCACCTATCCGGTCCCCTTGGCCCCTCCCGAGCTTCCGCGGCTGGTGACCGCGCCCGTCTTCCTCGCCCTCGGCGGCCGGGACCGAAGCGCGGCGCGGTCCCGGGACCAGTGGCTCGACGCCCGCCGTTCGGCCGGCGTCGACCTGGAGATTCTCGAGCTTCCGGAGGCCCGGGGACTTTACCTCTCCCGGGATCTTCGGGAGTACGACCTGGGTGCCGCCGAGCGGACCTGGTCGGGCCTGCTCGCCTTCCTCAAGACGCGGCTGTTGCCGCCGCCCCCGAAACCCCCCGCGCCCCGATCGGCGCCGGATCCCTTGGCCTCGGGGGTCGCTCCACCGTCGGCGCCCTCGCCGGCCGCTCGCGCTCCGGCCTAACGCGGACCGGGGCCCACGCCCGTCGCGGCCGTCAGAGATACTCGTAGAAACCGCGCCCGGTCTTCCGACCCAGGCGGCCGGCATCGACCATCCGGCGCAGCAGCGGGGAGGGCCGATACTTGGGGTCACCCAGATCCCGGAACAGGGTCTCGGACACCTCGAGTCCGATGTCGAGTCCCACCAGGTCGGCCAGCTCAAAGGGGCCCATCGGCATGCCGGCCCCGGCCTTCATGGCGAGATCGATGTCCCGGGCGTTGGCCACCCCTTCGTCCAGCAGGAAGCAGGCTTCGTTCAGGATCGGCATCAGCAGCCGGTTCACGACGAAGGCCGGGGACTCCTTGACCCGGATCGGGACCATCGGCGAGCGGTGGTTGCGGAGGCCGCCGAGGAACTCGAGGGTCTCCTGCACGGTCTCTTCCCGGGTATCGAGCCCACCGGCCACCTCGATGAGGGGCAGGGTCGACGGCGGGTTGAAGAAGTGGACGCCGAGGGTCTGGCCGGCGTGCCGGAGGCCGCGGGCCAGCCGGGTGATCGATAGCGCGGACGTGTTGGTGGCCAGGATCGCGTGGTCCGGCACCCGGGCGTCGAGCCGCTCGAGCAGCGGCCGTTTGACCTCGACCCGTTCAAAGACGGCTTCGACCACCAGGTCGACCCCGTCAAACCCGGTGAGGTCGCTCCCGCCTTCGACCCGGTCGACGATCTCCTTCCCCCGGGCCGGATCGACCTTCGGCGCGAGCCTCTGGCGGAGCGCCACGATCTGGGCGTCGGTGAGCTGGATCCCGAGATCGGAGATCCGGCGGATCTCCCGGTCGGCGCGCTGCGCGTGAAACTCGACCAGTTCCTGAACCAGCGCTCGGACCCGGTCGAGCCCCCGGCGGATCGCGGCGGCATCGACATCGGTCAGCAGCACCCGGATTCCGTTGTAGGCGAACAGCTCGGCGATCGCGCTGCCCATGGTTCCCGCACCGACCACCCCGACCTTCTGAACCCGCATCGTCCCGCTCCGGCCGGGGGAGGGGCCCGGAGGTAATAATCTGGCGACCGGAGGGGTCCGCGGAGCGGGGGCATGAATCTTTATGCCCGTCCGTCTCTCGGCGGCCTCGCGCGGGGATGGCCCAGCCCGGCAAGGCGCTGGATTGCTAATCCAGTGGTGGTTTCACCTCGGGGGTTCAAAGGGTCGTCGGGATCCGCCCGTCGACCGGAAGCTCCCCCTCCCCGCGTCCCTACAGCTCCGGTCGAGGCCCGGAGGCCGGCCGGGCACGGTAGCGTCCGTCCGCGAATTCGACCCGGACCCCGACCCCCGGTTCCGGCCGCCGGTCGGTGGTCCACTCGACCAGCACCCGGATGCCGCCCATGAGCTCGACCAGCGCGATCCGGTGCGGCGCGGCCCAGCCCTCGGCCGGAGTCGAAAGTTCGGTCGCCGCGAGCACCGTCGCCTCCGCCGATACGCGCCGGGGGGTTCGGGAGGTCCCGCCGCAGACCGGACACGGTCCCGGCCGGGGCAGGTAGAGGGTCGGGCAGGAGCCGCAGGCAAAGGCCTCGAGGCCGTCCGGGGCGTCCGACGCGCTCATGCACCCCCCTCGGCGCCGAGGATCGTGACAAAATTCTGGGCCCCCAATCCGCCGATCGACTGGGCGAGTCCCCAATGGGGAGGCCCCGGCAACTGGGTGGCTCCCGCATCCCCGCGCAGCTGCGCCGCGATCTCGGCGATCTGGGCCAGTCCCGATGCGCCCACGGGGTGTCCCCGTCCGAGCAGCCCCCCGGAGGGGTTCAACTGCAGGTGGACCACCGGTCCCGATCCCGAGGGAGCGAAGTAGCGGGCCCCCTGACCGGGCTCGGCGAAGCCCAGATCCTCGAGATTGATCAAGGCGAAGGGCGCGAACGCATCGTGGATCTCGGCGACCTGGATCTGGTCCCGGGAGCATCGGGCCGCCTCCAACGCCTGGCGGGCCGCCTCCCGGGTCGCGGCAAAACAGGTGGAGTCCGG
Source organism: Thermoplasmata archaeon (assembly GCA_021791335.1). Taxonomy (GTDB): domain Archaea; phylum Thermoplasmatota; class Thermoplasmata; order Lutacidiplasmatales; family UBA184; genus Lutacidiplasma. The sequence continues at coordinate 10,098 of JAJYWS010000058.1, forward strand.
CCGGTCCGCGAGGGCGGGAGGGCTGAACGCCTGGCCGATGCCGGCCACCGTGGCGGGACCGCGGCCGCGTTCGACGACCACGGCCGCCGCCCCGTCGCTGATGGCGGCGCAGTGGAGGAGCCGGAGGGGCGGCGCCACCCAGCGGCTCTGCTCGACCGCCTCCCGGGAGACCGGGGACGAAAATTGCGCGAAGGGGTTGCGGGCGGCGTTCGACCGGGCCCGTACGGTCACCTCGGCGATCGCCGCTTCGGCCCCGGGGTAGCGCCCCAGGTAGCGCTGGGCGACGAGGGCCGCGAGTCCCGGCATCGTCGCACCGACCGCCTGCTCCACGGGGGCGAGGCAGGTGGCGAGGCGACGGGTCACCTGGGCTGTCGGGAGATGGGTCATCTTCTCCACCCCGATGACCAGGGCCCGCTCGTACCGGCCGCTCGCCACCGCGAGGGCCGCCGAGTGAAACGCGGCCGCGCCCGACGCGGACGCGGCATCGACCCGCCAGCCGGCGGCCGGCCCGAGTCCGAGCCGTTCGGCGAGGTGGGCCACCAGATGGGAGACCCCCTCCCCGTCTCCGCTCAACATCTGCCCGACCACCAAGAGGTCGATCGGCTCCCGGCCGATCCCCTCCAAGGCGGCCCGCCCGGCGGCGGACGCGAGGTCGAGGAGCCCCTCGCTCCGCCGGCCGAACCGGGTCCATCCGGACGCGATGACCCGGCAGTTCATGGCACCGGCACCTTCGGCCGCTCGGTGAGGAAGTGCACGGTCTCGAGGAAGCGGACCAGCGGCATCCCGTGCTCCCAACGGAGGACGGCGTGGCCCTCCCGGGTCGTCTCGACCGGTGGAAGCCGCCGGTAGAGGTAGCGGATACTTCCGGTGTCGGGCGGATCGGTGGCCCCGAAGAGCCGCCAGGGATCGCCGCCTCGGTGGCCGATGCGCCGGTAGGCGTAGAGGACAACGAGCCCGACCGGCCCGACCGCGGCCCGATGGGCCTCGAGCTGGTCGGAGGCCCGGCCGCTCGCCGCCGAGAAGTGGATCGCCTCGGACCGGGACGACTTCACCTCGAGGGGAAAGGCGAACTCCCGGCGGAGCGCCACGAGATCGAAGCCCAAGGAGCCGGCCGCACGAACCACCAAGAACGGCTCCCGCTCCACCCGCTCGATCAGAGGACGGTCGGTGGGGGGCAACGCCCGGGCGAACCGGCGGATCGCCTCGGGCTGCCCCTGGAGCAGCTCCTTGAGTTCCCGCTCGTACCCCGACCCCTGGGCGCCCACGCCGGGGACGGGGCGAGGGAGCTATTATAGGTTGGTCGAGGTTCCGGCCCCGGTCGGTGGCATCCGACTCCGCGCCCCCGCCGGGGGAAAAACCCGAGGACGAGCGGGCCGTGGCCCGGGTGCTCGCCGCGGTCGTGGCCGACGCCGACCGCCGACGCCCGGCACCGGACGGTCGGCCCGCCCAGTTCCGGCTCTCGGAGGTCCGCGGCCGGCTCCTGAGGGACCGGGTCTTCCAGGACCCCACCAAACTTCTGGCCCGATTGCGCCGCCGCGGATTCCTGGAGGAGATCGCCGAGGGTCGGAACGACCGGATCTACCTGGTCCGGGCCCCGGGGGAGCTCCGCCGCCAGCTCGGGAGCGACGCGGAACCGGTCGACCGGACCGCCCTGGTCCCGGACGAGGCGGAGGAGATCCGCGCCATGGACACCGAGTTCTTCCATGCGCTCCGCGACCTGCTCGACCACCGGCTCGACGCGACCCTCGAGTTCGGCCGGAGCTTCTCGATCGACCGGCTCGTGGCGTACCTCCGGGAGCTCTTCGGCGAGGAGCTCTATGCGGACTCCCTGCTCGCCCTCCTCCAGCAGTACGCCCTGAGCGACGTGCCGCTCGTCGCGCCGACCGGCCGGGTCACCGGGTCGACCGGCTTCCACCTCGCCCTCTTCGGCCCGCCGGGGACCGGGAAGACCTTCTCGATCGACGACCTGATCCGGGGCAACCCGCGGACCGGGGTCCCGGCCCACGGGCTCCCGGGCCGGAACCGCTACTGCGGCGGGATCACCCCGGTCCAGTTCCTGCACGTCGGAGCCGCCTACACCGGCCGCACGTTCAACTTCATCGTCCCCGAATTCAACGACTGGTTCAAGTACCGCGGCATGGTCGAGCCCCTCAAGCTGGTGATGGAACAGCGCGAGGTCAAGTGGGAGACCACCTGGGGGACGGTCGGCCCGTACACCTTTCGCTCGTTCTTCACGGTCAACTACAATGTCCGGAGCCTCGGCGGCTCCGACTACTGGACCACGATCTCCGATCCCAACTTCGCCGCCCTCGAGGACCGGATGCTGCTGCGATTCCACCCCATGACCCGGGCCCGGTTCCGCGCGGTCGAGGCGAGCGCCGAGCGGCTGGAGCTCGGCGAGATCGCCTTTGACCTCTCCCCGAGGATCCGCGACCACCTCCTCCTGGTCCATGCGATCCAGACGGGCCACCCGCTGGTCCGCGGACGGTTCGCGCCCCGCCCGATCCGCCTCGACCGGACGCTCTACGACCGGCTGAGGGAGGTCTCCGAGCAGGGGCTCGCTCGGTCGGACCAGCCGAACTTCTCGCCGCGGCTCAAGTCCCGGGCCGTCAAGCTGGCGGCGACGGCGGGGCTGCTCGCCTTCTTCGAGACGCCGGCCGGCGCCCAGGTCGATCTCGGGGACCGGGAGGTCGAGTTCGCCCGGCGGTTCTACGAGGCCGAGATCGACGTCCGGACCGGCCGGAGGGGCCACGGCGACTGACGACGCCGAGCCGGTCCACCACCGGCCCCCACCCGACCGGATCCGCCGGGCCGCCCTCCGGGCCCTCGTCGACGCGGGCGGCGCCTTCGACTCGCTGGAGGCGGCCCGATCGGGCATCCTCCGGCTCCTTCGCCGCGAGGATCCCGGCGTTCGGCTGGGCACCGCCCGGCTGCGTCGGCTCCTGGCCCGAACCCCGGGGGTCGGGCTCCGGGTCCGCTACTCGGTGCGCCGGGGCCGGCCGATGCCGCAGCGCTGCCCGGTCTGCGGCGATCCCCTGGCGGAGCGGATCAACCGGACGCTGGACGGACGCGTGGCCCGGGTCGGTCGCCGGTGCCGATACTGCGGGTTCTGGAGCGGAACCGATGCCCGGGTGCCCTGCCGCTACCGGGTCGTCCGGACGGGGATCGACGGCCTCGAAGCCCCGAGCTCCGGGGCGGTCCGTTAGACGACGTGCCGGTCCCGCCCGGTGACGGATCAGCTGACCGTCCGGATGACCGCGCCGGAGTGGGCGTCGACCAGCACGATCGACTTCTGGCCCTTGCGCTCGAGCAGGAAGTGCCAGATGGGGACATGGAGGAGTTCCCCTTCCGAGACCTCCACCTTCGCGGTCAGGTTGCTCACCATGTGGTGCTGGCGGTGGGCCTCCTCCGACTGCAGTTGGGTCACAAAGGCCTGGGCACTGTGGCGGGCGGCGTCTTCCCCCAGGTCCCCGTTCAGGATCGGCGTGCCGTCCGGGATCCCCTTGCGGTCGAACAGCCCCCGCTCTTCGAGCGCGAACTGGTAGTCGTGGGGTTGGTAGGCGGTGAGCGCCTTGACCGCGACGACGGGGTACTCGTAGGCCTTGGAGATCGTGGACTGGCGGGTCGATCCGACGGTCGGACCCATCATGATCGGCATCATCATGAATCCGCCCCCGCCCCGGCCGCCCCCCAGCATACCGCCGAGCATGTCGGCGGCGGCGATCGTGCCGACCGTCGAGCCGACGCTCGCCGCGATGTCCTGGTACTGGTAGTTGGTCACCGCGCTCACCGGCAGCACCCAGTAGGGAACGAAGGAGAGCTTCTGCTGGGTGACGGTCGACTCCTCGAACGCCTTGCGGTGCAGCAGTCCGACATCCATCGAGCGTCGGACCGCCTCGAGGGCCGCGTTCGCGTCGGCCAGCTTGAGCGCGAGCATCGAGTGCTTCTGGATGGCCGTCCAGCCGCTGCCGCCCAGGGAGACCGAGGCGCCGCAGTACTCGCAGGTGATGACCATCTCGCCGAAGACCGGGTGCACCGGGGCGCCGCAGGAGGGGCACTTGAACTCGCTCGCCCCCGTCGGAGCGAGGGGGGCCACCGTCGTAGTCGGCGCGTTCCCGGAGGAGGGGCCATTGCCTGTCGGGATCGGCGCACCGCACGCCATGCAGAATCGGGCCCCCTCCGGGACCGCCTTGCCGCACTTGGGACAGAACATATCGGCCTCCGCCCTAACCTCGGAGATTATAGGGTCTGCGGGCCGGGCCGATCAGCCGGTCAGGCTCGCCCCGCAGTTCGGGCAGAACTTGGATGTCCCGGGCGCTTCGGCGCCGCACTTCGGGCACTTGCGCGGAGGCGCGGGCGCGAGGGAGGTCCCACAGTTCGGGCAGAACTTGGTGCCCGCCGGCGCGGTGGCCTGGCACTTGGGGCAGGTGAGCATCGGCCCGGCCGCGGCCGGGGGCGCGGCGCCCATCGGGTTGCCGCAGGAGGGACAGAAGCGGGTGCCGGCCGGAACCAGGGCCCCGCACTTCGGGCAGGGCGCGCTCGGGCCCTGGTTGTACATCCCGCCCATCTGACCGGTCATCCCGTAGCCGACGCCCATCCCCGCGCCAAGTCCGACCCCCGCGCCGGCGAGAGCCCCGGCGGTCCCGCCGGTGTTCGAGGCCGCCTCGGTCATCGCCTGGCCGGCCTGGTACTGGAGGTAGTTCACCCCGAGGACGCCCATCTTGGACCGGGTATCGACCGCCTGCTGGACACTGTCGGGCAGGTTGATCGATAGCCCCTGAAGCTGCTGGATCTCGACGCCCAGCGGACCGAAATGCTCGGGTCCGAACCCCAGCACGGCCTGCTCGATGGTCGTGAGCTGGGTGGCCAGGTCGGTCACCCGGATCCCCTGGTCCTTGAGCTTGCCGAGGGTATTGTAGACGAGGATGACCATCTGGTCCTTCAACCGGGCCTCGATGTCGGTCGTCGTCGCGGCCCCGAAGGTCCCGACGAACTGCGCGATGAACCGGTCGGGGGCCCCGACCTTCCACCGGTAGCTGCCGAAGACCCGCAGGCTGACCAGCCCGAAGTCCGGATCCCGGAAGGTGTACGGCTCGGTGCTGCCGAACTTCCCGTCGAAGATCCGGCGCTGCAGGTAGTAGACCTCCGCCTGCTGCTGGACCCCGGACAGCGACCGGACAAGCCCGCCGACGATCGGGGCGTTGAGGCTGGTGAGCGCGTAACGATCCGGCTTGTCAAAAAACGCGAGGACCTTCCCGTCCCGGAAGAAGACGGCGGTCTCATCCTCGCGGACCACGATATTGTCGTTCAGCCGGATGTTGCGGGGCACCCGCCACATCACGTTGGGCCCCTTGTAGGCGTCCTCCCAGGCGATCGTCGTGGAGCCGAACAGGCTGCCGCCCTTGGGCGGTATCGGTTGGTTGGTGACCATGGTGGCTCTTCTCCTTCCTCAGACCAGGATGCCTTCGATCGCCTTGAGGCGGGCCTGGAACGCCTGGCTCAGCTGGGCGACCTGCCCACGGGCCGTCGCGATGAGCGCCCGGGAGGTGGTGCCCCCGGCCGCCGCCGAGGCCGGAAGCTGCCCGAGAGTCCCGTTCAACTGGTCGGCCGCCTGGACGAATCCGTAGTCATACTCGTAGAGCCGGTCGAGCTGGGCATTGCCGACCCGCACCGGAGCCGAAATCCCCGAGTAGCCTTGCTCCGAGTGCCGGACACTGCCTTCGAGCATCTGGAGGTCGGCGAGCAGCGGGGCGAGATCGGTCAGGGCGGCGAACTGGCCCGCCTGGCTCAGCGCCGAGCGGACGTTCTGCAGGGTCTGGATGCCGTTCGCCAGCCGGTTCGCGACCTGGATCCGCAGGAAGCTGTCGGCCTCGCGGATATCCTCCCCCTGCCGGTAGGCCCGGTACCCGGGCACCAGAAGTTGGAGACGCTTCAGGGAGCCGCGACTCTGGTCGACCCGCTCGCGCAGATCGACCGGCCCGGTCGCCGTCGGGGGCGACGGCGTTCCCGCCGAAGCGACCCCGGCGGCCGGCGCGCCGCACTGCGGGCAGAACCGCACCCCCGGTGCCATGGGGGAATGGCACTGGGGACAGGTGGTCGCCACCGGCGACGGGACGGCCGACACTACCGGCCTCCCGGCGGGGGGGGCGGGCTCTGGGAGGAAGGGGCGGGCATGGGGGTCGGATTGCTCGGGGAGTGGGCGGTCGTATATGAGAACGCAGAGGGGGAGCCGCCCGACTGCCGCCAGGCCTCCCGGTCTTGGGCCTCCCGGGGCGGTTGGGCGATGCTGCGCCGGCGCCAGCCGATCGCGATGACGGTCGAGGCGAGGGCGAGGGTGACCAGCGCCAGCGCGACCAACTGCCAGGCCGAGGAGAGGGTCGATCCGGGGTTCACGGCGAGGTCGGCGTAGAGCAACAGGAAGCCGAGCCCGTAGTAGCCGGCGGCCAGCGCCCGCTGGAACTTCGGGTCGGGCGTGAGCGCCCCGGCCAGGTAGGCGGCGAGCGCGAAGACCAGGGCCAGGATCCCCACCCAGAAGAGCGCCCAGAACGGCTGGGCCCTGAGGAAGAGGTAGACGCCTCCGAGGAAGAGGCCCCCGATGACCACGAAGAGACCGAAGGTGATCCAACCGGTGGGGCTCGTGGAGGCCGGGGGACGGGTCGAGGAGGTCATGGCACTCCCCGATTCAAGGCCCGACCGACTATAAGAGGGTGCGGAGGGGCACGCCGGCCGGGCGCCTCAGAGCCGGGGTTCATCGTCGTGCGGTTCGGCCTTCGGGCGCGCCGGACGCTCCGGCTTCGCTGCAGGGGGACCCGGCCGCTCGGCCACGGGCGTTGGAGGCGGGCTGCCCCGGGAGGCCGCGGGCCGGGCCCCGGCCGGTTTGGAGGGCGCGGGTTCGGGGGCCGGGCGGGGCCGGGGATTCGACTCCCGTGCCGGCGACTCCGGCCCACTGGGGGCACGGCGGGGGGTCGAAGCGGCCCGTTCGGAGCCGCCGGAGCCGGAGGGGGCGGCGGGGCGCTTCGTCGGGGAAGCCCGGGGGGCCGGCGGAGGGGCCGGGGGCGAGGCCGCGGGGCGGGGGCGGGGAGCCACCACCCGCGCGCCGCACTTCGGACAGGTACCGAAATGCTGGATGCAGTGGGCGCAGATCGGAGCCCCACAGGAGTGCTGCACCGTCGCGACCCCACCGCAACCCAGACAGCGGGCCGGAGGGCCGGGGCGGGCGGCGGAGCGGAGCTCGTGGGCCCCGGGCGGCGAAGGCTCCGCGGCAGCCGCAGGGGCGTTTTCGGGGGCGAAGAAGCGATCCCCGTCGTCGACCGCCGGCTCGGTCGGCCCGCCCTGGAACTCGGGCGAGTAGCGGCCCAGGTCGAGGGCGGGGAGGGCCGAGTGGCTGGCCGAGCCGGTCTGCTCGACCCGCTGGAGGATCCGGGCAACGTAGAGCCCGATGCCGAGGTAGCGCACCAGACCGAAGAGGGTGCGCTGCTCCGGGGCCAGCTGGAGCGCCTTGCGGACGAGCGGTTCCACGGGGACCGGCGGAGCCGGAGGGTCGGTGGCCAGATCGATCTCCAGGACCGCCTTCACGTACCCGAACAACTGCTGCATCTCCGAGAGCTTCGTCCCCGGAGGGGAGAGCACCGCCACATCGGCGAGCGTCAGGCCCCGGTGCTCGACCCCGGCGGGCCGGCGCTCCAGGGCCGCGACGATCAGCTGGAAGGAGGCCCGTTCGAGCGCCGCCCACTCGGCGGGGCCGAGGGAGCGCAGGTCCACGCTCGGCACCCGTCCCAGGGACTCCATCACCGAATCCAGGGTGTCGAGCGGGATCTGGAGCTGGACCAACAGGTCGTTGCGGGTCACCGGGCGGCCGAGCTTGGCTTCCAGGAGCGCCGCCTCCCGCGCGAGCGATTCCACCCGCTCGTCGCGCAACTGCTCCTCGGCGACGCGGGCGCCGTCCCGGGCCGCTTCGCTGGCGGGATCGAGCTGCTTCGCCCGATCGAAGCTTCGGATCGCATCGGCCGCCCGGTGCTCGGAGAGCAACGCGGCTCCGAGCGCCACCCAGACGCTGGCCCGATCGGGAGCGGCCTCGGAGGCGCTGGTCAGGAAGGCGAGGGCTTCCGCCCCGCGACCGAGTTTCTGCGCCGCGGTAGCCGCCCGGAGGAGCCACTCGACGTTCTTCGGGTTGCCCTTGAGGGCCTTCGCGTAGGCCCGGCCGGCGGTCGCCCAATCCTCACGGGCAAAGGCGAGGTCGGCCCGGCGCCCCCACAGGGACGCCCCCTCCGGGAAGGCCCCGAGGCCGGCCTCGACGATCGTGACCGCCGCGTCCGGGTGGCCGAGTCCGCTCTCGGCTTCGGCTTCGAGGAGGTAGAGGGTCTCGCTCGCCGACCCCGGGGTGATCTGGGTCTTCAGGAACTCGAGGGCCTCGGCGGCACGTCCCTCGTCGAGCAGGCTCCGCGCCACCCCCTCCCGTGCCGGGACCGACTGGGGATCGTGGGTGAGCCACGCCGTGTACGCCGCCCGCGCTTCCGCCGGACGTTCGAGCGCGGTGAGGATTTCGGCCCGCAGCGCCCAGCCGTCCGTCGAACCCTCGCCGACCGATCCCTCCTCGAGCGCGATCAGGGCCAGGTCGGGTCGGCCGGCGTGGAGCCGGGCCCGGGCGAGCCGGAGGGCCGCGGGGGCCCGCAGCGAAGGGTCAATGCGGGTGGCCTCCTCGAGCGCGGCCTGGGCCTCCTCGGCCCGACCGAGCCCCAAGGCGAGCTCGCCCTTGAGCAGCAGCAGCTGGGCCCATTCAGGCCCCGGGGGTGAGGGGGCTTCCAGATCCGAGAGCTCGGTGAGGGCATCGGCCGCCTGCCCCGCGGCGGCCCGGAGCCGGGCGAGTTCGATCAGGGTCGCCCGGTTGGACGGTTCGAGACGACGGAGCGCGGTGAGCGAGTAGATCAGTTCCTCCGCGCGGTCCAGCGCCCGGGCGGCATCCGCGCGGAGCCGCCAGGCCGGGAGGAGGCCGCTATCTTCGTGCAGGAGATCGTCGGCGGTGGCCATCGCGGCCGCCGCCTGGCCGGAGAGGAGGAGCGCCTCGCCGAGCGAGATCCGCCCCGACCGGTCGTGCGGGGCGAGCGCGAGTCCCTCCCGGTAGGCCGCGATCGCATCGACATAGGCCCCTTGGGCGCGGAGCGCATCGCCGATCGCCCAGCGGGTGCGGGGATCTCCTTCCGCTGCTTGGACCGCCCGGCGGAACACCGCCATCGCCTCGACCCGACGTCCCTCCTCCAGCAGGAGCTCGCCCTTGCGGCGCAGGTAGAGAGGGTTGCCGGGCTCCTGGGCCAGGAGAGGTTCCAGCAGGTCCAGCGCGGCGCCCGAACGGTGGAGGTGGCCGAGCGCCTCGATCTCGGCCCAGATGACCTGCGGATCGGTCTCCCCGGCCCGGATCTTCGGACCGAGCCAGTCATCGATCTCGGCCCAGGCCGACGCGGCGAGCAGCGCCCGGGCGAACTCGGCGCGGATCCCGTCCAGATGCGCGGCCCCCGGGAGCCGGACGAGTTCACGGTACCGATCGAGGGCCTCGGCGTCGCGATGGAGGAGACGGTCGAGCCGGGCCACCTCGCGCAGGGACTCCGGGGTCGGGCTCTGGAGGGTATGGAGCCGGTTCCAGGAAGCCAGGGCCGTCTCGGCCCACTCGATCTGGGCCGGGCTCGCGGCGACCGCCTCCCGGGCGCGGCGAGCGTAGCAACGGGCCCGGGCCTCGGCGACCTCCGGCCGCTCGGGGAAGTGGTCGTACATCCAGTCGACCGTGGAGACCGCCTCCGCCGGGTCGCCCTCCGGATCGATCAACCGGAGGGCCTCCTCGCGCAGGGCCGCGTCGTCGGGGTGGGCCTCGAGAAGGTGCGCGCAATCCCGGCGGGCCCGGTCGATCGCGCCGGCCTCGCGGAGATCCCGGACCTCGGCGGCGGTCGACGCGGGTGGGAGCGCCGCCCACCGGTCGGTGAACCAACCGATCAGCTCCGGGGCGCCGACCTCCCGGGCGAGCGCGAGCCCCCGTCCGATCGGTTCCGCCGCGGGGTCGGTCGTGGCGACCGCCCGGTACGCTTCCAGGGCGCCGGCCCGGTCGCCGGTCGCCTCCCGGTCGGCGGCGAGGAGCCGCCAGGTCGGTCCATGGGCGGGGTCCAACGAAAGGCGGGCCTGGGCGGCCCGGATCCGCTCGGCCCGATCCGGCCCGGCGCCGGCGGCCCGGATCCAAGCGTCCAGGTTGGCGAGGTTGCGGGGGGAAAGCTCGGCGATCCGGTGCCGCAACCGGACCGTGAGGTCCGGGCGGGCGGCTTCCCACTCGGTCGCCCATCGCTCGAGCTCCGGGAGCTCCTCGGGGGACGCCTCCGGAATCAGGCGGACCGTCTCCGCCACGGCCGAGTCGATCCGGCCGGCCGCCCGGTCGGCCGCGACGCACCGCCAGGCCGCCGCACGTCCTTGCGGGCCCCCCGACTGACGCAGGGCCTCCAGGCCCTCAAGCGCACCGTCGGGATCGTTCATCTCCAGGGAGAGGTCCGACCGCAGCAGGGTGATCTCCGGCGCCCGGCCCTCCGCCGGGGCCCAGAGGTCCAGCTGGGCCCGGAGTTCCTTGATCGGGGTGTGGCCCCGGGCCGCCGACACCAGCGCCTGGACGGCCGGGGCATAGCCGGGACGACCGTTCAGGGCCGCCATCGGAAACCGCGGCTCCGTCGGGTCGACCGACGCGCAGCGCATCCAGGCTTCGGCGGCGGCCGCGCCGCCCTCGAGTTTCTCCGCGAGCAGGGCCCGGACGACCAGCAGGGGCAACGCGCGGGGGTGGGCCCGTACGGCCTCCGCCACCGTCGGGAGGATCGTCGCGGGATCCGCGCCCCGCTCCAGTCGGAGCTCCGCCCACCGGGCGGTGGGCACCGGGCTCGCGGGTGCCTCGGCGCGGGCGAGCTCGGCGACCCGTTCGGCGGCCTCCAGCGCGCCGAGCTCCTGCAACCGGTGGCTCCAGCGGTCGAGAAGGTCGAGCCGCTGGCCCAAGGAAGGACCGGCGGGCGCCGAAGAGGCCGTGGCCCAACCGTCCAAGAGGACCTTGGATTCCTCCGGAAAGCCGGCCCCCTCGGGCGCGGCGTCGAGGAGACGGACGAGCGTCGCCCACCGATCGGACGGATCGGTACCGGTCGAGGAAACGGTCATCCCGAGAGGGCAACCGCGGGCCTCGGTTAAATAGATTCGGCGGAACCGGCAACCCACCGTCCACCGGCCGGCCGACGCTTATCCGCAACCGAGCGCTGCCCGGGACCGTGCCGACCTCCCCGGCCCGATCCCGGCGTCGCAAGTCGATCTTCGATCCGGTCCATGGCCCCATCCACTTCGACTCCGAGATGCTCCCCCTGCTCGGAAGCGCGGCGGTCCAGCGGCTCTGGGGCGTCCGGCAGACCGGCTTCGCGCACCTCGTCTTTCCGGGGGCGAACCACACCCGGCTCGAGCACTCCCTGGGCGCCTACTGGACGGCCCGCGGCATGGCCGAGGCGATCGGACTCTCGACCGAGGAGCGGAACGTGGTGGCGGCGGCCGGCCTCCTCCACGACATCGGACACCCCCCGTTCTCCCACACCCTCGACGGGCCGATCGCCGAGGCCCTCGGTGCGACCCACGAGGGGATCGGCCGGGCGCTCGTCCTCGGCCGCGCCGGCCCGGGGGTTCCCGCCGACGCCCGGCTGCGGGAGGCGCTGGAAGGGGCCGGGATCTCGCCGGCCGCGGTCGCCGACCTCATCGACCCGCCTCCCCGGACCGAGCGGCGACCGCTCCTCCGGCAGCTGCTGCACGGCGCCATCGATGCCGACCGGATCGACTACCTGCAGCGCGATGCCCACTACACGGGGGTGGCCCACGGCTTCATCGACGCGGCGCGGCTGCTCGCGACCATCGACCAGCGGCGGGGCCGGCTGGTCTTTGCCTCGAAGGGGCGCAGCGCCATCGAGGGGTTTCGGGTCGGCCGGGCGCTGATGTACGCGAGCGTCTACTACCACAAGACCGTCCGGGCGGCCGAAACGATGGCCCAGGCGGCGGTCGAACGGTCGGACGACTTCGGCTCCCGGGCCCACTCGTGGGTTCGGGCCACGGACGGGGAGCTTCTGACCCGGCTCGAGACGGAAGGGGGCCTGCCCGGCGAGCTCGTCCGCGGCCTGATCGAGCGCCGCCTCTACAAGCGGATCTACAGCGGACCGGGTCCGACCGACCCCGGCGAGACCGAGGCCCTGGCCCAGGGGCCGGCCCGCCGGGCCCTCGAGGACGCCTGGGCCGACCGTGCGGGGGCCCCGCCGGGATCGCTGCTGATCGACCCCGCGGCGCTGCTCGAGCACCGACAGGGCCACCCGGAGTGGGCGGAGGTCGCCCTCGCGGTGGACGGACGGATCGAGTTCCCGTTCCGCCGGTCGCCGGTCGCCCGGTTCTGGGGGGATGGAGAACCGGCCGTCGCCGAAGTGGCGGTCTATGCGGACCGGCGGTGGCGCGCACGGCTCGAACGTCGCGGCCCCGCCTGGAGCCGGGGACCTCCGGGCCGGGCGAACGGTTAACTCCGCGCCGACCTCTCGGAGTTTGTGCAGGTCGTCCTGGTCGGCACCGGGGTGGAACCGATCCCCCCGACCGGTTACGGCGGGGTCGAGCGGAGCCTCGCGGAGTATGCCGAGGCCCTGCGGAGGGCCGGCCACGCCGTACGCATCGTCCAGACGATCCGCCGTCGGCGCCCGATCGACGAGTACTGGTTTGCCTGGGAGCTGGGCGCCCTGACCGTGCGCCCGGGGGAGGAGGTCCTCCATGCGTCGACGCCGGTGGTCGCGAACCGGCTCGCCCAGCGGCATCTGCCGTACGTCTACACCACCCATTCCCGCCACTGGTTCCTCGCCCGGGGCCTCACGGACCGGTGGGGCGCCTTTCTCGAACGCCGGGCGGTCGCTCGATCGTTCACCACCGTCGCGCTGACGCCGCGGCTCGCTGAGACGATCACCCGTCGCCTCCCCGAACGCTCCCGTCCCCCCCTGACGGTGATCCCTCTCGGGGTCGATTCGGAGCGTTTCCGTCCGGGCCCAACGCCCGGAGATCCGACGATCGCGCTCGGGGTCGGCGCGGTCATTCCGGCGAAGCGCTGGGAGGTCGCGGCCGCCGCCCTGCGCGGCACCCGGATCCGGCTGCGCCTCGTCGGACCGACGCCCGATCCGGCCCTCGCCCGTCGGCTAAGGGAGAGCGGTCCGGTCGATCTGCTCGGGGAGGTCCCGGACGAACGGCTGGTCGGGGAGTACCAAGCGGCCGGGATGCTCCTCCACCCAAGCGGGGTCGAGCTCTTGCCGGGGGTCGTGCTCCAAGCGTTCGCCTGCGGACTTCCGGTCCTCGGAGGTCCGGCGCTGGCCGGCCTCGTGCACGACGGGGTCGACGGCCGGCTTCTGCCCGGGCCGGACCCGGCACAGCCCCATCGGGAGGTCGACGAGTGGCGGGCGGCGGCGGTCGCCCTCGCGGAATCGGCGGCCACGCGCCGGGCCTGGGGACAGGCCGGCCGGCTTCGGGCGCAGACCGAGTTCACCTGGAGCTCCGTGGTCGAGCGCCACCGGCCGATCTACGAGCAGCTGCTCCGGGCCCCGACCCTCCCCCGCAAGCGCTAATAGAGTTCGGCCCCCGGCGGAGCGATGACCGCCGCTTACCGGGCCGGTGTCGACCGGATGCGCGCCCTCGCGCTGGAGTTTCCCCGGCAGTTGGAGGAGGGTTACCGCGCGGGCCGGGAGCTCGACCTGGGTCCGTTTCCGGGGGCGACGACCCTCCGGGCGGTTGGAATGGGAGGCTCGGCGATCGCGGTCGACCTCGCCCGGATCCTGATCGATGCCGAGACGCCGCTCCACCTCGCCCTGCAGCGCAGTCCGGTGCTCCCCCGGGGGCTGGGCCCGGGCGACCTCATCCTCCTCGTCAGCTACAGCGGCAACACCTGGGAGACGCTCGAGGCGTACAAGGAGGCGGGGCGCCGGGGGGCCCGGCGGGTCGTCCTGTCGTCGGGCGGAGAGCTGACCGACCGGGCCGAGCGCGATCATGCCCCGCTCGTGGTGCTCCCGCCGGGTCTCCCGCCGCGGTCGACCGCGGCCTTCCAGCTCGGCAGCCTCCTCGGCGCCTTCGATTCCGCCTTCGCCGAATCCAACGAGGCCCGGATCCGCCGGGCGGCCGAGAGGGTCCGCGCCCAGGGCCGCGCATGGACGGCGCGTAACGGCCCCGCCCACCGGCTCGCCCAGGCGATCGGGCGGGCCGTTCCGGTGATCTATACCGACAGCCAGTTTTCCCCGGTGGCCCGGCGGTGGTCGACCCAGGTCGAGGAGAACGCGAAGCGGGTCGCCTTCTTCGACGAGGTGCCGGAGATCCTCCACAACGCGCTGGTCGGTTGGGATGCCACCGGGCGGCTCGCCGCCCGCCGGTTCGCCCCGGTCCTGCTCCACCGCTCGGGGGTCCCCCCGCTGACCCTCCGGGGATTCACCCACCTCGCCCAGGTGCTCGGGCGGAAGGAGGCGCGGTTGGTGGAAACGACGATCCCCGGCGACGATCTGCTCGAGCAGGTGGCGCTCGCCACCGCCCTCGGCGACCACGTGAGCCTTCATCTCGCCGAGGCGGCCCGCGTCGACCCGTATCCGGTCGAATCGATCGTGCGGCTCAAGGCCGCGCTCGGTGGGCCGGGACGCCGCCGCCGCTGAACGAATAGTTATTATCTCCCCCCTCTTCGGCACGGCGGTGCTGAGGTAGCCTAGCTCGGCCAAGGCGCCAGATTCGAGATCTGGTGGTGCGTATGCATCGCGGGAGTTCAAAGGGCGCGCAGGACCCGCTGCGGTCGCCGGAGAGTCTCCCCCTCAGCGCCTCCGCCGCCCGCCTCATTCCGGTCGACCTCGAGGTCACCCGCGCCGGCCGTTCGATCGACCACCACCTGGAGCTCCCTGCCGGGACCCGGGTGCGGGACGCGCTCCGGAGGATCGACCTGCCCCCCGAAGGCTGCCTGGTTCTGGACGACGGCCGCTCCCTCCCCCTCGATGCCCCGCTCGATCGCCCGCGTCGTCTCCAAATCGTGCCGACCCACTCCGGGGGTTAGCCTACCCCCCCCGAGCCTGGGCCGCGTCGACCGAAGGGGAAGCCTCGAGAGGGCCGCCGGTCGGCAAGGTAAAGTGTTTAAATATCGTGGTGACATGCGGTATATTACTTGTCGCTGGACGAGCGTCGCACGGCATCGCGAGTCACGGGTCGGATTCTCGCGATTACTCCGAAGGGGAGCCTCACCGTGCGCTCCGACGGCCCCGCCTATCCGAGAGAAGGCACGATCGTCGGAGTCCCCCGCCGATCCTTCGAGGGCAAGGTGGTCCGGATCTTCGGGCCGGTCGCCCGCCCGTACTGGAGCGTCCGGCCCCGGCAGGTTCCCTCGGTGGACGAGGCGGTGGCCCTGCTCGGCTCCACCCTCGAGCCGATCCGCTAGGAGGACTCATCCGTGGAACGCGCCGGTACCATCGACAAGGTGGGACCTCCGGCCGAGGGTTCGATCACCGTCCGCTGCACCAGTTGTGGATCGACGCATCTCACCCGGGACTACGAGCGCGGGGAGGTGGTCTGCGAGGAGTGTGGTCTCGTTCTCGAGGAGGCGATGATCGATCAGGGGCCCGAGTGGCGGGCCTTCGACAGCGAGCAGAACGAGAAGCGGGCCCGCACGGGCGCGCCGAGCTCGCTCACGATCCACGACAAGGGGCTCAGCACCGACATCGGTTGGCGGAACCGGGACACCTTCGGCAAGTCGATCCCCACGCGCAACCGGGCCCAGCTCTACCGGCTCCGCAAGTGGCAGCGTCGGATCCGGGTCTCGAACGCCACGGAGCGGAACCTGGCCTTCGCGCTCGCCGAGATGGACCGGATCGCCTCGGCACTCTCGTTGCCCCGCAACGTGCGCGAGACGGCCGCGATGATCTATCGGCGGGCGATCCACCGCAACCTGATCCGGGGCCGGTCGATTGAAGGGGTGGCGGCGGCCGCGCTCTACGGAAGCTGCCGGCAGTGCAACGTCCCCCGGACGCTCGACGAGATCGCCGGCAAGTCCCGCATCAGCCGCAAGGACATCGGCCGGACGTACCGGTTCATCGCCCGGGAACTTCGGCTCAACCTGGTGCCGACCCGGCCCCAGGACTACCTGCAGCGGTTCTGCTCCGAACTCAAGCTCAAGGGGGAGGTCCAGGGCCGGGCCAACGAGATCCTGAAGCAGGCCATGGAGCAGGAACTCACCAGCGGTCGGGGGCCGACCGGTGTCGCGGCCGCGGCGATCTACATTGCGAGCGTCCAGGCCGGGGAGCGACGGACCCAGCGCGAGGTGGCCGACGTCGCTGGGATTACCGAGGTCACCATCCGCAACCGCTACAAGGAACTCACCGACCGGCTCGAACTTCACCTCCAGATCTGAGGCCCAGGCCGCCCACGATGCCGGCGACCCCCATCTTCCGGCCGCCGATCGCCTTGGGGGTCTTGGTCTCCGGGGAAGGCCGGACCCTGGAGGGGATCGCCAGCGCGATCGATGAGGGGCGGCTCGCCGCACGGATCGCCCTCGTGGTGAGCGACCGGTCGAAGGCCCCGGCCGTGGACCGGGCCCGGAACCACGGCTGGCCGGTCGAGGTGATCGCCCCCGGGGGACTCGATCGGGAGGCGTGGAGCGCGGCGCTCACCCGACGCCTCGAGGCGGCCGGGGTTGAGCTCGTGGTCCTGGCGGGATTCCTCCGGATCCTGCCGGCCGCCTGGGTCCGTCGGTGGGCCGGCCGGGCGATCAACCTCCACCCCTCACTGCTGCCGGCCTACGGCGGGCCCGGGTTCTACGGGCTCAAGGTCCAGGAGGCGGTCATCGCCGACGGCCTCACGGAAACGGGCGCCACGGTCCACTGGGTCACCGGTGATCTGGACCGGGGCCCGATCCTGGGACAGCGTCGGATCCCCGTCCGGCCGGGGGAAACCCCTTCGGGACTAGCCGATCGGCTCCGGCCGGTGGAGATCGCGCTCCTCGTCGATGTGCTGAACGATCTGGCCTTCGGCCGGCTCAGGTCCCCGGAGGCCGGGCCTCCGCCCGGCGAGGCCGGACCCCGAGCTGTGTGAGGGGCGTGGGCCGGGCGGGCAGATCGGCCGCGATGGTGTGCCGGGTCGTCTGGATCGAGAACAGGTGGCCGGCCCGGGCGCGCGCCACGACCTCCGCCTTCGTGATCGGCGGACCGGGGCTCCACCGGTCGAGCCGGACTTCCGGGG
Organism: Thermoplasmata archaeon; assembly: GCA_021791335.1. Lineage (GTDB taxonomy): Archaea > Thermoplasmatota > Thermoplasmata > Lutacidiplasmatales > UBA184 > Lutacidiplasma. Next base: position 27,360 of record JAJYWS010000058.1, read on the forward strand.
CATCGTACTCCAGGACCCAGGCGGGCACCCGCTCGGCCCCCAGCTGGAGGAGGGCGGCGTACCGGTGGTGGCCGTTCAGGATGACCGCGCTGCCGCGCGCGACCCAGATCGGCTCCTGCACCACCCCCGCCTCGGCGATCGCCCGGGCGAGCTCCGCCACATGGACCGGATCGGTCTCCTCATGGATCCGGAGCCGCTCCACCGCCACCAGTTCAAAGATCGGCTCGATCATCTAGTCCACCCGCCGGCGCATCCGGTCGATGGCCCGGCGGACGTAGACCCCCGCCATCCGCTTGCGGTAGTCGGGCGCGAGCGAGGTGTTCCGGACCGGCCGGACGGCCGCCGACACCGCCGTCGCCAACTGCCGCAGGCGCTCCTCCGACCACCGCTCACCGGCGAGCGGAGCGGTAAGCTCATCGAACCGGCGCGGGTAGCTCTCGAGCCCGCCCACCGCCAGCCGGAGGTCGTCCCACCGGTCGCCGTCGATCCGGGCCGCCACGGCGACCCCGAGCTCGGGAAAGTCGAAGGATGGCCGAATCCGGAGCTTGAGGTAGCTCGCCCGGTACTGCCGGGCCGTCGGCGGGAGATGCACGGCGACCAGGAGTTCGCCCGGGGCCCAGGCGAGCCGCCGGATCCCGTCGCCGTCCCGATCGTAGAGGTCGCTCAGCGGGATCCGTCGGACCCCCGAAGGGCCGGCGATCTCCACCTCGGCGTCCAGCACCATCAGCGCCGGGGCCAGGTCCCCGGAGAAGGTGGCGTAGCAGCGTTCCTTCTGGGGCACCACATGGCACCGATCCCCGTCGGCCTTGAGGCAGTAGCCGAGGCTCTGCCGCCAGAAGTGGCTCTGGTTGAAGAAGAAGCACCGGGTCTCGACCAACAGGTTGCCGCCGACCGTCGCGGTGGCCCGCACCAGCGGCGTCGCGACCTCCGCGACCGCATCGGCGACCCCCGGGTACGCCGAGGCGAGCCCCGGAAACCGCTCGAGCGCCCCCAGCGTGGCCGTCGCCCCGAACCGGTCGAGCGACAGTCCACCGAGCTCGGGCACCCGGTCGAGGGCGATCAGGTGGGGCTTCAGGTTGAGATGCATCTTGTAGTTGGGCAAAAGGTCGGTCCCCCCCGCAAGATAGTCGGCCTGGCCCGCCCAGGTCCGGGCCAGCGAGACCGTCTCCGCCAGGCTCTCGGGCCGGTGCAGTTCGAACGCGTCGAGATGCATCGCTACTCCCCCTTCCACGGCCGTCCGGCCGACCGTCGGACATCGATTCCCTTGAGGAGACGGTCCGGGGTGATCGGGACGGCATGGCATCGGACCCCGACGGCGTCGTACAGGGCGTTCGCGACCGCGGGGAGGATCGCCACCAGCGGGCCCTCGCCGGCCTCCTTGGCCCCGAAGGGGCCTTCGGGGTCGTCTTCGCCGACGAGGAGGACCTCGATCTCGGGCATCTGGCCCGGCATCGGAATCTTGTAGTCGAGCAGCGACGGGTTCATCAGCCGACTGCCCCGGTACTCCATCGACTCCCCCATCAGCTGGCCGAGACCCATGTGGATCGATCCCTCGATCTGGCCCTCGACCGCCAGCCGGTTCAAGGGTCGGCCGCAATCGAAGGCCGCCCAGACGTGCGTGGGCCGGTAGACCCCGGTCTCGGGGTCGACGTCGACCTCCGCGACATACGCGGCGAAGGAGTAGGCCGGGGCGGTCCCCGCCCGGGCGCCCTTGAAGGTGCCCCCCATCGGGGGGGAGCTGTAGGCGCCGGAACTCTGGAGGGCGCCTCCGGCCTCCATCGCCCGGTTGAGCGCCCCCATGAAATCGACGCCCACTTCGGGGCGGTGCCGGACCTGGATCCGCTCGTGGACCACCTCCAGCTGCTCGGCCGGATACCCCAGGAGGGCCGCCGCGGCCTCGACCAGCTGACGGCGCATCCCCTCCGCGGCCCGCCGGGCGGCGTTGCCCATCATGAAGGTCACGCGGCTCGAGTAGCTGCCGAGATCGATCGGGCTCACGTCGGAATCGACCCGCTGGACGTGGACCCGCTCGAGATCGACCCCGAGGACTTCGGCGACGATCGCGGCCATCAGGGTGTTTGACCCCTGGCCGATGTCGGCCTGCATGCAGTGGACCGCGATCCCACCGTCCATGTCCGCCTTGAGGTGGACCGTGCACTGGGGCATCTTGGGCGTGAAGTGGATCGGGCTGTTCGAACCCGAGATGTAGAACCCGCAGCCGAGCCCGATGCCCCGGCCGTACGGCAGCCGGCGGAACTTGGAGGCCCAGCCGCTCCGCTCCCGCACCGCCCGGAGGCAGGCCCTGAAGGAGGTCGACGTGATCCGGAACTGGTTCACGGTCGTGCTGTGGGGGGGCAGGGCGTTGCGCTCCCTCAGATCGAAGGGGTCGATCGAGAGCTGCTCCGCGAGTTCGTCGAGCCCGACCTCGACCGCATAGCGGATGTTGGTGCCCCCGTGGGCCCGCATCGCTCCGGAAGGGGGCTTGTTCGTGTAGACCCGCCGGCCCCGGTACCGGAAGTTCGGCACCCGGTAGGGGCCCATCGCCAGCACGCCGTTGTAGTAGGTCGTGACCGTGCCGAAGGAGCTCCAGGCTCCCCCCTCGATGATGGTGTCGATGTCGTAGGCCAAGAGGGTCCCGTCGGCCTCGGCCGCGATCCGCACGTCGTTCTGGGTCGGGTGCCGGCCGTGGTTGGTGTAGAACACCTCCTCCCGATCGAACAGCATCTTGACCGGCCGACCGGTCGCGAGCGAAAGCGCCGCGCAGGCCAGTTCGTGGGGCAGGGGATCGGATTTGCCCCCGAAGCCGCCCCCGACCTCGGGCTTGATGACCCGGATCCGGTGCATCGGGATCCCCAGCACCTCATGCAGGGTCCGGTGGAGGTAGTGCGGCACCTGCGTCGCGCTCCAGACGGTGAGCCGTCCGTCCGGGGTCGCCTCCGCGATCGTGACCAGGGGCTCGGTGAAGGCATGCGTGACGCCGGCGAACTGGCCCCGGACGCGGACCGTGGCGCCGGCCCGGGCAAACGCCGCGTCCACGTCGCCGAAATGCTGCAGCACCTGCTTCTGGATGTTGCTGCCCAGCAGGCCGCGCTCATGGATCGGCTCCGGCACCCGGGTGAGGCCGGTCCGCGGGTCGGAGAACTCCGGGAGGGGCTCGACATCGATCCGGATCATGGCGAGGGCCCGTTCGGCGGTGGGTTCGTCGACCGCGGCGACCGCGGCGATCATGTCGCCGATGTAGCGGACCTTCCCGACCGCCAGCATCGTCTCATCGTGGGTGATCGGAAGCACGCCGAAAGGGGTCGGATAGGCCTCACCGGTGAGCACGGCGGCGACACCCGGAAGGCTCCGGGCCTCGGTCGTGTCGATGGAGCGGATCCGCGCATGGGCCCAGGGGCTGCGCAGCACCCGGCCGACGAGGGTCCCCGAGCGGTGGATGTCGTCGGTGTACTCCGCCCGACCGGTCACCTTGAGCGGGCCCTCGACGTACGGGATGCGGCCCCCGAGGAGCCGATACGGGGAGCCCGAGGCCGTCGCGGGGCTCACGGCGCCGCCTCCGCTGCCCGCTCGATCGCCTGAACGATCTTGGTGTATCCGGTGCATCGGCAGAGGTTGCCCGAGATCGCCCGGACGATCGTCTCCCGATCGGGATGGGGGTGCTCCCGAAGCAGCGCGACCGCGGTCAGGACGAACCCCGGCGTGCAGAAACCGCACTGGGTGGCGCCGCATTCGACAAACGCGGACTGGACCGGATGCAGTCGCCCGGGCTCCCCGATCCCCTCGATCGTCGTCACCGACTTGCCGTCCGCCCGCAGGGCGAGGGTGAGGCAACTCAGGACCGGGACCCCGTCGAGCAGGACCGTGCAGCAGCCGCAGGTGCCGAGGTCGCATCCGCGCTTGGTCCCGGTCAGACGGATCTCATCCCGGATCAGGTCCAGCAGAATCCGCTCGGGGGGGACCGCCCGTTCCACGGGGAGCCCGTTCAGCCAAAAGCGCACGGGGATTGTTCGTGAACTCATCTCGGATCCGTCTCCTGCTGGTTCTCCGCATGCGCCCGGGTAGGTAAATTCTCGGGGTGAAGATCCCGCACCAGTTCGGCCGCCATGCTGATCGCGATCTCGGCGGGGCTTTCGGCGCCGATCGATAGGCCCACGGGGGAGCGGATGCGGCCGAGCCAGTCCGGGGGGATCCCCCGCTCGCGAAGCCCTCGGAGCATCCGCTCCCGCTTGGTTCGGCTCGCGATCAGCCCCACGATTCCCGGGAACCGACCGGCCGACACGGCGAGAACCTCGAGGTCCTTCGCCGCGTCATAGCCCAAGACGTAGAGATGGGTGAATTCCGTCGGCTCGAACCGCTCCCAGAGCTGGTCGGGCGCCACCACCTCCCGGCGGGTCGCGTGGGGAAACCGCGCCTCGGTGGACCACTCGGGGCGGTCGTCCGCCACGGCGAAGTCCACCTCGAGGGCCGGCAGGAGTTCCGCGAAGGCCCGGGCCACATGGCCTCCGCCCCAGAGGAGGAGGTGAGCGCGGGAGGGGACGTACTCCACCGAGATATCCACGGCCCCTCCGCACAGGCTGGGGAGGCCCCCCGGCCGACCCGTTTGGAGCTCAAAATGGTAGAGGTCGCTGCGCCGCTCCTCGAGCGCTCGCCGGGCGAGATCCTTGACCCGTTCCTCGAGGGCCGCTCCCCCCACGGTCCCGACGACCGTTCCGTCGTTCCGCAGGATCAGCGCCGCGCCGACCTTGCCCGGGACGGAGCCCACGGCCCGGACCACGGTCGCCCGCACGAAGGGTTCGTGCCGGTCGAGGAGGCGGAGGGCCTCGCGGGTCAGGGTGCGGTTCACCAGTCTTCCCCCCGGGCCGAACCCGCCTCCCGAAACCTTCGATAGGCCTCGGGGGTGTCGACGTTGGCCACGACACCGGGATCATCGACCGGAAGCCGGCACAACTCGTCCGGAGGCTCGGGTCGGGCCTCGCGCAAGGACGCCTCGACGGGCAGAGCCCGGATTTGGGGCAGGGCGTTCGCCGCAATCACGACCGGATGGCCGGATCGGCCCTCGAACTCCGGCACCCACCAGCTGGGCCGCCCCCGGGCCCCCCGCGCCGCGAGGAGAGCGGACACCGTCTCCGGCCGGACCAAGGGATGGTCGACCGGCCAGAGGAGCAGGTCGAGTCCGCCCGGCACCGTGGCCAGACCGGCTTGAATCGAGCCGGTGCGGGCCTGAGGGTGATCGGGGACGTGGACGATCCGGACCGGGAGGCCGACCACGGCCGACTCGGCCGACTCCTGGCCGGGGCCGAGGACGGCCACGATCGGGTCGCAACCGGCCCGGAGCGCCACCTCAGCCATGTAGCCGAGGGCCGGTCGGCCTCGGACGGGGAGGAGCGACTTCGGCGCTCCGCCCCACCGCCGCGAACCCCCGCCGCTCAACAGAAGGGCGGCACATCGGCTTCCCATCCCCACGCCCATGTCCCTCCCCTCCGAAGGAGGACGAACCATGCGCCCCCCGAATTTAAATACCCCGGTCTCGTGGGCGCCGCGCGTCCATGAGTCACCCCAACGATGTGCCCCCGGGCCTCCTGCTGCCCCGACTCGCCAGTGAGCTCAAGAACCGTCCCGAGATCCGGCCCCCCGACTGGGCGTTGTTTGCCAAGACCGGGGTGCACCGGGAGCGGGCTCCCACCGACCCCGACTGGTGGTTCCTGCGCAGCGCTTCGGTGCTCCGGAAGGTCTATGTCCGGGGCCATATCGGCACGACCCGGCTGAGCGCGGAGTACGGGGGCCGCCGGGATCGCGGGAGCGCTCCGTATCATGCCCGGACCGGTTCCCGGTCGATCACCCGGGAGATCCTCCAGCAGCTCGAAGCCTCCGGTCTGGTGCAGCCGTACAAGAACGAGGGCCGCCGCATCAGTTCGGAGGGTCAAAAACTCCTGGACACGACGGCCCGGCAAATCCTCGTCGAGCTGACCAAGGCTCGCCCCGAATTGGCCAAGTACCTCTGAGGCGATGGTACAGGCAGGCCACGGCGGAGGCGAAGGATGGCGGCCGGAGACGAGGCAGAACTCAACGAACTGAGACGCCGGCGCGTGCGAGAGCTGCAGGAGATGCAGTACGCCGCCGGGGGGGGCCCAGCGGGAGCCTACGCGGCCCAGCAGGCGGAAGCCGATCGCCGGGAGGCCGAGCGTTCGGAGGCCCTGAGGCGGATCCTGACCCCGGAGGCCCGGGAGCGGCTCGGGCGGATCCGACTCGCCAAGCCCGAGGTGGCGCAATCGGTCGAACAGCAGCTCCTCGCCTTGGCGGCGTCCGGGCGGCTCGCCCGGGCGGTGGACGACACGATGCTGCGATCGTTGCTCGAACGGATCATGCCCGAGAAGCGGGAGATCCGGATCACGCGAAAGTAAGGAAGGGGAACTCGTATGGCAAACCGGAGAAAGTCGCTGGCCCGAAAGATCCGTCTATTCCGCGCGGTGAAGACCAACCGACGGGTGCCGGCCTGGGTGATGCAGCGGACCAACCGCGCCGTCACCCGCCACCCCAAACGTCATAGCTGGAAGCGGGGCCACCTCCACCTGTAGAGCGAGGCAACCATGGCAGACACCACCGGCCACACCGAGGAACTCGAGCGTGAGTACGTGATTCCGCTGCGGCGCAGCCAGTTCGCACCGTCCCGACGCCGGCGGGCCGGCCACGCACTCGACACGGTGCGTCGGTTCGTTGCTCGGCACATGAAGGGGCGGGTCGAGGACGTCTGGATCGACCCCCGGCTCAACGAGTCGATCTGGGAGCACGGCATCCAGCACATTCCCTCCCAGGTTCGGGTCAAGGTCATCCGGTTCGAGGACGGTCTCATCGAGGTCGACCTCATGGACCGGGCGTAACCGGCGCCGGAGGTTCGGGAGGCGTGCCGATCGGCCGCGGCCTGTTTGGAGGTAGCCCCTACTTGGGGGTCTACCTCCGGGTCTCCGACCGAGTGGCGCTGGCGCCTCCCTCGGTGTCGGAGAGCCTCGCCCAAGACCTCGAACGGATCCTGGGCGTGAGGGTCGAACGGACGACTGTCCTGGATTCAGAGGTCCTGGGGGCGCTCGTCGCGCTCAACCAGACCGGGGTGGTGGTCACCGAACGACTCGACCGCTCCGAACAGGCGGCGCTCGAACGGGTCGCGCCCGTCACCGTCCTGCGGACGCTCCAGAGCGCCTTGGGCAACAACATCCTGGTCAACGACCGGGGGGCGCTGGTCCACCCGGAGTTCTCCGATCGCGCCGTCGCCGCGATCTCGACGGCGCTCGGTGTCCCGGCCCGGCGCGGCACCCTCGCCGGTCTGGGCACGGTCGGCATGGCCGGCCTCGCCACGAACCGGGGCGCCATTATCCACCCCAAGGCCACCGATCGGGAGGCCGAGGTGGCGACCGAGGTGCTGGGCGTCCCGGTGCACCGGTCCACCGCCAACTTCGGAGTCCCCATCGTGGGGGCCTGTATGGTGGCGAACTCTCGCGGCATGATCTTCGGTCGCCCTACGACACCGGTCGAGACCGTCCACCTGCAGGACGGACTCCAGCTCCTCGATTGACGGAACGGGGTGGCCCAAAGCCTCCCGGACCGGCACGGCTTCCGGTGGACTCCATCCTTCTGAGTCCGGGGCGCGGGCCGGCGCCCCGATTTGCGCGGATGGATGAATCAGGCGACGACGCGCTGTTGGCGCTTCGTGTACCGGGTCGCGTACCCGGCGATCCGGTTGGCGAGCTTCTTATGGATCGCCTGCAGGTGACCGTCCACGGTGACTCCGAGGTCGGTCAGCTCCAGGACCTTCTGCTTGTTGTGGGCAAAGTCGGCTGTGAACTCCTCCGGGTAGTGTCGGATGAGTTCGATCGCCACCCGCTTGATGTAGGTCTGGCGTATATTGCCCATGCGGGAAGCGCCGACACGAGCCCCCATATAACCATTTGCGGCGGCCGGGGAGGCTGTGGAGCTCGGAGGCATTTCCGTGGGGGATGAAATCGATCGGCCCGGTGGGCCGGCCTTAGCCCATGAAGCACTCTCGCCGCCAAGGATAAGGGGAAGTCGGATGTCGTTTGGAGCATGCAGGCGATCGCCGACCACCACCACTGCAAGACCTGCGGGAACCCGTGTGACCCGACGGAGGAGACCTGCAGTGTCGAGTGTGCCGAGCGCCGTAGGGCGGCCCTGGACTCGCGGCGCACGACCACCTACGTGCTCTACGGGATCATGGCCCTCATCATCCTGCTCTTCCTGGTGAGCTACGTCCGGATCTGACCCCCGGCGGCGCCCGAGGCGCCGGGTCGTCGCTCTGGGCGGCACCTTCGATCGGCTCCACCGGGGGCATGAACGGCTGCTATCGGTGGCCAACCGGCTGGGAGGCGAGCTCCGCGTCGGTTTGACCACCGCCCACTACCTTCGGCTCCACCCCAAGCCGGACGGGGATCGGATCGAGTCCTACCGGCGGCGCCGCCGCCATCTCCTGGCCTGGCTCACCCGGCACCGCCGACGGCCGTACCGGATCGTTCCCCTCAGGGACGGGGTGGGAGGCGCCCTTGAAGCCGACGTCACCCATCTGGTGGTCTCCGAGGAAACCCGGCCGGCGGCGCTGAAGATCCAAGCGATGCGTCGCTCGAGAGGGCTCCCGTTGGTCCAGCTCGTGACGGTTCCTTTGCTCCGAGGCGAAGACGCCCTTCCCATCCAATCCCGTCGGATTCGGGCCGGTCGGATCGACCGACGAGGCCGACCGCCCCTCCGTATGCCCGGACAGTCGAGGGGCCGGGGGACCAAGCCCGGGGCCGATGAAGTCCGGGGCTCCCGCCCGGGGCGCCCTCGACCGACACCCGGACCCGCCCGCCGCCAAGCGTAAAATTCCCGAGGGCGTTGGTCCCGCCCGACCCATGGAGACCTACCTGCGACTCCTCGTCCACGCCCAGGGAGCCTCTCCGACCGAGGTCACCCGGCGACTGTGGAAGGTGGGCTTCGTTCCCGTCCAGGGCAACTACGACTTCGTCTACGACTGGGAAGGAATCCCGGACCCGGAGGAACTGATTGACCTCACCGAGGAGGTGGGCCGGGCCCTGGCGGGTTGCCGGGTCCTGTTCGAACTGGAAACTGTCAACCGGAGCGGACCGACGAGCTCGGACGACCCTACCGCCTGACCGAGCCCGAATACTCTTTTATCGACTGACCGGGTAGTGAGAGCGGCCCGTGCAGCGATATCCGGTCCGCCGAAGCCACCTGCGCCGACTCACCGACGAGGAGATCGACCGTCTCCTGCGGGTGCACTTTACCGTCCAACCCGGGACCGGCGGGGTTCCGGAAGCCCGCTTCGGGGCGATCGCTCACCTCACCGCTCGCCCGGTCGACAAGGAGCTCGAGATCGACGTGCGGATGGATCCGAAGGTCCCGGAGGAGATTGCCCGCGAGACGATCCGCCGGTACAATGCCTTCCTCGAGGAGGCGACCGGATTCACTGCCAAGGAACGGGCGAAGCGACTCAAGAAGGCGTCCTCGCCCTCTGACGAGGAGTGATTCGTGTCGGCCGGCGCCGGCCCCCCCCACCCGGGGGGCACGGAACTGGAGCGCCTCCAGGCCCTCGTCGCGCGCCACTTCGCGGTCTACGAGACCCGGGTCGGACCGCGGTCGGTCGTCTTCGCCGTTCATCTCGATACCGGGAGCATCGCCCGGGGATTCGATGACCTTCGACGGGAACTGGGCCCGATGGGCTATGTGCCGTTCCTCCGCTACACGGGCGGCGAACACTTCATCGAGATCTTCCGGGGCTCGCCCCGGGCCGCCGGCCCTCGCCCCTCCCGCTCCTGGATCAACCTCGCCCTGCTGGTCGGGACCGCCGCGACGACGACCTTCGCCGGGGCCCTCATCTACATGGCGTTTGTCGGAGGGTATACCCTGACCCTGGGCGACTTCGCGGGGGGAGCCCTCTACTTCGCCCTACCGTTGATGACCATACTGGGCCTCCATGAGCTGGCCCATTATCTCGTCGCGCGGCACTACCGGGTGGACGCCTCGCTGCCGTACTTCCTCCCGCTCCCGCCCCCGGTCCTCTTCGGCACGATGGGCGCCTTCGTGAACCTGCGCGAGCCGATCCCGGACCGGAAGATCCTCTTCGACATCGGCATCTCCGGCCCGCTGGTCGGCTTTGCCGCCACCATCCCCATCCTCCTCACCGGCCTCTACCTTTCGGCCCACACCGTCCCTTTGTCGGTCACCTACTGCGCGCCGACCCTTCTGGGGGTGAGCTACGGCAATCTGATCGTCGGCCTGCCGCTGTTCATCCAGGCCCTCACCTACTTCTTCCCGTCGAGCCTCATCACCCTCCACCCGCTCGCCCTCGCCGGCTGGTTCGGGGTCTTCCTGACCGCCATCAACCTGCTTCCCGCCGGCCAACTGGACGGGGGCCATGTGTTCCGGGCCCTGTTCGGGGACCGGGCCCGGTTCGTCAGCTACGGGGCGATTGTGCTCATGGTGTTCCTTTCGATCTTCTACCTGGGTTGGCTCCTGTTCGCCCTCCTGGTTTTCATCTTCGGGCCCCGGCACCCTCCGCCCCTCAACGACCTGGTCCGCCTGGACGTCTCGCGCTATGCGCTCGGGGCGTTGGCGGTCGCGATCCTGCTCACCGGAATCGCCCTGGTTCCGCTGGCCGTTCCGGCCGGGTCGGTCGCCCTTTCCGACTCCGGGCTGACCCCGTTGCCCAACCCGCCACCGTGGGCGCACGTCGCGGCCAATCTGTCGGTGCTGGTCCAGAACGGCGACCCGGTCGCCCACGGCTTCCTTTTCGGAGGTTCGGTCTTGGGCGTGACGGTCGCCGGGCCGAACAACACCACCGAGATCCTCACCGGGGCCGCGTTACGTCAGTACGCCGCGAACTCGACCTGGGTCTTCTACCTGCCCAACGGCAATGTCACCGCCCTCACCGGGGGATCGGTCACCACCCCCACCGCCGAGTACTCCGAACTCGCCGGAGGCGCCCAGTGGACCGTCTTTGTGAACTACCTCAACCCCGACCCCGCCCGATCGATCCTCTTGGAGGTGGCCAGCAGCGAGCTCTGCCAGTCCAGCGGGGGCACCGCGAGCGTGAACTTCACGATACTCACGCTGGCGCCCTAAGGCTCCCGCACGTAGCGGGAAAACTCCCGGGTCAGGCTCCGGTGGACCCGGACCGGGATCGCTTCGACTCTCCGCCACGGCGGGTCGAGCGGTGGGCTGCCGACCGGGGCGATGACTACCGCTCGGGCGCCGATCGGCATCCGCTCCGCATACCGCGCGAGCACCCGCCGGCGGGCGGTATCCGGTGACTCGCGGCCGGGGGTCGAGGACCGACCGTAGGGAGGGTCCGTCACCACGGCGTCCCCCGAGGAGGACGGAAAACCCGCCGGGGAGGCGCCGCCATCGTCGACCGCGACGGCCTCGGGCGGGACCCCGAGGTAGGTCAGGTTGCGGAGCGCGCCCTTGACCATCTCCTCCGATCGGTCGATCCCGTAGGTCCGGGCCCCGAGGAGCCCGGCTTCGGCCAGGAGGGCTCCCGTGCCGAGGAACGGATCGACCACCGTCTCGCCGGGCCGGATCCGGGCCAGGTTCATCGCGGCCCGAGCCAGCCGGGGATCGAGGGCGATGGGGCGCTGGTACGGGAGTTGGGGCATCCGTCGGCGTCGGTAGGCGACCCGATCGACGGCGGCCACCTCCTCCAGCAGCCGCTCCTCGTCCCCCTCCGGAACTATCCAAAACCGGCGGTCGGGATGGGCGAGGTCCACTCGCCCCCCGGCGGCCTTGAAGGCGGCGACCGCCTGCCGAAGCCGAGGCGACTCGTCAGGGGCCCGGGACGGATGGCCGAGCGTCCGGAAGGCCCCCGTCGTCCCCGGCGGGAGGGGGGCCTCGGCCCACCGCTGCTCCCCGCCGTCCCGGCGGACGAACACGCGGCGGGCCAGGGCGAGCCGGGCGGCCAGATCGACCGGAGATCGGTCGTCCGGAAGCTCGACCGGAACCAGCTCGAGGTCCACGTCAGCGTTCGTTCGCAGGGTGCCGAGGAGAGCCTCGGCCGCGCCTTCCAGCTCCGCCCGAGCGAGCATTGGCGCCTCACCCGAAAGCTCCACGAGGACCGTGCGGCTCACGCCTGCACCTCCCCGATCCATCGGGCCAAGTCGGCCGCCAGTCGGTCCAGATGGCTCCCGATCCAATAGATGTGCCCGCAATTCGGACACCTCCAGATCGGCTGATCCGAACGGCGGAGCCGCTCGGGAGCCGCGAGCGCCTCGCGCTCCGAGAGGGCCACCGGATTCAGGAGCCCGTTGCAGAGAGTGCAGCGCACCGGCCGGGGGGTCCAACGCAGTTCCGGGCACTGGCGGTGGAGCTGCTGCACCTGGCGGGAGATCTCGACCTCCGTCAGGAGGATCGCTCCGTCGATTCGGGCGGCCCGTCGACGATCCCGGGTCAGCAGTCGACGGCCTTCGAGTCGCGCCCGCTCGGCGACCTCCGAATCCGTTGCGCCCCGGAGGTCGGCCGTGTCGCAGCCCACCATCCGCAGATACCGGGCCAGGCGGCCCAGCATCTCGTCGGCCAGAAACCGCACAGCGGCCTCCCGGGGTTCCACCGGTGACGGGGACGCGTGTCGCCGCTTTTCATATAGGGTAGGATTCTCCCCCACGGGGCGAACGGTATGCGTCTCTTCGGAACCAACGGGATCCGGGAGGTGGTCGGCACCACCCTCACCCCCGGCTTTGCCCTTCGGGTGGCCCGCGGAATCGCCGCGACGCTGCCGGCGGGGTCCCGGATCGCCGTGGGCTGGGACGGCCGCACCTCGAGCCCATCGCTTGCCCGTCTGGTCGGGGCGACCCTGGCCCTCAGCGGGCACCGGGTCCTCGAACTTGGCCTGCTCGCGACACCGGCCTTCCAGTACAGCGTCCCTCGGACCGGGGCCCAGCTGGGCGTCATGATCACGGCCTCCCACAACCCCCGGGAGTTCAACGGCCTCAAATGCATCGCCCCGGACGGCCTCGAGATCCCCCGGAGTTGGGAGGAAGCGATCGAGGAGGCGGCGGCGCACCTTCCTTCGACCACCCCAGGGTTCGATCGGATCGGATCGATCCAGGCTTCTACGGAAGCGCCCGAGCGGTACATTGACGGCATCCTGGAGCGGGTCGATGTCGAGGCGATCCGACGGCGCCGGTTCACGGTCGTGCTCGACTGTGGGAACGGGGCCTCGATCCCGACCAGCCCCGAACTCCTCCGGCGCCTGGGCTGCCGGGTGGTCACCCTGAACGGCCATGTCGATGGGACCTTTCCCGGACACCTCTCCGAACCCACCGAGGCCAACGTCGGCGACCTCTTGAAGACGGTCGTCGCCCTCGGCGCCGACCTCGGCATCGTCCACGACGGTGACGCCGACCGGGCGATCTTCGTCGATGCGGCCGGCCGCTACATCCCGGGGGAGGCGAGCCTGACCCTCCTGGCCCGGGATCGGGTCGCCCAGCATGGCGGCGGCGTCGTGGTCACGCCAGTAACGGCCTCCCAGTCGGTGGAGGATGCCGTGCGGCCCCTGGGCGGCGAGGTCGTCTATACCCGGGTGGGCTCACCGACCGTGACCCACGAGATGCAAGCCCGCCAAGCGGTCTTCGGGGGCGAGGAGAACGGAGGGCTCATCTTTCCGGAGTTTCAACTGGCCCGCGACGGGGCGATGAGCGCCGCGGCCATGCTGGACCTCCTGGCCCACCACGAGCTCACGCTCGCCGCCGCCCTTGAGCGGATCCCCCGCTACACGCTCCTCAAGGAAAAGCTACCGTGCCCCGCCGAGATCCGGGGGAAGGTGCTCGAACGCCTTGCCGCCGAACTTACGCCCGGCAGCGACCGACTCCTGACCATCGACGGCGTCAAGGCGTTCCGCGACGGCGGCTGGGTGCTGGTTCGGCCGTCGGGCACCGAGCCCCTGCTCCGGGTGTTCGCCGAAGCGCGGGACCGGCCCCGGGCCGAGGCCCTCGCGGCCTTCGGTGTGGAGCACGCCCGGCGGCTCGTCGCCGAGCTCGCCCCCGGCGGGAAGTAGGCGGATCAGCGGATCGCCGGCCCCAGATAGAGCAGACCGACGATCAGCATGCTCAAGACCGCCAGGGTGACCCAGGTCATCCCGCGCTCGTGGTTATGCTCGAAGAAGATCACACCGGTGGCCACCCGGGCGACGGGCGTCGCCACCATCAGCAGCACCCCCACCGTGAGGTAAGCCGAGTCCTGCAGGGTGACGAGGCCCCGGTAGAGCCCCCCGACCGACAGGTAGAGGCCGATCGGGTTGTTCTGGATCAACGTCGTGGGATCGGCGTTCCAGTTGTGGGCGACGAACAACACGGCGAAGACCACGAAGAAGGTGACCGACGAAAAGAGACCGACCCGGAGGACCCGGGACATGATGATGTAGTCCCGAGGGGGGAGCGAGCCGTCAGTGGAGGCGGGAGGAGTGGCGCTCATGCCGCGAATCCCACCCCCCGGAGGATGACTTCGATCGCGAGCGCGAAGACCACCACCACGAAGATCCATCGGACCGCCTCATTGCGCAGCCGCGGCAGGTAGCGACTGCCGACATACGAACCGAGGGCGGTCCCGATCGCGGCCGGCGCCGCGAAGAGCGGGTTCACATACCCGGCCATCAGCAGGACACTGGCCCCGGCGGCGGCCGTCACCCCGATCATGAAATTGCTGGTCGCGGTGGCGACCTTCATGGGAAGGTTGAGCGCGCCCTCCAAGGCGAACACCTTGAGGACGCCGGCCCCGATGCCGAAGAGGGCCGAGACGACCCCCGCACAGAACATGACCCCGAGGGCGCCCTTGGTGTTCTCCCCCTCGTAGGAGACCGCGGTCCCGAGGGCGTGGTCGTGGTAGGTGCCTCGGAACCCGAAGTACCGGGAGATCCGGTCCGGCCGCCCGCCATGCGTCGAGGTCTGCCGGCCCCTCAAGAGGCTGCTGACCGCGCTGAGGATCAGGACGGCGCCCAGGGCGACCAGGAGGGCATCCTCTAGGTTCGACCGGGCGAGGAAGATCGCCACCACCGCGCCGACAAAGGCGCCGGGCACCGTGGCGATCTCGAGGAACATCCCGATGCGCAGGTCGGTGATGTGGTCGCGGACATAGGCGGCCCCGCTGGTGGTCGAGGTGGCCAGGATGGTGATGAGGCTCACGCCCACCGCATCCACGAACGGGAACTGGAAGAAGACGATGAGGACCGGCACGGCCACGACCCCGCCGCCCAGGCCGGTCAAGGAGCCGAGGAGGCCGGCGGCAATGGTCATGAGCAGGATCAGCGACAGAAAGAGGGCGAGATTCATGCCCGCCCCCGAGCCGCGCGGGCGCAAAAAGCCATGCGTGCCAGGTCGGCCCGCCGGCCCCAGCCGTTAAACCTCACCCCGCGTTCCCGGACCGATGGCGATTGTGGATTCGCCCCTGCTGCGGGGAGACCGGACCGCTTTCGGGGCGCCCGGACTCCCGCCCCGCTGGACCCACAGCAACAAGGAGGGCATCGGCACCGCCTATTCGGCCGATTCCCGACTCTGGTACACCCTCTGGCGCGGTTCCGTGAGCGAAGTCTACGGGCCGACCATCGACCTGCCCCAGGTGCGCGATCTCGGATTCCTCATCACCGACGGCGAGTCGTTCTTCCACGAGGAGAAGCGCCACCTGGAGCATACCGTCACCCGGCCCTACCTCCACGCCCTGGGCTATCGGGTGGAGTCCCGGGACCCCGCCGGCCGCTACCACCTGGAGAAGCGGATCCTCGGTGACCCGCACTTGCCGGTGTTGCTCACCCAACTGAAGCTGTCGGTCCACGATCCCCAGCTCCGGACCAAGATCCGGGTGTACGCGCTCGCGGCGCCCCACCTGATGGGCGGGGGCTCGGACAACAGCGCGGCCGTGCTGAATGTCCTCGACCGCCCGCTCCTCGCCGCCGAGAAACCCGGGGCGGGACTGGCCCTCGGTACTGCCCACGGCTGGCGCACCGCCTCGGTCGGCTACGTCGGCGCGAGCGACGGTTGGACCGATCTGGCCGGCAACTATCGGCTCGACTGGGAGTTCGACCGGGCCCCCCATGGCAATGTCGCCTTGATCGGCGAACTGCCGATGCGCTCGGACGAGCCGGTCACCATCGGCCTGGCCCTGGCCCAGTCCACGTCGGCCGCGATCACCGCCCTCTACCAGTCCCTCGGGACCGGATTCGCCCAGCACGAGAAGCGGTTCGTCGAGCAGTGGGACCGCACGGTCGCCCACACGGTCCCGCTCGCCCGCGCCAGCCACGACGAGGGGCGTCTGTGCCGGAGCAGCCGGTCGGTGCTGCTGGCCCATGAAGACAAGACCTTTCCCGGAGCGTTCATCGCCTCCCTGTCGATTCCCTGGGGCGCCTGGAAGGGGGACGACGACCGGGGGGGCTACCACCTGGTCTGGACCCGGGACATGGTCCAGACGGCCTCCGCCTTGCTGGCCTCGGGGCACAGCGAAGGCGCTCTGCGGGCCTTGGTCTACCTCGCCACCCGCCAGCATCCCGACGGCGGTTTCCCCCAGAACTTCTGGCTCAGCGGCCGCCCGTACTGGAGCGGCGTCCAGCTCGACGAGGTCGCGTTTCCCTTGCTGCTCGCCCACCGGCTCGCCCGGGATCGGGAATTGGGGGACTTCGACCCGCTTCCGATGGTGCGCCGGGCCGCCCGATTTTTGATCCACGAAGGGCCGGTGACTCCGCAGGAGCGCTGGGAGGAGCTTTCCGGCTATTCCCCTTCGACCCTGGCGGCCACCATCGCCGCCCTCACGGCGGCCGCCGAGCTCCTCCGCGGGGCGCGCGACCTCGCCAGCGCCGAACTGGCCCAGCGGTATGCCGACTTTCTCGAGTGCCACCTCGAGGCCTGGACCGTCACCGATCATGGGAGCGCCGTCCCCGGCCTGCGCCGACACTACGTGCGGATCCGGCCGGCCCGCCCCGGCGACCCTCGCCCGAACGAAGGACCCGACATGGGATGGGTGACGCTGCCCAACCTGGCCCCCGCAACCCCGAACCGGTTCCCGGCCGAATCGATCGTGGATCCGGGCTTCCTGGAGCTGGTGCGATACGGCATCCGGCGGGCGGACGATCCCACGATCGAGGCGTCGGTGAGGGCCGTGGACGCGCTGCTCAAGGTGGAGACGCCGTTCGGCCCGACCTGGCGACGGTACAACCATGACGGCTACGGCGACCGGGGCGACGGGGGTCCGTACGAGGGCTGGGGCGTCGGCCGGGCCTGGCCGCTCCTCACCGGAGAGCGGGGCCATTACGAACTCGCCCGAGGCCACGACCCCGGCCCCCACCTCGCGACCCTCGAGCGGATGGCCACCCGCACCGGGCTCCTTCCCGAGCAGGTTTGGGACGAGCCCGACCGGCCCGGGATTCACATGATTCTCGGCGAGCCGACCGAAGGGGCGATGCCGCTCTGCTGGGCGCACGCCGAGTACCTGAAACTGCTCCGTTCGGCCGCGGATCGGCGGGTCTTCGACCGGATCGCCTCCGTGGAGGCCCGCTACGCCGGGGCCCCTCGGTCGCCGCCTCCCCTCGAAGTCTGGAAGTTCAACCGCCAGCCGACCACGATCGGTGCCGAGCTTCCGCTGCGGGTTCTCGCCGACCAGCCCTTCGTGCTGCACTGGAGCGACTCCGACTGGTCCCGGGTCACCGACACCGAGGCGGTTTCGACGCCCCTCGGGCTCCATTATGTCGATCTACCGCCCCTCGGGCGGGCCGACCGCCGGTACCGGTTCACCTTCCATTGGACGGCCGTCGACCGTTGGGAAGGCCGGGACTTTGCCCTCCGCTCCGTCTGAACAGAGCGGAGGGACGGGGCCTCACTCGACGACGAACTTCTTGGTGGGCGCCGGGAACTGGTCGGGGACTTCGACCCGCTCGTTCGCCGGGTTGTAGACATAGATCTGGCCGGGGGCCTCTCCCTGGGTGGCGCGGTGGCTCCCGTCGCAGAATGGCTTGTTCCGGCTCAGTCCGCACTGACAGACCGCCACCACCTTCTCGCCGACCATCACAATCGCAGGACCTTGGGCATCGTGTCGCACCAATCGGCTCATGTTCCCCTCAGCCGCGGAACTCCCCAGCCCTACTTGAGGGTGCGCTGAACGGCCGGCCACCTAACGGGTCCGGGGAAAGCTGGACAAGGACCGCCGTCCCCGGACCCCTCACCCCCCGGCGGACGCCGGTCCCTCAGGGACTCCGTGTTCCACTCGGCTGCCAAGTCGGCGGCCCAGAAGGAGGAAGAGGATGGAGACGAGCAACGCGACCCCAAAGATGGAGGACCACCAGACGGTCGCTCCGAGGGCCAGGAGGAGCGTACCGAGGACCGGGCCGACGGCGCGCGCGGCGTTGGCCGTGGCATTGAACGCCCCGAAGTAGCTCCCTCGACGCTTCGGCCCGGCGAAATTGGAGACGACGGTCTGCTGGATCGGGCTCGTCGAGTTTTCCCCCATCGTCAGCACGATCATCGCCACCGCAAAGATCGGAACGGCGGCGCCCAGGCCGAACAGGATGAACCCGAGGCCGTAGAGCAGGGTGCCCCCGGCCATCCAGACGAGGTAGTGCCGGGTACGTTCAATCCAACGGCTGATGGGGATCTGCATGAGCACGACCAGGGCCCCGTTGATGGCGTAGATGTACCCGAACTCAAGGAGGGGCAGTTGCCGCACATCGACCAGATAGAGGGTGAGCGGCGTCCCGAACTGGTTGGCGACGACGACCAAGCCGATCAGCAGCGCGAGCATCAACAGGAAGCTCCGGTCCCGGAAGGGGGCCGTGAACTGGGTCCAATGCCGCTCACTGGAGATCTCCCGACCGGCCGGCAACGTCTCCCGAAGGAAGAGGAGCAGGACCAGACCCTCGCCGAGGGTGGCGACCGCTCCGAAGAGGAAGAGGTAGCGAAGGCCGATCGTATCGGCGATGAGCCCGCCGAGCGCCGGCGAGATGGCGAAGCCGGCGTTCACGAAGACCCGCTGGATGCTGTAGGCCATCGGAAGGTCCAGGGAACGGGTCACGTCGCCGATCATGGCGCTCTGGGACGGGCCGGACAGGGCCATGCCGAAGGCGTTGACGGCCCAGAGGCCCATCGTGAGCGCGATGCCCTGGTTCAGAAAGAGGAAGATCGCGGTCATGCACAGGGCCGAGACGAAGCTCGGGATCGTGGCCAGCCAGCGGCGGCCGTGACGGTCGGACTGGGAGCCGCCCAGGAGGTGGGCCAGCATGCTGACCGGGACGATCGACGCCACGAGCAGCCCGACGGTGGCGTAGGAGAGTCCGTAGATCTCGACGAAGACCACCGGCAGGAAGATCCAAGTCGCGGCCCGGCCGAGGGAGCGGATGAGTCCCGCCGACGCGAGCGTATAGACGATGCGATCCATGAGAGGAGAGCGCGGTCAGTTCCCGGGCAGGGTTAAAGCAAGCGGAGGGGCGGGCCGCCGCCGGGGGCCGGCACCCAGGTTGGCGATCGACCCCCCCCGGCGATCCCACCCCGGAGGGCTCGGGCGGGTCGAAGAGCGACCCCAGGGCCCGGACTCAGGTGGGGGTCCGGCTCTTCGCAAGCGCCCGGGCCCCTCGGCGGGACAGGACGCCCTGGACCGTGAGGGCCAGAGTGACCCCGACCGAGGAGACGGCGGCGGAAAGCAGGTAGTACGGCTGAATCGTGGCCGTGGCGGGGCCGGCCACCAACGGAACCAGGGGAACGATAGCCCAGATGGCCCCGATGACAACAGCCGCGGTGGCCAGTTCACGGAGCGAGATTCGCTGGGGGACCCACGGGGCCGAGAGCCCCGGATCGGGAAACCTTGTCGAGACCACCGCCGAGAGGATCCCAGCCCCGACCACGGCCTTGAGGACGTCACCGGGGAAGAACGGCACCACCGCCTCGGCGAGGGTCGTGGTCCAAGAGGTGTGAAGCACCGCCTGGAACTGGAGGGCGCCCATCGCATAGATGACCGCCACCCCGATGAGCAATACCCCCAGCATCGGGACGAACCGCCGCTCGGGGAGCCGGCGATCCAGCAGCCAGCCGACGAGACCGGCGGCCACGATCAGTCCCAGAAGGTAGCCCCCCGAAGCGCCCAGGACCACCGCGGCCCCCCCGACCGAGAACCAGGGCCCCCCGAGACTCGTCGCGAACCACGGGAGACCGAGGAAGCCGAGCAGGACATACACCGCCTGGGAAGCCGGACCGAGGTACCGACCGAGGAACCCGCCCGCCACGAGGGCCAGCAGGACCTGGGCGGTCAGGGGAACGGGGGTGAAGGGAAGGGAAAACGCCAGCTGGGCGGAAAGCCCGGTAAGGCCGGCAAACAGAAGGACCAGAGCGCATCGGACCGGCCAGGCCGCCTCCTCCCGATACTCCGTCAGGCGGCGCAAGATGAGATCCCAGCGGCCCCACCACGAATCGACCGGCGAACCCGGGTGCGCGTATCCTGTGGCCATCGGCCGTCCCCAAGGCAAGGGGGATATCCTGATTTCGCCCCGTTCCGACCCGGTCC